>JAZQQE010000067.1:0-66628 GCA_045628845.1 Oscillospiraceae bacterium
AACCTATGAAATCTCTTGCGGAGCAAGTCCTTGCTCATAAAAACAGTAAACCCGGGATAGAAGTTTTCGCTTCTGTCCCGGGCTTTTTATATTGTTTTTTGCTGTTCCGGCAAGAAAAAATCCTTAGATGGCTGTCCCGAAGCGGTCTGCCTTTTCTTATTCAACGGTGTCCGATATCGCCGTTGGCGGGGTTGTCGAGCACTTCTCCGGACTCCGAAAAGCGTGAGCCGTGGCACGGACAGTCCCATGAGCCCTCCGTGGCGTTCCATTTAAGGGCGCAGCCCATGTGCGGGCATACGCGCCGCGACGGCGTCAGAAGGCCGAGCACGGTCTCCGCGCCGTTGGCGAAAAGCTGCGGGCGAAGCATCCTGCGTGACGGGTCGAATATCTCCGCGTATTCGTTTTCGCGCCCCGCGAGCGCGTCACTCAGTATCATCGCGGCAAGCATCGAGCCCGTCATCCCCCATTTGTTGAAGCCCGCAGCTGCGTAGAGGTCCGAGGTCCGCGAGCCGTAGCGGCCTATATACGGCATGGAATCAAGACTCATGCAATCCTGCGCGGCCCAGAAGTACTTTTCGCGCGAGCCGGGCCAGTTCGAGGCCGCGAAGCGGCGCAGCTCCTCCCAAGCGGCGCTTTTTTTGCCGGGGCGCCCGCCTCCGCCGCCGAGCAGGAGCAGATCACCGTAATTGCGGAAAGACAGCCCCGTATCCGCTTCGTCGACGTACATTCCGCCGAAATCCGGGGCGTTTTCAAGCGCGATAACGTATGAGCGCGACTGATACAGCTTCATGAAGTACAGCCCGTGCTTATTGATGAACGGAAAATGCGTCGCGCAGACGACGCGGTCAGCCCTTATGCATCCGCGGTCGGTCACGGCGGCGGTGCCCTTCATCTCACGTACGAACGTGTCCTCGTATATATTCAGCCCTTCTGCGATGGCCGCGATAAATTTCAGCGGGTCGAACTGGGCCTGCCCGGGAAATTTCACGGCCCCTGCCGTCTTCACGGGTATCGGGAGCTTTTCGCAGAGCTCCGCTTCGTATCCGAGCCTTGAAAGCGCCTTCAACTCGCTTTCAAGCCGCCTCCGGTCGGCGCAGTATACGAAGTTATCCTTTGCCTCAAAGCAGCAGTCAATGCCGCGGCAGAGCTCGGAAAACTTCCCGAGCGCGGCGAGATTCGCGTGCAGATACTGCTTCGCCGTGTGTTCCCCGTTGCTTTTGAACAGTTTTTCATAGATGAGTCCGTGCTGCGCTGTGATCTTCGCGGTCGTGTTCCGGGTGTTCCCGCCGCAGATACGGCCCTTTTCCGCGAGCACATACTCTATCCCGTTCTTGTGAAGGAAATACGCCGTGAGTATCCCGGCGATGCCGCCGCCTATGATCAGCACGTCCGTCTTCACGTCGCCGTCGAGCCCGGGAAAACGCGGGAGCTCCGTCCCGCTCCATACCGATTTCATTTCATCCGCCTCCGCGGATAGTATGGCGGAACATGCGCGTCGGAATGCGCGGGCAAAAAATAATGTGGGCAGACGGGCCGGTTTTGTGCTACAATGGACCTGCGGGAAACCGCAAAATACTCTGGATCCGAGGTACAGACATGATAAAGATCGATACAGATAAGGCGCCCGCTGCCATCGGGCCCTATTCGCAGGCTTTCAGGACCGGCAATCTTCTCTTCTGCTCCGGTCAGATCGCGCTCGACCCCGCGACGGGCGACGTCGTCGGGAGCACCATCGAGGAGCAGGCCGAGCAGGCGATCAAAAACGCAGGCGCCATCCTCGCCGCCGCGGGTGCGGGGTATGAAAACGTCGTGAAGACGACGTGCTTTCTCGCCGACATGGCCGACTTCGCGGCATTCAACGCCGTGTACGGCAAATACTTCACCGGCAATCCCGCACGCAGCTGCGTCGCCGTGAAGGGTCTGCCTAAGGGTCTTCTCTGCGAGGTCGAGGTCATCGCAGAGCTCGCGTGAAAGAAAGCTCAAAAAGCCCGCGTTTCGTCCTGTAAGGGACGGGATGCGGGCTTTTTCATGCCGCGGCGCATAGGACCGTATCCGGCGCGGAGCATAGAATGTCTCGCCCGGGCGCGATTTTCATATTCTCTGTTGCTTCCGGGCATGAATAATGATAAAATCAAATCAGAAATTCGACTTTTTTCGACAAAAGGAGGTCTGTCTGTGGATAGCGACGTCAAGCTCCTCGGAAAACTCGGCGAAAATATACGCGAAGCTCTGAGCGCCTCGTTCGCCGCATCGGAAATTCTGCGCGACAGGCTTCCCGAGGGCGACCCCGCCATCGACGAGACGCTCGCCGCGGTAAGGCACGGGCAGTACCGTCTGAAGCTCATCTCGGAGCAGCTCGCCGACCTCACCGCCATGCGCAGCGGCAGCGGCAGGCCCGACCTTGCAGCGACCGACGTCGTGCGGCTCTGCGCCGAGCTCGCAGATTCCGTATCCGCGTTCGTCAGCTTTACGGGCGTCTCCGTCCGCTTCGAGTGCTCCCACGAGGCCGATACGGTCAATATCGACCCGGCGATGACGGAGCGGATGCTCACGGAGCTCCTCTCCAACGCCATACGCCACACGCACGCGGGAAACAGCGTGCTCTTTACGCTTGACGTTTCGGAAGACGAGCTCGTCTTCCGCATCAGGGACACCGGATGCGGCTTTACTGACAACAGATTTTCCGCTCTCTATTCCGGCTCCGACACCGGCACGCCCGAAATAGTACCCGGGCTCGGGCTCTCCTCTGCACAGTACATCGCAGGGCTCCACGGCGGCAGACTCGACGTCGATGCGTCTCCCGACGGCTCGTGCGTTTCCGTCACTCTGCCCGCGGACCGCACACCGCTCATGCGTCTCGAATCGCCTGTCGAGCACTTCGACTCCGGCGCGGAATCCCGCCTGCTCACGGGCCTTTCCTCCGTTCTCACCTACAAGTTCTACATGGCCCCCTATCTGTAATGCCGCACCCGTCCTCCGTGCTTTTAATTGGCGCGCGGGGCGGGTCTTCTTTTTGACAAGCTCCCGGCACAGTCGTATAATTATAAGAAATCTCCGATAAGAAGGGACGAAATGAAGCTCTGTAATTTCTTTGTTGACGGCCGCGTCCACACCGGCGTGCTGACGGCGCGCGGCGTATGCGACCTCACGGCAGCGGGATTCCGCGGCACGCTCGACGATATCATCGTATCAGGCGGCCTGCCCGGCGTTCCCGATGCACCGTGCCTCGACCCCGATTCCCTCATGTACGCCAACGTCACGACGCCCTCCAAGCTCGTCTGCATAGGGCTCAACTACAAAAAGCACGCCGAGGAGACGGGCGGCACGGCTCCCGCGGAGCCCGTCATCTTCTCCAAGTTCAACGACGCGCTCTCACCCGCGGGCGGCGCGGTGCGCCTCCCGTCAAGGTCGAGGTGCTACGACTACGAGGCGGAGCTCGTCATCGTCATCGGGCGCTGGGCGGATAACGTCAGCGTCAGCGAGGCGCGCGACTATATCTTCGGATATACCTGCGGAAACGACCTCTCGGCGCGCGACGCGCAGATGAAGTCCACCCAGTGGCTCATCGGCAAGACCTATGCGGGCTTTGCCCCGGCAGGTCCCTTCGTCGTCACCGCAGACGAGTTCGACCCCGACGACGACCACCGCATCTCCTGCACGCTCAACGGCGAGGTCGTTCAGGATGACTTCACGAGCGGCATGATCTTCCCCTGCGACGAGCTCGTCAGCTACGTCTCATCTTATACGCGGCTTGCGCCTGGCGACCTCATTTTCACGGGAACTCCGTCCGGCGTCATCCTCGGCAAGGCCAAGGGTACGCGCGTGTGGATGAAAAAGGGCGACGTGGTGAGCGTCTCCATAGACGGCATCGGCACTCTCACGAACACCATGGTCTAATTTGAGATTGTCTTTTCTCCCGCGCCATGATACAATAAGATATAATGTATGAATACATCAAAGGTGGGATAACATGAATCAGCTCATTCGCAAGACTCTGGTCATCAACGGCGTCGAGCGCTACGTTGTCTGCGATCCCGAAAAGGATTCGCTTGCCATCGTACTGCGCCGTCTCGGTCTGACCGGCACGAAAGTCGGATGCGGGATAGGCGTCTGCGGCGCCTGCTCCGTTCTCTTCAACGGCAAGGTCATCCGCTCCTGCACCAAGAAGATGGGCAGCGTGGACGATTTCTCCGAGATCACTACCATCGAGGGCGTCGGCTCCCCGCAGCATCTGCACCCCCTGCAGCAGGCTTGGATAACCTACGGCGGCGTGCAGTGCGGCTTCTGCTCCCCCGGCTTCATCATCTCCGCGCTCGGACTGCTCAACGAGAATCCCTCTCCCACGAGAGAGGAAGTCCGCGAGTGGTTCCGCGTACACCGCAATCTCTGCCGCTGCACCGGCTATAAGCCCATCGTCGACGCCGTCATGGCTGCCGCCGCCGTAATGCGCGGCGAGAAGACGATGGAGGACATCACCTACGATTTCGCGGGCGAGAAGGAGATATACGGCTCCCGTCATCCCCGTCCCTCCGCGCTCGGCAAGGTCACGGGTCTCACCGACTACGGCGACGATATCGCGATGAAGATGCCCAACGGCCTCATCCACCTCGCCGTCGTCCTCTCCGATTCCCTCCACGCCAACATCATCGACATCGACGTCTCCGAAGCTGAGAAGGCCCCCGGCGTCATCCGCGTGTTCACCGCCAAGGACGTCCCCGGAGACAACAACATGGAGGCTCCCGCCGTCGTGCCCCGCCAGAAGGGCAGCGGTCTGACCACCTTCCCAATCATCGCCGGCAAGAAGGTCTGCCGCAAGGGCGACGTCGTCGCCGTCGTCGCGGCCGATACCCGCGAGCACGCGAGAGCTGCCGCGAAGCTCGTCAAGCAGCATCTTGACCCGCTCCCCGTCTACGCGACCCTGCCCGAGGCCGTCGCTCCCAACGCCGTCCAGCTCTTCGACGACAACCCGAACTTCTACATGGAGCAGCCCGTCTTCAAGGGCGAGGACCCCGCCGACCTCTACGACGACGCCGAATTCGAGGTCGAGGGCAGCTTCCACTCCCAGCATGAGCCTCACCTCCCGCTCGAGCCCGACACCGTGCTCGGTTACTTCGGCACCGACGGCAAGCTCACCATCCAGTGCAAGTCTCAGGCGCTCGGCGAGACCGTCGATACCCTCGCGATGGCCCTGCAGTATCCCGCGGACAACATCCGTGTCATCCTCAACCCCGTCGGCGGCTCCTTCGGCTACTCGATAAGCGCCAACACCTACTGCATCGTCGCGATGTGCGTGCTGCTGCTCAACGCGCCCTGCTCCCTCACGCTCAGCTACGCCGAATTCAACCATATCACCGGCAAGCGCTCCGCCACCTACACCAACGGCAGACTCGCCTGCGACAAGGACGGCAGGATCGTCGCCGCCGAATATGACTGCGGCCTCGACCACGGTGCGTACGGCGTCGTCGCCGGAAAGATATTCAACAACCTCGTCTCCGTCGGCTTCCACGGCTACAACATCCCGAACTTCAAGGGCCTCGTCCGCGGCGTCGCTACCAACCAGGCATTCAACACCGCCTACCGCGGCTTCGGCGCGCCCCAGATCTACACCACCACCGAGGCTCTTGTCGATATGCTCGCCGAAAAGGCCGGCATCGACCCGTGGGAATTCCGCTACAAGAACGCGGCGCGCCCCGGCGACAAGACCATCAACAGCATGCCTTACAAGGCGTATCCGTATCCGAAGCTCCTCGAGATGATCAAGCCCTACTACGACGAGTACAAGAAGCTCGCCGAGGAGGGCAAGGCTCAGGGCAAGCACACCGGCGTCGGCATCAGCATGGGCGGCTTCCTCTGCACCATCGGTATGTTCGACCAGTCCGAGATAGCTCTCGAGCTCAATCCGGACGGAACCATCACCAACTACAACACCTGGCAGGATATGGGTCAGGGCGGCGACATCGGCGCCATCGTCCACACCGTCAAGGCTCTCGAGCCGATGGGCATCACCGCGGACAAGATCCGCATCATCGCCAGCGACCTGCCCAAGTGCCCGAACTCCGGCCAGTCCGCCGCGAGCCGTCAGCACTACATGACCGGCAACGCCATCATCGACGGCGCCAACAAGCTCATGGACGCCATGCGCAAGCCCGACGGCACCTACCGCACCTACGACGAGATGGTCGCCGAGGGCATCCCCACCAAGTACATCGGTCACTACGACCAGTTCAACCTCGGTCTGCCGCCGGGACTCGATCCCAACACCGGCATGGGCGACAAGGACGCCGAGTATATGTACGCCGTCAACACCGCGCTCGTCGAGGTCGACGTCAATACCGGCAAGACTCAGGTCCTCAAATACACCTGTGCCGCCGATATCGGCACCGTCGGCAACATGCTCTCCGTCGAGGGTCAGGCGTTCGGCGGTCTGTCCCACTCGATAGGCTTCGCGCTCAGCGAGAACTATGAGCAGACTCCGAAGTACGACACCATCGTCGGAAGCGGCATCCCCACCATCGACGCCATTCCCGACGACTTCAACGTACTGCTCCTCGAGACTCCGAGACCCAGAGGCCCGCAGGGCTCCTCCGGCTGCTCCGAGTGCTTCCAGAGCTCCGGTCACATGGCTGTCATCAACGCCATCAACAACGCCTGCGGCGTCCGCGTCTACGCGCTGCCCGCCACTCCCGACAAGGTCAAGGCCGGCTGGGAGAAGGTACAGAAGGGCGAGGACCTCACTCCCGAGCCCTACTTCCTCGGCTCCGAGCTTGATGATGAGCTCGATTATATCAAGGCAAATCCCATCTGAACGTGATCCATTCGTTATCGGGGACGGCGCACTGCGTCCGTCCCCGATTTCGGCAAAAAGGAGAAATCCGCATGAAGCTTGAAGAGATCACCTCCTATACGGAAAAATGCTTCAACGGCGAGCCCGCCTCCTGCTCGCTCGCCTGTCCCTTCCGGATGGACGTGAGGCAGTTCCTCACGAACATGGCAAAGGGGCGCTGGTCTGCCTCCTACAAGATCTACCGCGGCGCCGTCGTCTTCCCGAAGATCGTCAGCCGCATCTGCACGAGGCCGTGCCTTGAAAAATGCCAGCGTGCCGACATCGGCGACATGCCGATAGATATGGGTGCGCTTGAAGCGGCGTGCCTCGAATATACGAAGAGCCCGAAGCCCGAGCGGTACACCATCCCTCCCAAGGAGCAGCGTGTCGCCGTCGTCGGCGCGGGCCCGGCAGGACTCTCCTGCGCGCTCAACCTTGCTTACAAGAAATTCGGCGTCACGGTCTTTGAAAAAGAAGAAGGATGGGGCGGCGCTCTGCGCGCGCGTCCCGACTTTGCGGAGCTTGAAGAGGATATCCGCTTCCAGTTTTCCGCAGTGCAGGCCGAATTCATATTCAATAGAGAGATAGTCTCCGCCGACGAGCTCGCGGAGTTCGACGCGGTATTCGTTGCCACGGGCCGCGGAGGGCGCGACTTCGGGCTGCTCCCCTCCTGGAACTCTGCCCTGCTCTCCACCTCCGACCCGAGATTCTTCCTCGGCGGCTCGCTCGCCGGGCGCGACACCGTCTCCGGCATAGCCGAGGGGCGCGACTTCTCGCGCAGGCTCGAGGTCTTCTTCCAGACCGGCAAGCTCATGGACGATACGCCTCCCGCCTCCTGCGGCGGGAATATCGACCACTCCGATGCCGTGAAGGCCGAGCGCATCGAGGTCGTCAGCGAGGAGACTGCCATGGCCGAGGCCGCACGCTGCCTCCAATGCGACTGCACCGCCTGCATGAACGGCTGCGAGATGCTCGCATACTACCGCAAGAAGCCGAAAAAACTCTCCGTCGAGGTCTTCTCTGACTCGAAGGCCAATCCTCCCATCGCCACGCACTCGATGACCCGTGAGGCCTACTCCTGCAACGACTGCGGAAAATGCAAGGCCGTCTGCCCCGTAGGCGTGGACATGGGCTCGCTCTTCCGCCTCTCCCGCCAGCTCCGTACCGGCGACGTACACTACCCGCGCGCCCTGCACGACTACTGGCTCGGCGAGATGGCCTTCCACACGAACGAGGCATCATTCAGCTATGCGCCCGAGGGCTGCGAATATGTATTTTTCCCCGGATGCAGGCTCACGGCATCGTACCCGGATCACGTAGAGAAAGCCTTCGGTCTCCTCTCGGAGCGCTCCAAATGCGGCATAATGCTCTCGTGCTGCGGCGCGCCCGCATACTGGGCGGGCGAAGAAGCCATGTTCCGTGCAAATCTCGATGCGATAAGCGCGTTCTGGCACGGTGCGGGCGAGCCCCGCTTCGTATTCGGCTGCGCGACGTGCGAGTCGCTGTTTGAAAAATACCTGCCGGAGATAGGCAGGGTATCACTGTACTCCATGCTCTCCCCCGGCGACGTCGCGGCGCGGAAAGACGGCAGGGCCGTCGTGTTCGATCCGTGCGCCGCGCGTGAGGACCATGAGATGCGCGGTGCCGTCCGTGCCCTCGCGGGGGCCGCGGGGCTCAAGCTCGAGGAGCTCGCGGACAAGGGAAACTGCTGCGGCTACGGCGGGCAGATGCGCCTTGCAAACAGAAAGCTCTACGACGAGATCACGGCACACCGCGCCGAGGCTTCGCCGCTTCCCTACGTCGTCTACTGCGCCAACTGCCGCGAGGTCTTCGCCGCACGAGGCAAGGAGGCCGAGCATATACTCGACCTTGTTTTCAACACACCGCCTCGCCCGGTACCGACCATCGAGGAAAAGAGGCTCAATTCCGTGGACCTTAAAGACAAGCTTTCCCGCAGACTCTGCGGCAGCGCCTACGCTGCACCCAAAAAGGAATGGAGCGGCGTTTCACTCATCATCCCGCCCGAGGTGCAGGCCGTGATGGACGACAGCCTCATCAGCGCCGACGACGTGCGCGAGACTATATGGAACGCCGAGCGTGACGGAACGGGCTTTGCCCTTGGAAACCGTTTCCTCGCATGTCTTATGACAGGGCTTCTGACCTACTGGGTCGAATACGAGCCGGAGGACGGCGGATTCAGAGTTCTCGACGTCTATTCGCACAGAATGAAATTCAGGCAGGAGGTCTGACGCATGGACGAATGGAAATGCCGCAAATGCGGCGAAGCGCTTGTCAAGAAAAAGACCGTCTTCGACTACATGGGCCGCACCTTCTCCGAGGACCTTTACAAATGCCCCAAATGCGGGCTCGTGCTCATTCCCTCCGACCTCGCGAAGGGCCGCATGGCGGAGGTTGAGGAAATGCTTGAGGACAAATGAGCGGCTTCGATTCGTTCTCCGCGGATGAAACGCTCCGCGCTCTGCGCGCGCAGCTTCGTCTGCTCGGAGAAAAAGGGCGGTTCCGCCCCGGGCTCTACGCCTCGGCGGAGCTCTGCACGCTCAAAGATATCGAGGCTCTGCCGTTCACGGGCTCGGTTGACATAATATCTCACGGCAAGGATATGCTCTGCGTATCGCCCCGCGATGTCGCGAGGGTCGTTTCGCTCTCCACGAGCGGCACTTCCGGCGCGGCAAAAAGGCTCTATTTCACGGAGGGCGACCTCGAGCGCACCGTGCGTTTTTTTGCCGAGGGCATGTCCCTCATGTGCCGCAGTGGCGACAGGACGGCCGTTATTATGCCGGTCTCCGCAGAATCGGGGCTGACCTCCCTGCTCTGCGAGGGTCTGCGCCGCATCGGGTCGGAGGCTCGTGTGATACCACCGAATGACTATGCCTCGACTGCCGACGCCCTGCGCGGCTTCAAGCCCGACGTCATCGTGGCATCGCCCGCGTACCTGCGGCGCATCGCTTTGAGTTTGGTTGACATAAGGCCTCACTCCGTGCTTTTGTCCGCAGACTATTGCTCTGCGGCGGTACGTGATACGATAGCCCGTGCGTGGGGATGCCGCGTTTTCACTCACTACGGACTCGCGGAGACGGGGCTCGGCTGCGCGGTACAATGCCCCTCGCTCGACGCGATGCACATACGGAGTGATGAGGTCTATATTGAAATAATCGATCCTGCTACGGGCAGGGTCCTGCCCGCCGGAGAGCGCGGAGAGATCGTTTTCTCAACTCTGCGGCGTGAGGCGATGCCTCTCATACGCTACCGCACGGGAGACCTCGGCGCGCTCGCGCCGTGCCGCTGCGGGAGCTCTGCTCCTGCGCTCGCGGGCGTTTACGGCAGAGTCGCGGAGGCGGAGTGCTCGCCCTCGCTGTACGAGCTCGACGAGGCGCTCTTTGCGTGTGACGGGATACTTGACTTTACCGCTGAACGCTCTGCTGACGGCGTTTCCGTCACGGTCGACGGCGACTGTGACGCCGCGCGCAGGCTCTGCGCTCCGCTCGGCATAACAGACGTACGCTCTGCTTCTCTCCTGCCGCCCGACGGGCGCTCGAAGCGCACGGTCAAAACCGTCTGACCCGAAAAAAGCATAAAGAAACAGCCGGAAAGAGAATCTTTCCGGCTGTTTTGTTCGTGTGTCAAAACGGCGTTACACGCGGCTCATGTTGCGTACGTTGTAGTAAGCGCTGCGCGTGGCGTCGCGGACGTTGGTGGCGGCGAGGCAGTCGCCTATCTGATAGAACTCGGGAGCGCACTGGCAAAGGGCGAACGCCTCATCGCGCTTGGCCTTCATGCCGACGGCGCAGATGACGGTATCGGCCTCGAAGAAGGACTTGACTCCGTCCTTTTCGCCTGTCACGCCGTTGGCAGCTATCTCAACGGCCCTCGTATTGAAGACCATGTTGATATCGCTGTTCTTTATCTGGACCTTAAGCGCGGAGACCTGGAGCGAGTTTCCACCGCCGTTGATGTCGCCGGCCATTTCGAGGACGGTGACCTTCTTTCCGAGCTTATTGAGATACACGGCCATTTCCGTGCCGACGAGACCCGCACCGAGGATGACGACCCTGTCGCCCGCCTTATCGGGATCCGAGTAGACCTCTTCCGCGCCGAGCGCATTTTCGATGCCGGGGATCTTCGGCACGACGGGCTCGGAGCCGATGGCGGCAAAGATGGCGTCGGGAGCTATCTGCTCGGCGAGCTCGGGGGTGACGGCGGTATTCATGCGGACCTCTATGTTCGGGTCCTTATTGACCTTCTCGGCCTGCTTTTCAAGATACTCGGCAAGTCTCGCCTTGAACGGGACCTTCGTCTCGCAGAGGAGCGCGCCGCCGAGGCGGACGCTCTTCTCGCAGAGGATGACCTTGTGGCCGTAGGAGGAGGCGGTAAGAGCCGCCTGCATTCCGCCGGGGCCGCCGCCGGCTATGAGGACCTTCTTGGAGCGGGATACCTTGACGGGCACCTCGGCTATGAGCTCCTGGCCTATCTCGGGGTTGATGGCGCAGCAGATCTGCGAGGTAGCGACCATACCGGAGAAGCAGGTGAAGCAGCGCATACAATGCGTGATCTCATCGTCGCGGCCCATTCTCGCCTTGATGGGCATATCGGGATCGCATATGAGCTCGCGGGCGCACTCGACTACGTCGGCCTGACCGGAGGCGATGACCTCCTCCATCATGGCAGGGTCGGTGAACGCGCCGACGGTGGCGATGGGAGTCCTGACTTCCTTTTTGATGGCGGCGGCATACTGCAGGTTGCAGCCGTCGGGCAGGAACATGCTCGGGTGGACGACGGTGAACGTATCGGAGACGTTGTGATCGCCCGCGGATACGTGGATGAGGTCGGCGTGTCCGTCAAGCTGCTTTGCTATCCTTATGCCCTCTTCAATATCGTAGCCGGTGGGATTGCACTCGGAGCCGCTCATGCGGAACTCGACCGGGAAACCGGCGCCGCACTTTTTATGTATGGCGTCGCATATGGCAACTGCCATGCGGGCACGGTTTTCGACGCTGCCGCCCCAGCGGTCGGTGCGATGGTTGGTCACCGGAGAAAGGAACTGCGTAAGCAGCCAGCCGTGACCGCCGTGCACGAGCACCATTCCGAAGCCGCACTTCTTCGCAAAGAGAGCCGCGTCGGCATACGCCTCGATGGTCTTCTCTATCATCTGTTCGTCCATGGCTTTGACCATGGGGATGGGCTGTCCCTTGGGGATACGGTGGGGCCACGGGAACGGCTCCTCGTTCGGGCCGTATATCTCGTTGCCGGCAAGGAGGGAAACGACTGAATACTTGCCCGCGTGCTGGAGCTCGACGGTCGGCACCGCGCCGTATGACGCGATGTTGATGGCCATATTGGTCATAGCGGCCCTTGATCCGACGTCGTCAAGAGAGGTCTGGGTCGGATTGCTCTTGCCGTGCTTGGTGTCTACCATGCACTCACCGAGGCACACGGAGGCAGCGCCGCCCTTGGCCCTGCGGGAGAAGAAGGCTATCGCTTCCGGAGTTGGAACGTGGGCCGCGTCGTGGAACTGGAAGCCTATGGGGGAGCTGAACAGTCTGTTTCTGAAAACCTGATCGGCGATGGTTATAGGAGTGAAAAGATGCGGATACTTCAATTCCATGGCATTTTCCGCGCTTGCGCGCAGTCTCCTCTCGGGATAAATAGATTTTTACTCGAATAATGTTTCAGGTCACGCTGATTTTTTGACGAGGCGCTTGGTCTGCCATCTGTTGCTCTTGAAGCGGATGAAGCCGAGGATAAGGCAGAGGGCCCAGCTGATGGGCACCGCGTAGTACAGCGAAGCAAATTCGAAGTTGCACACGTAGGCGAATACGTACGTGCAGATGACGCGGAGCGCGAGGCCCGACAGCGTGACGGAGGTGGCGGCATAGACGTCGCCGGAGCCCGTCAGCAGGCCGACGATCGGCATGTAGACGGAGAAGATGATGAAGAACGGAGTAATGAAGCGCAGGTGCTTTATTCCGAGTGTAAGCGCTTCGCCCTCGACTCCGAAGAGGCCGACGAGGGGCTTCGCGAGGAAGAACGTTATCGCCATCAGCGAAACGCAGATCGGGACGGACATCAGCAGAGTCTTTCTGAATCCGGCGAACACTCTGTCGAGGTCGCCCGCGCCGACGTTCTGTCCCGTATAGGTCGCCATGGCGCTGTTGAAGCTCTGGGCGGGAATGAATATGTAGTTCTCGATGCGGCCCGCGGCAGTTGCCGCGGCGATGGCGGAGGTGCCGAGCCCGTTCGCGACGCGCTGTATGATGACCTGACCGCCGGAGACGATACACATCTGGACCATCGTCGGCACGCCGTATTTCAGTGTAAGGCGGCACATCTTCCCGTCAAATCGGAACTCGCCCTTTTTGAAGCGGTAGAACTCGTATTTTCTGCGCATATAGATGAAGCTGATGACCGCGCTCACGATCTGCGCTATGACCGTCGCTATCGCAGTTCCGGCGACCTTCCAGTCGAATACGAGCACGAACAGCAGGTCGAGGATGATATTGAGCACGGAGGAGATGCAGAGGAACATGAGTGTCGCGCGCGAATCTCCGACGGCGCGGAGCGCCGCAGCGACGGCGTTGTATGCAAACTGGAACACAAGGCCGACGCAGTAGATGGAGAAGTACGTAACGGCGTCCCTGAGTATGTCATCGGGCGCGTCGAGCCAGTTCCCGAGCATCACTCGCGCGAGCGAGATGCCTACTGCCGTCAGCACGACGGCGATGGCGATGAGCATGAGCACCGCCGTCGAGACGGCCTTGCGCAGATCGGGCATCTGCCTTGCACCGTAATACTGCGCGAAAACGACTCCCGCGCCGTTGGCCAGGCCCATCGCAAAGGCTACGAAGAAGAACGTGAGCGCCGAGCAGGTACCGACGGCGGAGAGCGCCGCTTCACCGAGGAATCGGCCGACGACGATGCTGTCGACCGTGTTGTAGAGCTGCTGGAGCAGCTGGCCTGCCATGATGGGCAGGGCAAACAGGAAAATCCCCTTCATTGGGCTTCCGGATGTCAGACTTCTTGCCATTTCTTTCTTCTCTTTCAGTCTTTAAGTTCCCATTCGTGGACTTTTGACGCCTGCTCATACAGTCGGACGTAGCTTGCGTGTCTTTCTGCCGATATTTTTCCTTCGGCAAGCGCTTCAAGCACCGCGCACCCGTCGTCTCTGACGTGGGCGCAGTCCGTGAAGCGGCAGCTTCCGATGTATGGCTCGAATTCACGGAAGGCGTATTGAAGGTCGCCCTTGCGGGCGAGTATGCTCTCCTCCGCGTCGAAGGAGGAAAAGCCCGGTGTGTCTATGATGCGGGTGTCACGCTCGAGCGTGTAGAGTTCGACGTGGCGGGTCTTGTGTCTGCCGCGGCCGAGCTTCTCGCTTACCTCGCCCGTCGCGGCGGCAAAGCCGGGATCGAGCGCATTCAGCAGGCTCGATTTGCCGACACCGGAGTTGCCTGTGAAAACACTTATCTTCCCGCGGAGCACCTCGCGGAGCTCTGCGACGCCCTCCCCCGTCTCCGCGCTCGTGCGGAGCGTCGTGAAGCCCGCGCCGGCGTATATGGAATAGAGGCGGTCCGTCCTCGCGAGGTCTGTCTTGTTTATGACGACGACGGGCTCGCAGTTTTTCAGCGTCGCGATGGCGGCGATACGGTCGACGAGGAACGGGTCGGTTATCGGATTCACGTCCGCGCAGACCATTATCAGCGCGTCGACGTTCGCCACCGACGGGCGTATGAACGAGTTGCGGCGGGGCGCTATCTGCTCAATAGTCCCTTCGGTGTCGCTTATCAGGCTCAAAGTGACTCTGTCTCCCACAAGCGGGGCCGACTTGTCGAGCTTGAGCCTGCCGCGCGCGGAGCACGTCACGGTGCCGTCGGGAGTCTCCACGACGTAGCGGCTGCTGATGGACTTGATGATGACGCCATCAAGCATTGTCATCATCCTCCGTCACGGGCGGCTCCGTCACGGGCGCTTCGCCGCCCGGCTCCTCCGTGGGCTCATCGGTCACCACGGGCGTCTGCTCCGGAGTGGGACTCGGCTCCTCGCTCGGCTCGGGGCTCTCCGTGACTTCGGGCTGGATGCTGCCGTCGGAGACGGTGATGTTGACCTTCGTCCTCTCGGGGATGTAGGCGTATGCATCAACGCTCTGGTATATTACCTCGCCCTGCGGCGCGTCGCTCGCGGTGCTGCGCACGCTGCCGAGAGTCAGGTTGAGGCTCTCGATGACGGCGGTCGCGTAGGCGCTCTGCTTTCCGACAAGGAGCGGCATATTCACGTATTTTATCTCGGGTCCGGCGCTGACGGTGAGGAATACGGTGTCGCCCGGGAAGAGAGTCTCGCCCGCGGCCGGCATGGTGCTTATGACGTATTCCGACGTGACCTCGTCGGACACTACGGATTCTATCTCGTAATCAAGTCCGAGGCGCTCTATTTCGAGGACGGCCTGCTTATAGGACTTGTTGACGTAGTTGTCAAGCTTGATGACGGTCGAGCCCGTGGAGACCTCGACCTTGATGAGGTATCCGTCCTCGTTTTTCTTGACGATGTGACCCTGCTCCGGCTTCTGCGAGATGATGTAGCCCTCGGCTATATCGTCGCTGCTGCGGTACGAGGGCTCAAAGTTGAAGTAGCTTGTATACGTCGGGTTCAGAAGCACCTCGTCGTATTTCAAGCCGACGACCTGCGGAACGGGAA
Source organism: Oscillospiraceae bacterium (assembly GCA_045628845.1). Taxonomy (GTDB): domain Bacteria; phylum Bacillota; class Clostridia; order Oscillospirales; family Oscillospiraceae; genus RGIG7949. The sequence goes on from JAZQQE010000067.1 coordinate 15,527, forward strand.
TGTCCTCGGCAGGCGTGAACATGTCCTTGAACAAATAGTTTTTCAGGAATATGAGCGCCGCGATGATGAACACTATGACGCAGAAAACGCCCGTCAGCGTCGCGACGCGGCGAGCCCTGCGCGAGCTCGCGGCGTAGTCCTCCCTCGCCATCTCGCCCCTGCGGGACGCGGTCGGGAGCGCATCGCGGCTCTTTTCCTCCGTTTGCGCGGTAGGAGTCTCGGGCTCAAGCCCCGGCACGGCGAAGGTGAGCTCGTTGTAGTCGAATTCCAGCGAGGGCTCCTTGCGGAACTTTTCGAGGTCCGCGAGCAGCTCGTCAGCCGAGCTGTAACGCTGTTCGAGATTCGGACTCATGGCCCTCATCGTGATATTTTCGAGACCTACGGGGATATCGGGATTTATCTCGCGCGGAGAGAGAGGAATGGAGCTTATGTGCTGTATCGCGACGGAGACGGCGCTGTCGCCCTCGAACGGGAGCCGTCCCGTCAGCATCTCGTACATGACGACGCCGAGGGAGTAGATGTCCGTCCTCGCGTCGATATGGCCGCCCTTCGCCTGCTCGGGCGAGATGTAGTGCACGCTGCCGAGCGTCTCGCGCGTTAGGGTGTTCTGCGTCGAGGCAAGGCGGGCTATGCCGAAATCCGCGACCTTCACGCTGCTGTCGCGCAGGATCATGATGTTGTGCGGCTTTATATCACGGTGGATGATGCCGCGCCCGTGTGCGTGGGAAAGGGCCTTCGTTATCTGCGTGGCAAAATGCAGGGCTTCCTTCCACGTCAGCACACCGCGCTTGGACATATACTGCTTGAGCGTGATGCCCTCGATGAGCTCCATTACGATGTACTCCATGCCCGCTGAGCGCGACACGTCGTATACGGCGACTATGTTCGCGTGCGAGAGCATGGCGACTGCCTGCGACTCCGTGTGGAAACGGCGTCTGAAATCCTCGTCGACCGCCATCTCCTCTTTGAGGAGCTTGACCGCGACGTATCTGTTCAGACGGTGGTCGAGAGCCTTGTATACGACCGCCATGCCGCCGACACCGATACATTCCTTTATCTCATACCGGTTGTCGAGCAGACGGCCGATATATTTGTCATTATCCATGCGCTGTCCTCCGTTTGCCCGCGGGCGTGCCGCAGGTCCGCGTACCCTTGAAAGCGTACTTAAAGTTTATCACTAATGTGCCTTTCGTACAAGACGAAAGCCCTATCTGGAAAATAAAATCAAACTCACGTTGTCCGGCGCTCCGCGCTCTATCGCGATGTCGAGCATGCGCTGCGCCGCCGTCTCCGGCTCGCCGCCGTAAAACAGCTCGAACAGGAGCTCCTGCGGGTTGACGACGTTGGTAAGCCCGTCCGTGCAGAGCAGCAGGTATTCGCCCTCGGCGAGATCCACCTCGAATACGTCGCACCTCGCGGAGCGGTCCGTTCCGAGGGCGCGGGTGATGTAGTTCTTGCCCGGGTGACGCCACGCCTCCTCGCGCATTATCTCGCCGCGCTCGACCATCTCCTCGACAAGGGAATGGTCCCTCGTGACCCGTATCATCTCTCCCTCGCGGCAGAGATAGCAGCGGCTGTCGCCGATGTTCACTATCGTCATGCGCTCACCGTCGCCGACGGCGGCGACGAGCGTCGTGCCCATCCCGCGAAACTCGGCGGAGGAACGGCCTTTTTCATAAACGGCCTCATTTGCAAGAAGCGCGCATCTCGTGAGCAGATTGCGAGGCGATATTTCGGAATCGAGGCCGGGTTTCAGGTACTTGACGAAGGTCTCCGCCGCTATCGCCGCGGCAAGACCTCCCGCGTTCGCACCGCCCATCCCGTCGCATACGACGAGTATCGCAGTCTCTATCCCGGATTCCGCTATATACTGCTCGGCGAGAATAGCGTCCTGATTTTCCGAACGCACCGAGCCCTTGTCGCTCAATCCCCAGAATCTCATTGCGTCTCCTTCATTTTTCTCTTTCGGAGCTGCCCGCAGGCGGCGTCTATGTCCGCGCCGAGCCTGCGCCGGACGGTTACGTTCACTCCGCGCTCGGTCAGCATGGCGGCAAACTTCTTCGCGTCGCCGGGCTTCAGCGGGCTCTCGTCCACCTCGTTGAGCGGGATGAGATTGAGATGCCCGTGTACTTTCTTCATGAGCGCGGCAAGCCGGTCCGCCTGCTCCGCGCTGTCGTTAACGCCGCGGATGAGCGCATACTCGAAGCTGATGCGCCGCCCAGTTTTGTCAAAATACCTCTTGCACGCCTCCATGAGCTCGTCTATGTCCCACCGGCGGTTCACCGGCATGATGGAGCTCCTCGTCTCGCTGTCGGGCGCGTGGAGGGATATGGACAGCGTGAGCTGGATGTTGCGCTCGGCGAGCCTATCTATCCCCGTCACGAGGCCGCAGGTCGAGAGCGAGATGTGCCGCATGCCGATATTCATTCCCTCGGGGCAGTTGACGAGGCTTAGGAACTTCATGACGTTGTCGAAGTTGTCGAGCGGCTCGCCTATGCCCATCATGACGATATGCGAGACCTTCTTGCCCGTGACCTTCTCCGTCCACATGACCTGATCGAGTATCTCGGAGGGGAGCAGGTCCCTGACCTTTCCGCCGCGCGAGGCGCAGAACGCACAGCCCATGTTGCAGCCTACCTGCGACGAGACGCAGACGCTGTTGCCGTATTCGTAGCACATGAGCACGCTCTCGACGGCGTTTCCGTCGGCAAGACCCCAGAGGAATTTTTCCGTTCCGTCCGTCGCGGAGGTCTGACGGCGAAGTATCGTCGGGACGGAGATATAATAGCTCCCGTCGAGCCGCGCGCGAAGCTCCTTCGGCAAATTCGTCATCTCGTCGAAGCTGCTCACGGCTGAGGCGAGCCACTTGAAGACCTGCTTCGCGCGGTAGGCCGGCAGCCCGAGCTCTTTGAACTCGGCCTCGAGCTCCTGCGGGAGCAGGGACTTTATATCCTTTTTCGTCTCATTCTGCATATATAGAATCCGTCCGTTCCGAGCCTGCCGGGAAGAAGCGTCACGCGGCCGGGACATTCCCCGGCCCCCGGCAGCTCAAAGGGCTCCATGGTGAATTCGCGGTTTTCTGCGAGGAAGGTGTCCGTCACGCCCGCGTTCTCCGCTCCGATGAGCGTGCACGTCGAGTAAAGCAGTACGCCGCCCGGCTTCACGGCGCCCGCGAGGTTGCGGAGTATCGCGAGCTGTTTTTCCGGGAGCGCCGCAACGGAGCCGAGGCTCTTGTATCGTATCTCCGGCTTCTTGCGCACCGTCCCGTAGCCGGAGCACGGCGCATCACAAAGCACCGCATCGAAGCCTTCACCCGGCGCCTCGCGCGCCGCATCGCGGGCTTCTGCATGAATTATGTCAACTCCGAGCCGCTCCGCGCTCTCGCGTATCGGCAGGAGCTTTTTTTCGCTTACGTCGCGCGAGGTGATGCTTCCCTCCCCGCGCAGTGCCATGGCGGCAGCAAAGCTCTTGCCGCCCGGAGAGGCGCAGGCATCGAGCACCCGCATCCCCGGCGTCAGATCCGCAGCAAGCACGGCGAGCGTCGCAGCAGGGTCCTGAACGAAGAACAGACCGTTCCGGAACGCTCCGAGCCTTTCAAGGCTTCCCGCGTCCGCGAGGATCACCGTCCCCGGCAGCCACGGATGCACCTCGGCGCTCACGCCCTCCTCCGCAAGTGCTTCAAGCAGCCCCGCGTCCGTCGTTTTCAGCGTGTTCGTGCGGGCGTACACGGGAGGCACCTCGTTCTGCGCGCGGAGAACTTCCTCCGCGGCTTCTATGCCATATTCGTTTACATAATATTCTGCGAGCTCTTTCGGGCAGCTGAATTCGATGCTCATGCGGTCGAGGCCACTCATGCCCTCCGGCTTGGGAGGCTGCCCATCCGCGGCTATTTTGCGAAGCACGGCATTAGCCATGCCGGACGCAGCTTTGTTTACATAAGACTTGACGAGCCTTACTCCCTCGTCCACGGCCGCGGAGGCCGGGATACGGTCGAAGTACGCTATCTGCGCCGCGGAAAGGCGCAGCGCATCGAGCATAACGGGATGGAGCTTATCGGCCGGTCTCGTCAGATAGAGGCCGAGCCACCAGTCGAGAAATATCGAATTCGTCAGCACGCAGGCGCATATCCTGCGCGCGAGCGACGCCTCGCGCGGGTCGAGGCCGAGCGCGTCTATCGTGCTCTCGGGCTGCTGACCCCTGCGGAACGCGCCGAGCGCCCTGAGCGCGGCTTCTCTTGCGTTCATGCGAGCGGATGTCCGCGCAGATAGTCGGCAGCCTTCATGCGCTTGCCGCCCGCCGCCTGCAATTCGGTAATAACGACCGTCTTTCCGCCGCCGCAGGCGACCTCAAGGCCGTTTTTGTCGGCGCGGACCACGCTTCCGGGGGCCTTATCGGAATCCCCTCCGCGGTGCGCGGCATAGAGCTTGAATCTCACGCCGCAGATATCGGCGAATGCCGCCGGTGAGGGGCTGAGGCCCCTGACTTTATTGATTATGTCAACCTGTTCCGCCGCCCAGTCCACGGGGCACATATCCTTCGTGACGGGCGGAGCATAGCTTGCTTTCGTTTCATCCTGCGGGACGGGAGTCACGGTGCCCGTGGCGAGACCCGACAGAGTTTCGAGCAGGAGCTCCGCTCCTACTCCGGCAAGCCTCGCGTAGAGCTCGCCGAAGCTCTCGTACTCCCCTATCTCGACAGACCTCGAAAGGAGCGTCGCGCCGGTGTCCATTCCCTCGTCGAGCAGCATCGTTGTCACGCCGCCGACCTTGTCGCCGTTGAGCACGCTCCACTGTACGGGAGCGGCGCCGCGGTACTGCGGCAGAAGCGAGCCGTGCACGTTCACGCAGCCCATGGGCGGCATCGTGAGGAGACTCTTCGGGAGCAGTCTCCCGAACGCAACGACGGCAAAGACGTCCGCATTGAACGAGCGCAGGAGCTCTTCCGTCTCCGCGGTTTTTATCTTCTCCGGGGTATAGACCGGCAGACCGAGCTCGAGCGCCGCCTGCTTGACGGGACTCGGGGTGAGCTTCATGCCGCGGTTTTTCGGGCTGTCCGGCTTGGATATGACCGCCGCGATATCGTACCCCGCGCCGTGAAGCGCGCGCAGGGACGCGACCGCGAAATCCGGAGTGCCCATGAATACTACTCTCATACGCGCTTTCAGTCCTCTGCCTCTTCGGCTTCCGCCATCGCGTCGACCTCATCGGGATCGAGGATGCGCTCGGCTCTCGTATCGAACAGCACTCCGTCAAGATGGTCTATCTCATGGCAAAAGGCGCGCGCGGTGAGGCCGTCGCCCTCGCGCTCAAACCAGTTGCCGTCTCTGTCCTGCGCGGCGATCTTGTCGTGCATCGGGCGCTTGACCATGCCCCACACACCGGGCAGGGACAGACAGCCCTCCATGCCCTCCTGCTCGCCCTCACGTTCGAGGATGACGGGATTGATCATCTCGATGACCTCTTCCTCCTCGGTGTTGGTCTCTACGACGAGGCAGACGCGGCGCAGTACGCCGACCTGCGGGCCGGCGAGGCCGACTCCGTTGGCCTCGGCAAGGGTCTCCCTCATATCGTCGATGAGCGCGTGCAGGCGTTTGTCGAAGCTCGTGACCTGACGGCTCGTTTTAAGAAGCGACGGATCGCCCTTTTTAATGATGTTTCTGAGTCCCAAAACGATCACCTCAATCTATCGGATCGACGTCTCCGAAAAGCGAGACGCCGCGGAATCTCTTGTCCTTGGAATATTTTCTGACCGCCCCGGCGATAAGGCCTCTCACGGCAGGGTCGGGCGGGGAATCGACGTATACGCGGTAGCGGTAGCGGCCCTGCACCTTTACCACCGCGGCGGGCACCGGGCCGAGCACCCTTGCCTCGGAGGCCGGGCCGAGAGTCGTCATGAAGGCGGCCTTTATCTCGCGGCAGCAGGCTACGACACGGTCCTCATCCTCGCCGGAGGCAAACACCGCGTACTGCTCGGAAAAGGGCGGTGTGCCGCTGAGCTCGCGGAGCTTTATCTCGCTGCGGTAGAAGGCCTCGTAGTCCTGCGCGGCGGCGCAGCGGATGACCTCGTTTTCGGGCGTGAAGGTCTGTATCACGGCACGGCCTGCCTTGCGGCCTCTGCCCGCTCTGCCTATGGCCTGCGTCACGAGGGAGAACGTGCGCTCCTGCGCGCGCCAGTCGCCGGAATAGAGCGTCTGGTCGGCGGAGAGGACTCCGACGAGCGTCACCTCGTCGAAATTGAGGCCCTTCGTGACCATCTGCGTGCCGACGAGGATCGGCACCTTGCGGCGGGTAAATTCGGATAGTATATCGTCGTGCGAGCGGGAGGCGGATACGCTGTCGGTATCCATGCGGAGCATCTCGACGCCCGGGAAGAGCTCCCCGAGCTCGTCCTCGACCCTCTGCGTGCCCGTGCCGACGAATTTGAGCCTGCCTCCGCACTGCGGGCAGACGTGCCCCGCAGGCTCTGAGTAGCCGCAGTAGTGGCACATCAGCCTCCCGTTCGCGCTGTGGTACGTCAGGTGCGCACTGCAATTCGGGCAGGAAAACAGGAAGCCGCAGTCGGGGCAGGATATAAGGCTGTTCGTTCCGCGGCGGTTGATGAACAGTATGGACTGCTCGCCGCGGGCTATGTTCCGTTCGAGCTCCTCGCGCAGACGGGCGCTGACACTTCCGCCGTTGCCCTTTTTGAGCTCGGCGCGCATATCGACGACCGTGACCTCGGGAAGCTCTTTTTCATTGTATCGCGTATTCAGGCGGAAATAATGATATTTCCCGCTTTCGGCGAAGTACATCGTTTCGACCGACGGCGTCGCCGAGCCGAAAAGCAGAAGTGCGCCCGAGCGGGCACAGATGAACTTCGCGACGTCGCGCGCGTGGTAGCGCGGATTCATCTCGGATTTGTAGGTAAGCTCCTGCTCCTCGTCCATGATGAGGAGCTTCATATCCTTTATCGGCGCGAACACGGCGCTTCGTGTCCCCACGACGACGTCGACGAGCCCGTCGCGTATCCGGCGCCATTCGTCGAGCCTCTCGCCCGCCGTGAGCGAGCTGTGGAGGACGGCGACACGGTCTCCGAAATGGAGGCGGAAGGTCGCGACGACCTGCGGGGTGAGCGCTATCTCCGGGACGAGTACGGATGCTCTGCCTCCGGAGGCTATCGCGCGGGCTATGAGACGGATGTATACGGCGGTCTTGCCGCTGCCCGTCACTCCGCGCAGCAGCGCGGCGCAGGGCTTTCCGTCCATCAGCGCGGAGATACCGTCGTACGCGGCCTGCTGCTCCTGCGACAGGGACTCTATCGCGGGCGAGCCCGCCTCTGCGTAGGACGGTCTGCGGTATGCCGGGAGCTTGACGAGGCGGACGAGGCCCTGCTTTTCAAGTGCCTTGAGGCTTGCGCGCGGCGCGCCCGTGAAGTACACGAGCTCCTTTGCCGACGCCTCGCCGAGCGAAGCGAGCAATCGGAGCAGCTCCGCCTGCTGGGGCGCTTTTTTGGCCTTCTTCCCGGCTGCCGCAAGAGCCTCACCGGGCTCTACTGCAAGCCTCGCCATCTCGGTCGTCCTGTCTCCCGAGAGGTGCCATATGCCCGCGGGGAGCATCACGCGCACCGCGTCGTACAGCGTGCAGAAGAAGCGCGACTTCATCCATTTCGCAAGCTCGAGGTGCATCGGCGAGACGAGAGGATCCGCGTCCTCGACGCTCCGCAGCTCCTTCAGGCCCTCGCCTCCGCCCTCGCGGACGGCAAAGACGAAGCCCTCGACCACTCTGTTGCCTCCGGAAAACGGCACTTTTACGCGCACTCCGGGCACCGTTCCCGCTTCAAGAGCAGAGGGCACGGCGTAGTCGTAGAGCTTGTCTATGGCGAAGGTCGCGGCATCTACGGCGACCGATGCGATAAGGGACACTTCCGTTTACAGATATTCTCTGCGGATGGTGGCGCTGTATTTTCCCTCGGCTATCTCGTCGATGGCCATGGAAACGGGCTTCTGCTCGAGAGCCTCGCCGCGTTCCTCGGCCTCTTCGGCGATCTCGCGGGAGCGCTTGGCGATAACGTTTACGAGCAGGTATCTGCTGTTGACCTTCTCAAGAAGGGTACTCATGGGGGGATAGAGCATCATGGCGAACATTTCCTTTCATGCGGGCCTGCGCCCGGATCATTCAAAATAATATCTGCGTTCCGCAGTGCGGCATTTTTCCGCGGTCATTATGGCGACTGCCTCGTCAGCTGCCGTCTCGACGCGGTCGTTGATGATGACATACTGGTACATATCGACCTTCTCGCATTCGCGGCGGGCCTGCGCGAGGCGGTTTTTTATGACCTCCTCGGAGTCCGTGCTGCGCGCGCGGAGGCGTTCGGCGAGAATATCGAAGCTGCCGGGGAACAGGAATATGCCGATGGCGTCCGGTCTCTTTGCCATGACGGCGGCGGCGCCCTTCGTCTCTATGTCGAGTATCACGTCGAAGCCCGCGTCGAGCTTCTCGTCGACCGGTCCGGCAGGCGTCCCGTAGTAATTCCCGACGTACTCCGCCCATTCGAGCAGTTCGTCTTTCTCTATCATCTCTTTGAACTTGTCGTGGGAGACGAAGTGATAGTCTATTCCGTCGCGTTCGCCTCTGCGGGGCTCGCGCGTCGTCGCGGAAACGGAGAAATAGGTGTTGTCAAGCCTTTTGAGCAGGCGCGCTATCACCGTGCTCTTTCCCGCTCCGGACGGGCCGGATATTACGAAAAGCTTTCCTCTTTTATTCATCTTCCTGCTCCTCACCGTCCTCATCGGGCTCGCTCATGCGTCCTCCGACGGTCTCCGGCTGAAGAGCCGAGAGGATGATATGACCGCTGTCGGCGATGAGCACGGCGCGCGTACGTCTTCCGTAGGTCGCGTCGATGAGCATCCCCTGATCTCTCGCGTCGGATATGATGCGCTTGATGGGCGCGGATTCGGGGCTTACGACCGCCACGACCCGCTCCGCCGAGACCAGGTTTCCGAAACCGATGCTGAACAGCTTCACGGGGCCTTCCTCCTATTCGATATTCTGTATCTGCTCGCGGATCTTCTCTATCTCCGCCTTCATGTCAACGACTATGCGTGTGATGTCGAGATCCGTACATTTGGAGCCTATGGTATTCGTCTCGCGGTTCATCTCCTGAACGAGGAAATCGAGCTTCCTGCCGACGGCGCCGCCGCCCTCGAGCATTCCGCGAAACTGCGTGATGTGGCTTCCGAGGCGGACTATCTCCTCGTCTACGTCCACCTTTTCGGCAAAGAGAGCGGCCTCGGTCAGGATGCGCTGCTCGTCGATGTCCTTCGTTTCGAGTATCTCCGTCATGCGCTTTGTGAGCTTCTCGCGCCACTGGGCGACGGATTCGGGCGAGCGCTTCGCGACGGCGAGACGCATCGCGTCGAGATTGTCGAGCTTCGTGAGAAGGTCGGAGGCGAGCTTGTCTCCCTCGCGTCCGCGCATGGCGTTGAAGGCGTCTATCGCCTCGTTTACCACCGCGGCGAGGTCCGCGGTGAACTGCTCGGCGTCAGCCTCCTGCTTTTCGACAGTGAACACGTCGGGCAGGCGGGAATAGAGCGACGCCGCGGTGTCGTTGCGGATGCCCCACTTTTCGTTCATCGTCTCGAAAGCGGCCTTGTAGGCCTCTATGAGCGGCTCGTTTATCATCACGGTGATGCAGCCCGTGCCGGCGTTTTCAACGCCGACCCACACGTCCACCTTGCCGCGGCCTACCTTGGCGGCGACGGCACCGCGCACCATGTCCTCCGCGTAGGAGTATACACGGGGCATGCGCACGGACGTGTCGAGAAAGCGGTTGTTGACGCTTTTTAGCTCTACCGTGAGCGCAAGGTCTCCGGAGACGCCCTTGGCGCTTCCGTACCCTGTCATGCTTTTGATCATCGGTCACTTCATCCTTTCGCGCACTCGGCGCACGTATATTCCGATAAGCCCGGAAAAGCAGAGATCGTATGCAAAAAATCCTATAACGACAATGGCCGCGATGAGGATCAGCGATTTGTCCGGCAGGACGAGGCCGCCCACGCCCAAGCGCACGAGCAGCAGTGCCGCGGCGAACACTATCGCGATGAGAACTAATTTGAGGAGGTACTCCGCCGCGCGGCTTCTGAGGCGCTCGACGAGGCTCTTGACTATCGGATACCAGCCGAAGAGAAGGCAGAACATGACCGCTCCGTCCTTGGCCGGTGAGAGCACGAGCGCGAGCACCGCGGCGGCGATGAATTCGAGCACCGCGTAGAGATAGCCGCATTCGATGAGCGCGGCGGCGGTCGCAAGGCCCGCGACGGCGGCGAAAGCTATCCTCCCCGTCGGAAGCAGGGCGCCCACGACGAGTATGACGACCGCGACCGCGGCGCAGATGGCCGCGAGCGCGGGCTTTTTCACCTTGCCTCTCATGTCAGCAGCAGCGTATCAGGTCGCCGCCGAGGCACTCGCAGCAGCAGTCCGCCATGAGCATGGACGAGCAGCAGGAGCAGTAGTCCACACTGCCGCCCGTCGGCGCGGATCTGTAATACCCGCCCGCGTTCGACATGTAGTTGAGAGCCTGCGAATACTCGGCGTTCGTCGGGTCCATGCTGACGGCCGTCGTATAGTACCTGCGTGCCTCGTCCATCCAGCCCTTGCGGTAGCAGATGCTGCCCATGAGGAAGTTCCACTCGGCGTTATGCTCGGACACGCCGCGGAGCAGCGTCTCCGCATAGGAGATGTTGCCGCTGTTTATAGCCTGACGCACCTGCGAATATATGCCGCCCTGAGTGCGGTAGCTCCCGGAGGCGGAGGACGATGACGACGTGCCGGAGGAGGAATAAGCATCCGTCTGGCCTCTCTGGATGGCCTCGTACGCCTCGTTTATCTCCTTCATCTTCTCCTGCGCGAGGTCCGCGAGAGGGTTGTCGTGGTAGTTGTCCGGATGGTACTTGCGGACAAGATCGCGGTACGCTTTCTTTACTTCTTCCGGCGACGCCGAAGGCGACACGCCCAGTACGCTGTAAGGATCCTTCATCTGTTTCTCCTGTTTTCTCTGTCAATGGAGCTCGCGCCTGCGGTCGGGCTTATACTCCCCGTCGAGCACGAGCTGTACGGTCGTCGGCAGACCGAGCGTGATGATGTTGCGCAGGACCGGAGTGTACTTCGTCTCCGGCAGGAGCTCGAAATCGGCCGCCATGAGCGCGAGCGAATCCGTCAGGGTCTCGCGCAGGGCCTCCTTCTCCGTCTCGTCGAGCACTCCGTCGTCAAGATACCGCGCGGCTACGGCGTTGTACCTCTTCGCGGCTGCGTCCTCCCCGAGGTCGGAGTAGGCGTCGAGAATGTATATGACTCTGCCGGTATGGTAGAGTATCTGCGAGATTATCCTTGCGCGGTTTTCGTTTTCCGCGCATTTGCCCGCTTCGGAGAGGCAAAGGGCGAACTTGTCCGCCACCATGTCGAGCGACCTGCATCCCGCGCGTTCGAGCTCGGCGAGCTCGGCGAGATTGCGCGTCACCGCCGCGTCGTATTCCGGCATCCCCGCCTTTTTCGCCCACGACTTCGCCGCGAGGTACTTCGGGCGCGCGCAGAGCCTTTTGAAAAAGCCCTCGTCGGCAAGCGTGTCGGCGAGCTTGCCGCGCGCGAGGATGACGGCAACGGCTGCGGCCTTGTCGAGCGCGGAGCAGGCGCAGCAGCACTTTTTCTTTCCGAGCGGCGATGCGGGACAGCGGCGGAGCTCGGTACACGTCTCGCCCGGCTCCCAGAGGAGCATGGCGAGGTAGGTCAGGTCGTAGCTCAGCGCGAAGCGTGCGAGCGGACCGAAGCCGCGCTTCAGGCTGTGGCAGAGGCCGCAGTACACGGCGCGGAAATCATCGTACTCTCGGACGAGGAGCTCGCCGCGGGCAGGCCGCACGTAACCGTACATAGCCCTTCCCCCGTCAGCCTATCGCCGTGATGGTCACGTCGATGCTCTTGTTGCGTCTGCCGAATTTATTGACGGCAAACACGGCGGCAAGGCCTATCACGAAGCCGACGAGGCTTCCTATCAGAGCCCTGCCCTCGCCCGCTCCGAGGAGCGAAGCGACGACGTAGCCTATTATCAGCAGGGCGAGCGGCACTATATAGACCAGCACCGCCGCCGAAACTATCTTCTTCGAAGGAGTCTCTATGGTCACCGTCTCGCCGACCTTCGCCCCGATGGGGTTGGCGGCGACGGAGGATATCGCTCCCGACGCGCCGCACAGGCTGCTGCACTCGGCGCAGTTATGTCCGCACGCGGACTGTCTTGTGACCTCCACGACCGCTCTGCCGTCCGGCAGGACCTTCTTGACTACGGCCTGCTGAGTCAAATCATCCACCTTCTTTTTCATCTTCCGGCAGCTTCTCGACGGAGATGACGACGTCATAGCTGCCGATGACGCCCACGTCCTCGTACCCGTCGACGTACACCTTGGCGGGCACCTGCTTGTTGCCTGTGTACTCTCCGAGGTCGGCGAGGTCTGCGAATACGCTGATATTATACGTATCCACGAGCTTTACGACTCCCTCCGGGCCGCGGACCTTGACGTCGAGGAACAGCGTCTTGACCGTCGCCTTATACCCCTCGGTCACGTTGATGCAGGAGATGTTCTTCGCCTGCACGTGCTTGACCGTCAGCCCGCGGAGGTCGACAGTGACCGTCGCCTCGTTGGTCTTGGAGATGTTTTCGAGCTCGTTGTTGATCTTTATCTGATACGTCCCGGTATAGGTCGTCTCAAAGTCGGCAAGGTCGACCGCGCCGAGCGTTATCACGTTCAGGCCCTCGAGGATCTCCGCGTCGCCCGCGAGGGTGATGAACGCCGGCTCGATGTTGATCAACGCGTTGCTCGCCTTCGCGCCGCCGCCGTCTATGACGTCGATGCTGAGCGCGACGTCCTTATACATCACGATGGGCACTGTGACGTTCACGGTATCGGCGTCGGTGGTTATCTGGTCGGAGACGACGGGATTGTTGTCCTTATCGAGAAGCTCGTATTTCTTCGACTCGGTTATGGTCTTGTTGAGGTTTTCGCGCTCGACGATCACGTTGGCGTGGTCTATCTGCGAGATTATCTCCTCGGGACCGCTGACGTTTATCACCTCGGGCGAGAATTCGAGTTGCTTGACCATGTAGCCCTCGGCGGCGCCTCCGTTGAGTATGCCGTGGACGGGCACGGGCTTGCTGTCAAGCTTCGCTATCTCGACGGTGATGTATTCCGGGTCCCTGCTGATGATGAGCGCATCCTTCTCGGAGACGTCTTCTGGCAGCGCGATGTTATATATCCTGTCATGCACGCCGGTCGAGCGGATATCCGTCAGGTCGACGGTGACCTCGAAGTTCTCCGCCTTCATCTTCGCGTACTGGCTGCGCTTGCAGCGGAGCTCGAGCGTCACGCTCTGCGCCTCCTGATCCTTTACGAGCAGCGCCCTGTCCGCAAGGATATCGTCGGCTCCGAGGAAAGTCACGGGTATGTTCGGCACCGTCACGTCTATCTCGTTGTTCTCGACGTTCACCACGTACAGCCACAGAACTATGGATATCAGAACGGAAACGACGATGAAGAACGCGCGGCTCGTAAGTATCTTATTTGCCTTTGTTTTTTTCATTTTTCTTCACCCTCGTAATGAGCCTTTTCTTCTTATCCTGCTCGCTCTCGTCGTTGAGAAGCTCGTTGCGGAGCAGCTTTTCGAATATCTCCTGCGTCAGGTGCCTTTTGAGCATTCCGTCGACCGCGACCGAAAGGCCTCCCGTCTCCTCCGAGACGACGAGGACGACCGCGTCGCTCGCCTCGCTCATTCCTATGCCCGCTCTGTGCCTCATTCCGAGGTCGCGGCTGAGGTTCGGATTCTGTGAAAGCGGGAGCATGCAGCCCGCCGCCATTATCCTGCCGTTTCTGATGACTACCGCGCCGTCATGCAGCGGAGCCTTCGGATAGAAGATGTTTTTCAGCAGCTCCGACTGGACCACGCTGTCTACGACCGTTCCCGTCTTCACGACGTCATCGAGATTCACGTTCCGCTCGAATACTATGATGGCGCCCGTCTTCGTGTGAGAGAGGTCCGTGCAGGCGAGCACCGTCTGGTCTATGGCGGACTCGAGCTCTCTCGAAACGCCCGCCCTGTTGAATATCGACGTGTACTTGGCGCTGCCGACCTTTTCGAACAGACGCCTGAGTTCCGGCTGGAAGATGACTATCAGGGCGAGCAGTCCCAGTTCGACGATCTTGCCCATGAGGTAGCTTACCACCTTGAGCTCGAGCAGTGTCGCCACCCAGAGCACGATTATGACGAGCACTATGCCCCTTATGACGCGCGCGCTTCCCGAGCGGGACACCCACGTCATCACCTGGTATACGAGGAACGCCACGATGATTATATCGAGTATGTCCACGATGCCGATGGTGCGGATATTGCTCCATATGAAGTTTGCCGCGGTGTTTATGAATTCCATCTTCCCAGCCCCCTAATGCCAGGTTATCTTTTTCTTCTTTATGTAAACCAAAAGGCGCAGTTGCAGATACTAAATCATTATATAATAGATATTGCTTCTTGGCAACACAGAAAATAAAAATTATGAGCCCTCCGTTTTGTTGTATTTTACCGATTTTTCCTTCCCTGCAAACACGAAAAACGGATACCGAAAGACCTTCGGTATCCGTTCGTCCCGTTTCTTTTTATTTTCCGGAGCATATCTCCGTGAGCGCCTTCACGAGCTCGTCCATCTCCGCGTCCGTCCCTATTGAGATGCGGAGCCTGTCGCTGACTCTCGGGAGGTCCCAGTAGCGCACGAGTATCCCCCGCGCGCGGAGCGCGAGGAAGATATCCTTCGCGTTGAGGCCGGGGTGCCTGGCAAAGAGGAAATTGGTCTTTGAGTTCGTCAGCTCGAAGCCGAGCGCGCGCAAGGCGGCGGCGGTGCGTTCCCTCGTCGCGACTACCCTGGCGCAGCACTCTTCGAAGTATTCCGTGTCGCGTATCGCGGCGGCGGCGCCCGCCTGCGCGAGACGGTCCATCGTATAGGAGTTGATGCAGTTTTTGACGGTATTCAGCGCGGCGATCAGGTTTTCGTTGCCCATCGCCCAGCCCGCGCGGATGCCCGCGAGGGAGTGTGCCTTGCTCGTCGTGCGCACGATGAGCAGGTTGTCATAGCGGTCGATGAGGCCCATCGCCGTCTCCGCTCCGAAACTCACGTACGCCTCGTCTATCAGCACGAGACGGCCCGGGTTTCCCGCAGCGATGCGCTCTATATCGCACAGCGGCAGGGCTTCGCCCGTCGGCGCGTTGGGGTTGGCGAGCACAACGCCGCCCGGAGTGTCGATGAATTTTTCGACGGGCACGGTGTAGTCGTCGTTGAGCGGCACGTACTCGATGTTCGTCCCGAACAGCTCCGCGTACACCGGGTAGAAGCTGTATCCGACGTCGGGCGTCCTCGCCTTCGCGCCGGAGGCGAAGAACGCGCGGAACGCTATCGCGAGCACCTCGTCGCTTCCGTTTCCGGCAAAGATGCGGGATACGGGGATGCCCGTGAATTCGGAGATCGCCGCGAGCAGGTCGCTGCTCTCGCCGTCGGGGTACAGACGCAGGTCGGCACCGGCGGCGTTCTTTATCGCCTCTATCGCCTTCGGAGACGGCGGATAGGGATTTTCGTTCGTATTGAGCTTTATATAGCGCCTGTCCTTCGGCTGCTCGCCCGGGACATAGGGCTTCATGTCAAGCAGATCGGCGCTCCACATTTCTTTCATTTTTCTTCATTTCCTTCCGTATGCAGCAGCTTTTTTATACTTTTCTCCGCCTTCGAGCGCGGCACCATGACCTCGTGTCCGCATTCGGTGCACCGAAGCCGGAAGTCCATCCCCACCCGCAGCACGAGCCAGGTGCTCCCGCCGCAGGGATGGGGCTTTTTCGTTGTTATGACGTCTCCGACACAAACCCGCATCTCATTCTCCCACGTTTATTTTTCCCTCTCCGCGGGCAAGCTATTTCAAAAAGCCCTTGGAGGTAATTATGTCAACTTCAATCGATATCTCATTCGAAAGCCGGGACCGCGCCGACCTTGCGATGTCGGCCCTGCGGCACGCCGGTATCGCCTTCCGCGCCACGGGCGGCACACGCGGCTCGCGCGCTGCCGCGCGGCGTTCCGCGCCGGTGAGCCCGGAATACTGCGCGAACATGTATTTCCCGCACCCCGCCGCGCTCTTCACGGGCAGCGGGCAGGACTTCATGAACAACACGCTCGGAAGCCGCGCCATCATCGGAGACTATTCCGCGTTTGACCGCGGCAGCGTACGTCTCCGCGTCCGCGTGCCGGACGAGCACGCCGAGGACGCCGGACGCATTCTCCGCAATCAGGGCGGGTACGACGCGCATTAGTCGTCTTTCTTTATCTTCTCCCAGTACGCCTTTGCGGCCTGCTCGGTCTTGTTTTCGCCGTACTTGTAGTAAACGGCGTCCTTTATGGCATCGGGCAGGTACTGCTGTTTGACCCAATGGTTCGGGAAGCTGTGCGGGTACATGTACTTCGCCGCGTCCTTCACCTCCGCGCCGTCGGCGTGGACGTTCTGGAGCCTGCGCGGCACGTCCCCCGTCTTCCCCCTGCGTATGTCGGCAAGGGCGGCGTCGATGGCGCTCGCGGCGCTGTTTGATTTCGGCGCGGTCGCGAGCAGTATGACCGCCTCGGCGAGCGGGATGCGTGCCTCCGGCAGTCCGAGCTGAAGGGCGCTGTCCACGCAGGATTTGACGATCGCGGCCGCAGACGGGTACGCGAGGCCGATGTCCTCCGAGGCTATGACGAGGAGGCGCCTGCACGGCGAGAGCAGATCGCCCGCTTCAAGGAGCCGCGCGAGATAATGGAGGCCCGCGTCGGGATCTGAGCCGCGGATGGACTTCTGCAGAGCCGAGATGATGTCGAAATGCGCGTCGCCGTCGCGGTCATAGCGCATGGCGCTCTTCTGCGCAACGGCATCAGCGTCGGCGGAGGTGAGCAGGAGCTTACCGTCGGCACCGGCTCTCGCGCCGTAAAACAAAAGCTCGACCGCGTTCATGGCCTTTCTCACGTCACCGCCGCAGGAGTAGGCTATCTTTTCAACGAGGCCCTCCTCGGCGCAGACCGTCGCACCCTGCTTTTCCTCCATGTAGGCGATGGCGCGCTCTATCGCGGGGATGGTCTCCTCGGCGGTCACGGCCTTGAATTCGAACACCGTGCTCCGGCTGAGGATAGCGTTGTAGACGTAGAAATACGGGTTCTCCGTCGTCGAAGCGACGAGGCTAATCTTCCCGTTTTCGATGTATTCGAGCAGAGACTGCTGCTGTTTTTTCGAGAAATACTGTATCTCGTCGAGATACAGGAGTATGCCGTTCGGCGCGAGCATGGTGTCGACCTCGCCTATGACGGCCTTGATGTCGGATACGCCCGCGGTCGTCGCGTTTATCTTGCGCAGGGCGCGCTGTGTTTTCAGCGCGATTATGCTCGCGACCGTGCTCTTCCCCGTGCCGGAGGGGCCGTAAAAGATGAGATTCGGCACGTTCCCGCTCTCGATGATGCGGCGGAGCATCCCGTCTTCGCCGA
Organism: Oscillospiraceae bacterium; assembly: GCA_045628845.1. Taxonomy (GTDB): domain Bacteria; phylum Bacillota; class Clostridia; order Oscillospirales; family Oscillospiraceae; genus RGIG7949. The sequence continues at coordinate 33,083 of JAZQQE010000067.1, forward strand.
GTATATGCTTTTGTCCGACGACGTCGTCAAGGCTCTGCGGCCTGAGCTCGTCCGCCAGTGGTCTTATCATATTATGTCAACCTTTCTTCGCTCCGGCAAAGCGCAGCGGATGTGCCCGATACGGGGCTCGACACGGCGGGGAAACGTGGTATAATGGACGCAGGAACTATCCTACGGAGGGATGACGGATGGATAAGGAACGCGCCGCGCGCATAGTCGCTCTGCTCGCCCGGGAGTATCCGCAGGCGGAATGCTCTCTTACATACGAAAAGGACTGGCAGCTTCTCTTCGCGACGAGGCTTGCCGCGCAGTGCACCGACGAGCGGGTCAATAAGATCACTCCCGCGCTCTTCGGGCGCTGGCCGACTCTTGAGGCGATAGCCGCCGCGGACGATGCCGAGCTCGAGGAGGCCGTGCGCTCATGCGGCTTTTTCCGCACGAAAGCGAGAGACATAAAGGCCTGCGCCGGAGTCCTGCTTGAGAGGCACGGCGGCGTCGTTCCCGGCACCATGGAGGAGCTTCTCGCTCTCCCCGGAGTCGGGCGCAAGACCGCGAATCTCATACTCGGTGATATCCACGGACAGCCCGCCATAGTCGCGGACACGCACTCCATCAGGCTCTCGAATAGGCTCGGGCTCTGCGATACGAAGGACCCGCACGGCGTCGAAAAGGAGCTGCGCGGGCTCATCGAGCCCTCCGAGGGGAACGATTTCTGCCACAGGCTCGTCATGCACGGCCGCGCCGTCTGCACGGCGCGCGCGCCCGCGTGCGGCAGGTGCGTGCTGTCGGAGCTCTGCCCGCAGTCTACGCTCTGAGCAGGGCCTCCACCCTTGCGAGGTCCTCCTCGTTGTTCACTCCGAGGAGCTGGTCGCCGAGAGGCAGAGCGAGCGCTCCGACGGGCAGACCCTCGTTGGCAAGGAGCTCGGGGACGTCCGTCAGGTAATATTCGCCCTGCGCGTTCTCGTTTCTGAGCTTTCCGAGAGCCTCGAGCATCGGGCCGGCCCTGAACACGTACACGCCGCTGTTGTATTCGCGGACGAGGTCCTGCTCGGGAGTGCAGTCCTTCTGCTCGACTATGCGCTCGAATTTACCGTCCGCGCCGCGGATTATGCGGCCGAACGCCATTTTTTCATCGTAAACGCCTGTCAGTACCGTGCAGGCGTTTTTCTTTTCGCGGTGCTCTGCGACGAGAGCAGCGTATGTCTCGCGCGTGAGCATCGGCATATCGCCGCAGCAGACGAGCACGTCGGCGTCGGGCGAGGTGAGCTTTTCTCTCGCGCAGGCGAGCGCGTGGCCCGTTCCGAGCTGCTGCTCCTGAACGGCGTACGGATATTCGGGGAAAGCCGCGATTATCTGCTCGCGCTTATATCCGACGACGAGCACGGTCTTGTCCCTGTCTATGAAGCCGAGCGCGTCGAGCACGTACGAGAGCATGGGCCGGCCGGCCGCGGTGCGCATGACCTTCGGAATGCCGGTACGCTCGGAGCCGAGTCTTTTTCCCATTCCCGCCGCGAGCACGACGGCCATCATATCATTCATACTACGACCTCCTCAGCCGAGCTTCGACGTCTCGCGCAGGACGCGCACGTCGAATCTTGCGACTCTGATGAATTCAAGCAGTCTTTCAAGCGTCGTCTCCGCCTCGTCATCCGTCTCTATGAGCACGGAGACCGCGTTTTCGGCGCTGAGCATGGACGCCATCGCGTCATTGAAGCCGTACCCGCTCTCATCCGAGCACACGGGGAAGCTGCCGTCGAAGCACAGGCGCAGTCCCTCCTCCGCGGCGGCCTCTCCGTTGCCGTCACGGCAGGCGGCGAGCAGGCTCCGCGTCACGGCGTGGCGCAGGAGCGAATCGGACGCGGCGCGCCATGCGGCGGCATCGTCCTCTCCGCGCGAGAGCAGGCCGACCGTATGCCCCTCAACGGCGATACGGCGCAGTATATCGGGCGAGGAGTCCATTTCCTCCGCAGTGAGGAAGAAGCAGGCGCGCATCTCCGCCCTCGCGAGGCGGTCGAGCATCGCGGGGGTATGCTCCTCATCCATCCCGCGAATGGCGATAAAGACGCTGACGTCGCCGTAATAGGGTATCTCGGGAGTCGGCGTCGGAGTCGGCTCGACGGAGGGCGTCGGCGTGGCGAGGGAGCTCTCGTATCTGCTCAGGCGGTTGCGCATGCTCGGGGTCGCGGCGTCGGCAAAGACGGCGTCATCGAGCACGGCTCCGCTCTTTATTCTGACTATCGGCGCGACGGGCGCGGAGATGTAGCTGTATGAGAAGCCGAAATACACGCACACGAAGTCAACGGGGACGTATATCCTGCCGTAGCGGTAAACGGGCTTGATATTGCTGTAATAATTGCCCGCCTGGTCCTTCGTCGTCTCGTCGGCGACGCTGAAGGTCAGAGAGTTGCCGTCCTTATACAGGAATATCTGCTGACGGGCTGACGCCATTACGACGCCGAGCGACGTATTGGCGAATACCGAGCCCGGCACGTAGAGCTTCCCGTCGACGTATTCGGGCTGAGTGTCGGCGGTGAGCTCGAGGAGCTCGTTGTTGACGGCGGTAAAGGTGACGGCGCGGGCGCGCGGAGCGAGCACGGCAAGCAGCAGCGCCGCACATAGCAGCGCCGCGGCAGCGGCAGCCGTTATCCTCTTTGCCATCCCTTTCGCCTCCCTACGGATATCACTTCAATACGGAAAATATGCTGAACGTCTTTTCGTTTGGCAGATAGAGCGGAAAGTCCCGCTCCCCCGTTCGGACGAGATTTTTCCCGAGATATTCGTCGACGGCACTGTCCGGCGGGCTGTCGGAATAGGCGCGGGTGAAATCGCGCGCGTCCTCCATGCTCCTCAGGGGCTGGCCGTATTCTATCGAAACGTCGGTACGCTTATATTCTATACCGAGCTTTGTAAACAATTCTACCGTCGCGGACGCCGTATCGTCCCTTCTGCCGCGGTATTTTTCCGGGCCGAGCTGTCCCTCCGGCGATGCGTGCACGACCGCGGCGAAGCCCGCTCTTGCAAGCGGGATGTATTTCTCCGCAAAGAGTTCCGCCGTGCCGTGGAATACGGCGATGACGTCGTCGAAGCGCTCCGTGACGTCTGCTGCGTCGCAGAGCCTCGTGTCTATATTTTTTATCCCGCGCTCCGACGCCATTCCGCGAAGGCTCGCGAGCGCCTCCGGGCTTATATCCACGCAGGTCACGCGGCGAAAGCGCCCGGCGAGCTCCATGTCGATGAGTCCGGTGCCGCAGCCCACGTCCGCGAGATCTCCGCGGCCCGGGAGCAGCCCGAGCAGTATTTCCGCGAGCTTCCGGTGAAAGCCGGTATACGCCGAGGCGTCGGCAAACCACCGTGCGGTCTTTTCATTCCAGACTATGTTCATCCGGTCATCCTCCGCCCGCGCGGTACGTGTTGACAAGTACCGCTCCGGGTGCTACGATTTTCTTTGATAAGAAGCAAAAAAGAGGTCCTGTTATGCCGCGCAGCAAACGCCTTGATACGGACATGACGGAGGGCAACTCTACAAAGCTCATTTTGAAGTTCGCCGCTCCGCTGATGCTCGGGAATCTGTTCCAGCAGCTCTACAATACCGTCGACAGTCTCGTCGTCGGGAATCTCGTCGGCAAGGAAGCCCTTGCCGCGGTCGGTTCGACCTCATCGATAATCAATACGCTCATCGGCTTTTTTCTCGGCTTTTCGATGGGCGCGAACGTCGTCATATCGCAGTACTACGGGGCGAAGGACTACAAAAGAGTCCACGATGCGGTACATACGACGATCATATTCTCGCTGATACTCTCGGCCGTCTTCACGGTCATCGGCGTCGCCATGGTGCCCGCGATGCTCCGGCTCATGGACACGCCCGAGGACGTCTTCAAGGAGGCGCAGGTCTATCTGCGCATATACTTTGCGGGGCTTATAGGACTCCTCATTTACAACATGGGCTCCGGCATACTCCGCGCCGTCGGCGACTCGAAGAGGCCGCTCTATTTCCTCATTTTCTCCGCCTGCGTGAACACCGTGCTCGACATCGTCTTCGTCGTCGTGTTCAAGCTCGGCGTTTCCGGCGTCGCCCTCGCTACGATAATCGCACAGGGGCTCTCCGCGGCGCTCGTGCTCTTCGTTCTGAGCCGCACGGAGGGGCCGCACAGGCTGATCTGGCGCGATATACGCTTCGATTTCACGCTGCTGCGGCAGATAGTCCGCATAGGACTTCCGTCCTCCATACAGCAGGCCGTCACGGCGTTTTCCAACGTCTTCGTGCAGTCTTACATCAACGCCTTCGGCTCGGCGTGCATGGCAGGCTGGTCGTGCTACGGCAAGATAGACGCCGTCGCGCTGCTCCCGATGCAGTCGATAGCCATGGCATCGACGACGTTCATGGGTCAGAATCTCGGCGCGGGCAAGATAGAGAGGGCAAAGCGCGGCGTCCGCACCTCGCTCCTCATCTCCGTTGTCTGCACCGTGATACTCGTGACGCCGCTCATAGCCTTCTCGCGCAGCATAGTGCGGCTCTTCAATCAGGATGCGGAGGTCATCAAGTTCGGAGGTCTGTTCCTCCGCCGTCTGTCCCCGTTCTACGTCCTGTGCTGTGTAAATCAGATCTACGCGGGCGCTCTGCGCGGCGCGGGTGCGACGCGCGCTCCGATGATCATCATGCTCGGCTCGTTCGTCGCGTTCCGGCAGGTGTATCTCTTCACGGTGTCGCGCCTTATCGGTACGGTCGAGGCCGTCGCCTACGGATATCCCTGCGGCTGGCTCGTCTGCTCGGCGGCGATATTCCTCTATTACCGCTTCGCGCACTGGGAGCGGGCCGCCGTCACGCGTGTCCCCGAACGAACCTGATTTCCCGAAACGCCCTCCTATTCGGAGGGCGTTTCTTCTTGCTCTGTTTCCGGAGGCTCCGCGGGAGGCTCCTCCGGCGCGGGCTCCTGCGGGGGCTCTGCGGGCGGTCCTTCCGGCTGCTCCGCCGGCTCGTCCGCCGGCTCCTCAGGAGTCTCGGACGGCTCTTCCGGCACGTCCTCCGGCTTAGGCGAGGGCTGGTTATAGCTTACGTACAGGTCGGGTCCGTCGAACGTCCCGTCGAGCTTGGAGAGGACGCGCAGATACTGCTCGCTCCCCTCCTCGCAGGGTACGGGTCTGTAATCGTTGTACGAGGTCGAGCCCGACAGTGCGAACGGGACTATCTCCGTCTCTCCGAGGCGGAACGTTCCGTTTTCCTTGATGATGTGCTGCCTGATGACGGCGGTATCCTTGTCGCGCGGGTTCGAGTTGCCGCCGAAGACGAAGTTTCCGAGGCTGTAATAGATGACGCCGCCGCCGTAGTTCACGACCTTCTGCAAGACGTGCGGATGCGTGCCGAACACGATATCCGCACCGTAGTCTATCGCGCGCTTGGAATATATCTCCTGATTGGCGTCGTATCTGTACGAGCCCTCCTCGCCGTAGTGGCAGGCGACGACGACTATGTCAGCCCCCGCCTCGCGCAGCGCGCCTATCATGTAGGCAAGGCGGTCAAATCTGTAAAAAGCGGCGCAGACGCCTATTTTCAGCCCGCCGTCGGTCGTATACATGCAAGTCCCGCCGTCGGAGGCGTAGGCGATGCCCGCCGTTTCGAGTGCGGCCTTCGTATCGGAAAGGCCCGTATCGCCGTAGTCGCCGGTGTGGTTGTTGGCTATGGTGACGCAGTCGACTCCCCCGAGCGTCAGCACGCCGGTGTATTCCGGCTCGCCGCGGAAGCAAAACAGCTTGTCCGCCGGGACGTCGTAGTCCGTCAGCGCGCATTCGAGATTCACCATCGTGAAATCATCATCGAGCATATACTCCGACGCGAACGCGAACGGATAGGACATATCATCCCCCATGACGGAGCCGAACGCCCAGTCCGCCGTACGGTAGCCGTGCTCGGCGGCAAGGGTGCAGTCCCCGGCAAAGGTCAGGATAAATTCCGTCTGCTCCGGAGGCTCGCTCGGCTCGGGCTCCGGCTCCATGCTCGGCACGGAGCCGGGTGCGAATACCGCGAGGGGCGCGGGCGCGGCGGTCACGGGGGGCTCCGCCGGGACCTCATACGTCGGCTCCGGCGCGGCAGGCTTCCCGCACGAGGCGGCAAGCACGATCATGAGCAGAGCGCAGAGCGCGGCCGTTATCTTTCTCAATCGCCGTCTCCTTCCGAATGGACGTTACATCTTTATCTTCGCAAACGCTTTCTTTCCGCGGCGCACGAGCACGCCGTCTCCCTTGAGCTCGGCAGAGGTGAAGGTCTTTCCGATATCAGTGACCTTTTCGCCCGCGGCCTCGACACCGCCCTGCTGGATGGCCCTGCGGCCCTCGCTGCGGCTGGCTACGAGACCCGCCTTGACGAGCATCGTTATTATGTCAACCTTTTCGTCGGTCAGGTCATCGTCCGTGAGAGTGCAGGAGGGCACATCGGCGGAGGGGCCTCCCACGAAGAGGGACTTCGCAGCGGCCTGCGCGCGGTCGGCCTCCTCGTCGCCGTGGACGAGGCTCGTAAGCTCCCAGGCGAGCTTTTCCTTGGCGATGTTGAGCTGGCTTCCCTCCCATTTTTCCATGGGCTCTATCTCCTCGAGGGACATGAACGTGAGGAGCTTGAGGCACTTGATGACGTCGGCATCGTCGACGTTGCGCCAGTACTGGTAGAAATCATACGGGCTCGTTTTGTCCGGATCGAGCCAGAGCGCGCCGGACTGCGTCTTGCCCATCTTTTTGCCCTCGCTCGTGAGGAGGAGCGTGATGGTCATGCCGCCGACGTCGTGACCGAGCTTGCGGCGGATGAGCTCCGTGCCGCCGAGGATGTTGCTCCACTGGTCGTTGCCGCCGCACTGGAGGTTGCAGCCGTACTTCTGATGCAGGGCATAGAAGTCGTAGCTCTGCATGATCATGTAGTTGAATTCGAGGAACGAGAGTCCGCGCTCCATCCTCTGCTTGTAGCACTCGGCGCGGAGCATGTTGTTGACGGAGAAGCACGGGCCGACGTCGCGCAGGAGCTCGACGTAGTTGAGCTTCATGAGCCAGTCGGCGTTGTTGTCCATGATGGCCTTGCCGTCGCTGAAATCGACGAAGCGGGCCATCTGCTTTTTGAAGCACTCGCCGTTGTGGGCTATCGTCTCGGGCGTCATCATCGTGCGCATATCGGTACGGCCGGAGGGGTCGCCGACCATGGCGGTGCCGCCGCCGATGAGCGCGATGGGCACGTTGCCGTACTGCTGCATGCGCTTCATGAGGCACAGAGCCATGAAGTGACCGGCATGAAGGCTGTCCGCAGTCGGGTCGAATCCGATATAGAACACGGCTTTGCCGTCGTTTATCATCTTGGGTATGGCGACCTCGTCGGTTATCTGGGCGATGAGGCCACGGGCGGTAAGATCTTCGTAGAGTGTCATTTCAATCACCTTTATCAAAAATAGTTTTTTGTAAAAATAAACGCCCTCTGTCCGAAAGGGACAGAGGGCGAAAAACGCGGTACCACCTCTGAACGCGCGACTCTCACGGGACGCGCCTCGACGGGTTCTTGCCCCATTCCGGGCGCAAACCTCCGCGCTGTAACGGGCGCTCCCCGTCGCGCCCTACTTTCGGTTCAGGCGCGCCGCTCCGGACTGTATTCATCACGGGCCTCCCCGTCCTCCTTTCACCGTACGGAGGCTCTCTGCGCGGGTCGTGCCGGGACTACTTGTGTCCTTCACAGCGTATTCGATAATATCGGCGTTATATTAACACGAAAATGCGTCAGGTGTCAAGATTTCTTTTGAATTCACGCGCCGCTTCGAGCTGCTCGGCGGAGCTTTTGAGAAGCGAGCTGCCGACGTTTTCGCCGCCCATGAGTCGCGCGAGCTCGCGGGTGCGCCCGTCCTCGTCAAGACGCGAGGCGACGGCGTATGTGCGGCCCTCGCTCTCGTGCTTTTCGACGCTGAACTGACTGTCCGCCATGGCGGCTATCTGCGGGAGGTGCGTCACGCACAGCACCTGCCTGCCGCGCGACAGAGCGGCAAGCTTTTCAGCGACTCTCTGCGCGGCGATACCGGAAACGCCCGTATCTATCTCGTCGAATATCAGGACCTGCGAATCGCTCCTGCGGGCGAGCACGGTCTTCATGGCGAGCATTATCCTCGACAGCTCGCCGCCGGACGCTATTTTGCTTATCCTGCCGCACTCCTCGCCCGCGTTGGCGGACATCAGGAAACGCACGGTATCCGCGCCCGTCGAGTCGGGCTTCTTCGGCAGCATCTCCGTCTCGAAGCGGACTCCCGGCATGCTCAAAGCCGCAAGCTCGCCCACTATCTGACCGCGCAGACGGTCCGCCGCGGCGCGGCGCTCCGACGAGAGCGCGGCGCAAGCCTTTTCGAGCCTCGCAAGACGCTGCTGCTCCTCTTTTTCGGCGCGCTGTACGCGCTCTGTCAGATATTCCACGTCCTCGAGCTCGTTGCGCGAGTCCTCAAGCAGCTTCGCGACATCCGTAAGCGTGCCGTACTTTCTCGAAAGCCTTTCGAGCACGTGGAGGCGCTCCTCGATCCTGTCGAGCTCGCCGGGGGAGAAATCGAGCGAGTCTCGTATCGCGGAGACCTGATCCGTCAGCTCGCGCAGAGCATAACGCAGCTGCTCGGCATTTTTGGCGGCGTCTGAAACACAGTCCGCTATCCTCGCGGCGGCGGCGAGCGACGCCGAGGCCTCGTCGAGAAGCTCCACCGCCCCGTCGGAGCTGTCGTCCCCGTACAGGGAGCGGTACACGTCGTCGAGGCGCTGATTGAGCTTTCCGGAGTTTCTGAGCAGGGCGCGGCGCTCCGCAAGCGCTTCCGCCTCGCCCTCCTTCGGGTCGGCGCGTTCGAGCTCCTCGATGCGTTCTCGAAGCTCCTCCTCGCGGCGCTCCTTGTCGTGCTCCGCCTCACGCAGAGCCTCGAGCTCCTCAGAGGAGGCGCGCCACGCGGCGTACAGCCCGGAGACCTCCGCTCTTTTCCCGTCGAGCCCTCCGAAGCCGTCGAGGTATTTCAGGTGCGCCGATTCGCGCAGGAGTCCCGCTCCGTCGTTCTGCCCGTGTATGTCGAACAGTATCTCTCCGAGAGAGCGCAGCTGAGCGACGCTGACGGGCACTCCGTTGACGCGGCAGGAGCTCTTCCCGTCCTCGCTGACCCTGCGCTGGACTATGAGCTCGTCCTCCGGCTCGATATCGTTCTCCTCGAGCCATGCGCGGGCCGCCTCCGGCATGGTCAGCACGCCCGTGATGAGCGCGCTTTTGCACCCGGAGCGGACTATTTCATGCCCTACTCTGCCGCCCATGACGGCGCTTATGGCGTCTATGACGATGGATTTGCCCGCACCTGTCTCACCCGTGAGCACATTGAGCCCCGGGCCGAACTGCACGTCCGCCTTTTCGATGACGGCCATATTTTCTATGCGCAGAGTGTCGAGCATTTCCTTCGCCTACTTCAGCATCGTCTTTATCTCGGCGCAGAAGAGCTCCGCGGCCTGAGGGTCGGTCATGGCGAGGAACGCGGTATCGTCGCCGGCGAGAGAGCCGACGATGGTCCTTATCGCCATGGAGTCGATGGCCGTGCAGGCGGCGGGCGCCATGCCGGGCAGAGTCTTCATGACAACTATGTTCTGCGCGCACGCAAGGCTCGTGACGGACTCACGGAATATCGTCTTGAGGCGCTCGGCGTAGTCCATGACGCCGCCCTCGGAGGGCGATACGTACTTATACTTGCCGCCGGCGGTCAGCTCCTTGACGAGTCGCAGCTCGCGCATATCGCGCGACACGGTCGCCTGCGTGCTGTTGAGTCCCTCCTTGGCAAGGGCCTCGATGAGCTGGTTCTGCGTTTCGATCTCCTGCGTGGTGATGATCTCAAGGATCTTCTCCTGTCTGTATGACTTCATCTCTTCTCCTCCAATGCGCAGAGCGCAGATTTATAGCTTCATTGTAAGTTTTCTGTTTACGAGAGTATAGAAATCCCTGTTCTTTATGCGGACGAGCTTCGTCACGTACTTCGAGCGCGTAACGCGCACGATATCGCCGTTGCGCATGGAAAAGGCGTTCTTCCCGTCGACCATGAGGCGCGCAGAGCGCTCCTCCGCTCCGATGAGCTCCGCCGTGAGTACCCGCGTCGGTGCGAGCACGAACACCTGATTGGGCAGCGTGTGCGCGCATATCGGAGTCATCAGGAAGTCCTCCGCCTCCGGCTCGACGACCGGGCCGCCTGCCGACATGGAATACCCCGTCGAGCCCGTCGGCGTGGAAAAAATGATGCCGTCGCCCGCGAAGGAGCACATCTCGCGCCCGTCGCTTCTCGCCGTGATATGCACCATGTGCTCCTCGGCTCCGCGCTCGATGACGGCGTCGTTGAGGACGGTCTCGCTGACCTTTTCCTCGCCGTCGCGGTATACGCGCACGTCGAGCATCATGCGGTGCTCCACGGTGCAGTCGCCCGTCACGACGCGCGCCGCCTCCTCCCACTCGTCACGCTCGAGGCCCGCGAGGAAGCCTATCGTTCCGAGGTTTATGCCGAGCAGGGGCACGTCCGCCTTCGCGGTCGCCTTGGATATATGGAGTATCGTACCGTCGCCGCCGAGGCAGATGACGCAGTCGGCTCCGTCGAGCTCGCTGCCGAATACCCTCGCGGCGGCGCCGCCGGGAGCGGACTCGAAAAACGGAGTCACCCTCACCTCGGCGCCTTTGGAGCGCAGGAGGCTTTCGAGCCTGCCCGTCAGCTCCATGTCGATATCTCTTTTTTCATTGGGACAGATGATGATATTGTTCATATTTTCCCCCGTCATACCGAAGCATGAGCAAGTTTTACAAGAGCCGGTATATCCGGCGGTACGCTCTCCCCGGACGTTCCGAGAAGGGCGAGAAATTCTATGTTTCCCTCGGGTCCGCGTATGGGCGACACGCCGAGACCGCGCACGGCAAAGCCGTTTTCCTCCGCGCAGGCGCAGAAGGCGCGCAGGACCTCCCCGTGCACCGCGGCGTCCTTCACGACGCCCTTTTTGCCGACCTTGCCGCGCCCCGCCTCGAACTGGGGCTTGACAAGGCAGATGACGCTCCCGCCGTCGGCGATGAAGCGGCGCATTACCGGAAGCACGAGGCCGAGCGAGATGAACGACAGATCAGCCGTAACGAGCCGGGGCGGCGTGTCGAACGCCTCCGGCGTGAGCGTGCGGACGTTCGTCTCCTCCATGCACACGACGCGCGGATCGTCGCGCAGTATCTGCGCGAGCTGGCCTCTGCCGACGTCTATCGCGTAGACCTTCGCCGCGCCGCGGCGCAGCAGTACCTGCGTGAAGCCGCCCGTTGACGCGCCGCAGTCGGCACATACGAGGCCCTCCGGCGAGACGCCGAAGATTTCGAGCGCGGAAAGGAGCTTTTTCGCGCCGCGGCTCACGTAGTCGAAGCCGCCCGAGAGCTCTATCACGTCCTCCGGCGAGACGCGCTGCGACGCCTTCGCCGCGGTCTTCCCGTTCACGGTGATGTTGCCCGCCTCTATCTCCGAGCGTGCGCGGTCTCTTCCCGGGCATATGCCGCGGGCGACCATTTCAGCATCGAGCCGCGCCTCACTCACGGGAAAGCTCCTCTTTGACGCAGGCGGCTATCCCCGCGGCGTCGAGTCCGAGGCTCGCGAGCAGCATGGCGGTCGAGCCGTGCTTTGTGAACGAAGAGCCGAGGCTCCGGAGCGTGACGTGAAGACCGAGCCCCCGCAGGGCCGCCTCCGCGGCTATCGCCTCACCGACGGCGCCGTTTCCGATAGCGTCCTCCGCGACGAGGATGCGCCCCGCCTTTCCGGCGGCGTCGAACACGGCGTCGAAATCTATCGGGGCTATGCATCCGAGCTTGAGCACGCCCGCGTCTATCCCCTCGCCGGCAAGCAGCTCCGCCGCGCCGGTGAGCTCGTTTATCATCTTTCCGTAGCCTATGAGGAGGACGTCGCTGCCCCCGCGCAGGAGCTTCACGCGCTCCGCGCCGCCATCGGTATACGCGCCCTCGCCGCCTCGCGGCCATCTGACCGCGACGGGGCCCTCCGCCTTCACCGCGAGAGCGAGCATATCGCGAAGCTCTGCGGCGGACGCGGGACTCCACACCGTCATGCCCGGTATCTGACGAAGATACCCGACGTCGAACACGCCGTGATGAGTCTCCCCGTCCTCTCCGACGAGGCCCGCCCTGTCGACGGCGAGCACGACGTGCAGTCCGAGAATGGCGACGTCGTGGATGAGCATATCGTATCCGCGCTGAAGGAACGAGGAATACACGGCGAAGACGGGCACGAGGCCCTGCTTTGCCATTCCCGCCGCCATGGCGACGGCATGTCCCTCGGCTATGCCGACGTCGAAAAATCTGCCCGGGAACTCCTCGGCGAACGGGACGAGCCCCGTTCCCTGCTCCATGGCAGCCGTTATGGCGCAGATGCGCCCGTTTTCCCGCGCGAGCTCCGTGAGCTTTGAGCCGAATACGGATGAAAAGCTCGGCCCGCTCTCCTTGTGCCCCGCGGCGGGGACTCCGTGGTATCTGTCGGGCTCAGTCTCCGCTGGGGCGTAGCCCCTGCCCTTCTGCGTCACGACGTGGAGCAGCACCGGGCCGGGAGCGTTCTTCGCGGCCTCGAGAAGATACGTGAGCTGGCGCATATCGTGCCCGTCGGCAGGACCCATGTACTGGAAGCCCATCTCCTCGAACATGCTGCAGTGCAGTATCGCGTGCTTCACGGCTTCCTTTATGCCGTGATTGAATTTATATACCGCCTTGCCGCCGGGGAGAGCCCGGATGAGCCTGCGGTAGTTCTTTTTGAAGTTGAAGTATGCCGGCTTGACGCGCTGCGCCGCGAGGATGCGCGCCATCGCCCCGACGTTCTTCTTTATGGACATGCCGTTATCGTTGAGGATGACGACCATGCGTTCGCCGCTCTGACCCGCGTCGTTGAGCGCCTCAAAGGCAAGGCCGCCCGTCAGCGCGCCGTCACCCGTGACGCAGACGACGTTGTAGTCCTCACCCGTCAGGGTCCTCGCGCGCGCCATTCCGAGCGCGACGGAGATGGAGTTCGATGCGTGGCCCGCGATGAAAGCGTCGGCGTCCGACTCGCAGGGCTTCGGGAATCCGCTCATGCCGCCGAAGGAGCGCAGGGAGGCGAAGCCCTCCTGCCTTCCGGTAAGCAGCTTATGTACGTAGCTCTGATGGCCGACGTCGAAGACGATACGGTCCCTGAACGGATCGAACGTCCTTTCAAGCGCGACCGTGAGCTCCACCGCGCCGAGATTGGACGAGAGATGCCCGCCCGTCTTCAGGACGCTTCCGACGAGGAAGCTTCGTATCCTGCCGCAGAGCTCATCGAGCTGCGCGTAATCCATATCTTTCAGCGCCTCGGGACCCGGGATGAAATTATTGTTTTCCACGGTAATACCTCGGCTATATATCATTTTTCCATTTTGTTTATATATTACACAATATTCATGTGTTATTCAACACAAATATTCATAATATTCAAAATTTTATTTCGCTTTGCCGTTCTTGGCGGCCTTCATGCTGTCGTACATCCTCGAGCGGCGGTTTTTGACCTCATCGGACATCGGCGCGATGTCGCCGGTGCGCGTCAGGGCTATCTTCGTGAGCAGCGGGCCGACGAGCTCGTATATGAGCACGGAGAACAGGACGATATTGCGGATGAGGACGCCGCTGACCTCGAGCGATGACGCCGTTATCGACATCCCGAGCGCGACGCCCGCCTGCGGCAGCAGCGTTATTCCGAGCCACTTCGATACGTCGTCATCGACCTTCACAAGCTTCGCGCTGCCGAGCGAACCGAGATATTTGCCTGCGGAACGTACTATTATGTAAACCAATCCTATCCCCACGACGACTATGTCGCCGAACACGCTCAGCTCGAGCTCCGAGCCGGAGAGGACGAAAAAGAGCGCGAAGAGAGGTACGGTCCACTTGTCGGCCTTGTCCATGAGGTCGGGCGAGAAGTCGCAGAGATTGCAGAACACCGTGCCGAGCATCATGCAGACGAGGAGCACGGAGAAGCTGATCGTCACGGCCCCGATATGTATCTGGAGCATCGAAAGGCCGACGGCGAGCAGTACGAACGTGACCGAGAGGCAAAGGCGCTTGCTGTTGGAGTTGAACCAGCGCTCCATCTTCGAGAACAGAAGACCAAGCACCGCGCCGAGCAGAAGAGACGCCGCGACCTCTATTATCGGGTTGGCGATCATGGAGACGATGTCGAACATGCCGGTCTCGAGCGATTTCGCGACTCCGAAAGAGATGGCGAAGATGACCAGTCCGACGGCGTCGTCGAGCGCGACGATGGGGAGCAGCAGGCTCGTGAGGCGGCCGCTCGCCTTGTACTGACGGACGACCATGAGCGTCGCGGCGGGAGCCGTCGCCGCGGCTATCGCGCCGAGCGTTATCGCGGCGGAGAGCGGGAGCTTGTCGCCCACTATGAAGTGCAGTCCGATGAGTGCGAGGTCGACGAGCACGCTCGCAGTGACGGCCTGAAGTATGCCGATGACCGTCGCCTGCCTGCCGTTGCCCTTGAGCTGGGAGATGCGGAACTCGTTTCCGATCGCGAAGGCGATGAATCCGAGCGCCACCTGCGAGAGCAGGTTGAGCGAGACCACCTCATCGTGCGTGCAGAAGCCGAGTCCCGGCACGCCTATGCGCCCGAGGCAATACGGCCCGATGAGCACGCCGGCGATGAGATACGCCGTGACGTCGGGGAGTTTGAGCCTTTTTATTATTCTTGTCATCAGAAGGCCGGCGACGAGCGCAACGGCTATCGAGAGCAGCATCGTCATGTGTAAGACACCTCACAGTTTCTGCGGAAAAACGCCGGAAAAATATGCTTATGCGCGGAATTAGTATTTTAGACCTCTTTGTCAGACATTACAATATGCAAAATATGCAAATTTGATTTTTGTACATTTATTCATTTTCGCGTAATAATGATCATCGGATGTTGAAATACCTTATGGCGTTTCAATAAGCCTCATTGCAATGACTATCGTAGATTTGTTGTCGAAACAATCTTATCACAGATTGTTTCGACCCTCGATAGTCATTATAAAAACCCTATTGCCTTTTAGGGATATTACGGTTATACTTGAATTTAATATATAATAATATCTATTTTGTATCGGCGGTGGAACGACAATGATCCCGAATGCTGCTTTTGACGTCGTCGGACTGTGCAGGTCCTACGGCGGGCGCAGGGTGCTCGAGCCCATCAGCTTCCGCGTATCCGGAGGCACGGGTCTCGCGCTCCTCGGCGAGAACGGCTCGGGTAAATCCACGCTGATGCGTCTGCTCGCGCAGGTCGAAAAGCCCGACTCCGGAAGCCTCTTCTTCTGCGGCAAAAATGTTCTCGGAGACAGAGCGTTCCTGCGCTCGGAGATAGGCTACGTCCCGCAGGAGCTCTCACTCGACGACAGTCTGACGGTCGCGCAGCAGCTCTCCCTCTGGCGGGCGGCCTGCGGATGCCGCGCCAACGCGGAGGCGGAGGACCTCATGGGTCTCGCGCCCCTGCGGAAAAAGCGGATAAGCGAGCTCTCCGGCGGTCAGGCAAGGCGCGTCAGCATCGCCATGGCGCTCATGAATTCGCCGACCGTCCTCCTTCTCGACGAGGCAACGGAGGGGCTCGACGAGGCGTACCGCGAGGCTCTAACGGCGCATCTTGCGGGCTTCATCGGTGCGGGAGGCATACTCATTTTCGCCACGCACCGCTCCGAGGAGGCGGCACGGCTCTGCCGGGCGGGCATAACGCTCCGCGGCGGCGCCGTCGTCAGATAGTATATTCACGTCAAAAAATATAGAAAATAGATCAAGGAGGTCCCATCCATGTTCTGCACCAACTGCGGCAAGCAGGTCCCCGACGGAAGCGTGTTCTGCACCGGCTGCGGCACAAAGCTTTGCTTTGCTCAGGTCGTGGAGAACGCCGTTCCCGAGCAGCCCGCATTCACGGCCCCCGCTCCCGAGCAGCCCGTCTTCACCCAGTCCCAGCAGCCCGTCGCTCCCGCTCCCGAAGAGCCCGTCTTCAAGGCTCCCGAAGAGCCGGTATTCACTCAGCCCGAGCAGCCGGTCTTCACCGCTCCCCAGCAGCCCGCGTACGCCCAGCAGCCCGCGTATACCGCGCCCGCTGCCCAGGCTCCCAAAAAGGCGCCCAAGCTCGGCCTCATCATCGGCATAGCGGCCGCCGTAGTAGTTATCGCGGCGCTCGTCGTGATGTTCCTCACCGGAGTCTTCGGCGGACCCAAGGGCAAGGTCGAAAAGGCCGCGCTCAAATCCGTCAAGGCTTACTCCTCCGCCTTCGATGCGCTCGGTGCTCCCGATTTCAAGGACATCATCAAGAGCCAGAAGTTCTCCGAGGCGCTCAGCTTCACGGTCAAGGAAGTCGAGGGCGACACCTCCTTCAAGGGTCTCGGTGCCCGCATGGACGTCAACTGCAACACCGACGACCGCCACATAGATGCCTCCATCGTTCCGTATTTTGAAAACGGTGACATCGCCGCCATCCAGCTCCTCATCGACAATTCCAAGCTCTACATAGGCTCTCCCGAGATCACCGACGGCGAGTTTTACGGGCTTGACACCGCCACTCTCGGCAGGGATCTCGCCGAGCTCACCGGCGACGACGAGATCGAGGATATCGGCTTCAATCTCTTCGACCTCCTCGACTCCGCCGAAAAGGTCTCCAAGGACAGCGTGAACGAGAAGGGCATCGACTCCGCGAACAAGGCGCTCGTCAAGGCTATCGAGGTCAAGAAGGACGGCAAGGAGACCATCAGCGTCAACGGCAGCTCCGTCAAGGCCGACAAGTACCTCGTCGTCATCCCGCAGAAGGCTCTTGAAGCCTACGTCGACAATCTCGCCAAGAGCTTCGACCTCGGCAAGTACGGCGACGGCCTCGCCGATATCTTTGAGTCCATCGGTCTTCCCGACGACTACGTCGACGACATCCGCGATGCCTTTGACGACATCGACATGGACGACCTCACCGACGCCATCAAGGATGATCTCCTCGACGAGCTCGGCGACATTGAATTCGAAGCCTACGTGAGCGGCGGCTACATCTCCGCCATCATCTTCGAGAAGAAGTTCGACGGCGACAAGTACTGCCTCGAGCTCTACCTCGGCGGCGGCAAGGAGTACGTCGATGATATCAGCTTCGTTTACTCCGAAAAGTACGACAGCTGGACCGACGAATACACCTTCACCTCCTCCGGCAACCACGCCGGCAAGGGCGGTGAGTTCACCGACTCCTCCAAGCTCGTCAACAAGTGGGACGACAACAAGGACGTTCTCTTCACCATGGATACCGAGTATGCCAAGAAGTCCGGCGACCTCGAATTCCGTCTCGTCATCGACGAGGACGACGAGCTCAAGGCCTCCGGCACGCTCGTCATGGACGCCAAGAATCTCGATCTGAACCTTGACGACTTCAAGGTCAAGTCCTACGGCGACACCGTTTTCAGCGGCGAGCTCGGATTCAAGCTTGCTCCCTACTCCAAGGGCAGCATCTCGGCCGGTAACGCGAGGATGCTCGCCGACATGGACGAGGAAGACTTCGAGGAGATCGGAACTACCGTGACCGAGAATCTCGAGGAGATCTCCGAGGACCTCGGCATCGACCTTCCGTTCCTCCGTCCGGCTCAGGTCTGGACTCAGGAAGACTACGATAACGGCGTGTACTACGGCTACGACTACGGCTACGAGGTCGGCTACGACGACGGCTGGGACGAGGTCGACTACGCCGATAATTACGACGACGATCCCGAGAGCGAGGGCTTCTACAACCAGAGCGACGCCTTCATTGAAGGCTACCTGGAAGGCTACGACTGGGGCTACTACGACGGCTACTACGACGGCTATCCCGGATACTCCCGCTACACCAGCTACGGTGAAAGCTACCCCGGCAGCGGCGGCGCATTTGAAGACGGCTCCGATTCCTACACTCAGGGTCTCGACGCAGGCTATGACGAGGCCTACGAGGTCGGTTATCAGGACGGCTGGGACGAGGTCGACTGGGGTCAGAACTATTTCGATGATCCCGAGGACTACGGCTACTACGGAATGGACAGCGAGTTCTGCGACGGCTTCATGGAAGGCTTCTACTACGGCTATGACGACGGCTACTACGACGGCTATCCCGGATACTCCCGCTACACCAGCTACGGCGACTCCGCCTACTGGTGGTAAGTTCCGTTGAGCACGTTACGGCTTTATTTTGAACTTTTAATACGTGATTTGGGCAAACTCTGCCGGCAGCTCATGCTGCCGGCAGTGCTTGTCCTTTTTTGTGCTGCTCTGCTCGCAGGTCCCGCGGCAGAGGCTCTGCTCACCGACGGCGTCGATTTCGAGGGTCTGACCATAGCGGTCACGGCAGACGACGGTGACGGAGCGCCGGAGCTTATCGAGACGATAGGCGGCAATCTGCGCGACGTCAGGCAGTACTGCACCTTTGCCGCGATGAGCCGCGGTGAGGCGGAATCCGCTCTGCACGGCGGGACGGTCGCCGCCGTGCTCGACCTGCCGCCGGGCTTCCTGCGCGGAGTCATGGACAGTACCAATCCCGACGTCACGCTGACGGTACCGTCCGACACGCCGCTCCGCTCCCTGCTCACCTGCACGGCGGGCACCGCCGCGGCAGACATGCTCGACGCCTTTCAGCGCGCCATATACGCCGTGCTCGACTCCTACGACGTCTCCCCCGCTCCCGGGCTGTCGCGCGACGACGTGACGCTGCAGATAAATCTGCGCTGCATAGGCTGGGCGCTCGGGCGTGAAAAGAGCTTCGTCTATTCCTCCGTCAGCCCCGCGGGCGCGCTCGACCCCGCGCGGCACTACACGCTGAGCCTGCTCGCGTATTTCGTGCTCGCCTGCGCGCCGCTCGCCGCCGGTTTGTACGCCGCGCCGCGGCTGCGCGCGTACAGACGGCTCCGCTGTGCCGGGCACGGCGCGGGAGTATACTGGGCGTCCGCCGTCACGGCATCGGCGCTCGTTCTGCTCCCGGCCGTATTCGTGCTCACGCTGCTCGCGGGCACGGAGCCCCTGCGTGCGCTCGGCTCCGCGGCGGCGTGGTCTCTTTTCGCCGCGGTCTCGTACGCTTTCTTCTCGCTTCTCATGCCGACCGTCTCCGGCAGCGGGACGGTCTCCTTCCTCACGGCGTTCGCGGCGCTCTTCCTCTCGGGCGGGATACTTCCGCCCGCGCTGCTCCCGCGTACGCTGCAAAACGCCGCGTGGCTCTCCCCCGTGACGGCCATGCGCTCCCTTGCGGCGGGTGAGCCCGGGGCTCTGCCTCTCGCCGCGTTCTGCGTATGGTGCGCCCTGCTCGCCGCGGCGGGCCTGCTGCTCTGCCGCCGCAGGATGGAAAGGGGTGAAGGCTCTCAATGAGGTACTTCTTCCGTTCCTTCATGCTCGCCCTCGGCGATACGGTGCGCCGTCCGCGCGATCTGATAGCCTGCGCAGTGCTCCCGCTGCTCGCGGCGCTCTTCCTGCTCGCAGTACCGTCGGACGAGCTCGCCGCGCCCGTGCGTGTCGGCGTCGTCTCCGAATGTGAGGGCGACTCGCTGAGCCCTCTCCTTGAGGAATACTCCGGCGTCATCAGCTTTGTCCCGGCAGAACGTGAGACGATGGAGCGCGAGGTCGCCGTTTCGCGCTGGGACTGCGGCATTATCATCCCGGAGGATTTTGCGGAGCGCGTCTCGGAGCTTGATACCGAGCGTCTGCTGACGCTTGTGACGGGCCCCGGCTCGACAGCGTACCCCATCGTGCGCGAGGCGGTAAGCGCCTGCCTCGCGCGGCTCATCGCGCCGGGGATGGCCGGGGATTACATGGAAAGCGCCGGGATAGTCCCCTCCGGCATCGAGTCCGGCGCGGAGCGCGTCGACGTGATAGTGGTGACGGCGGAGGGCGCTCCCTCCGAGCCCGGAAAGCTCGCGGAAAGCGTTTGGTCCCGCCTTGCGATGGCGGCTCTCTCGGCCGCGGCGGCGGTCTACGTCCTGCTGATATCCTGCGACGTTGGGCTCCGGTACTGCGGCAGTGCGGGGCGCATAGAGCGCAGGCTCCGCCCCGGAACGCTCGTACTTCTCCCCCGCGTGCTCGCGCCGCTCGTGCCGCTCGCGGCGGCGGTCGCGCTCTCGGCACTCATACTCTCGGACTTCACGCTGATGGCTCCGCTCGCGGAGCTGCTCGCCCTGCTCGCGTCGCTCTCTCTGCTCGTCAGCCGCATCAAAGGCGCTCCTGCGGCGCTTCCCGTGCTTGTCCCGTTCGTACCGGTCGTGGCATTCCTCTGCGCGTTTCTGCCGCGTACGTGGCTTCTGCTGCCCGCGGCGGGCGTCCTGCTCGTGTTGTCGCTTCTGTGCGACGTCCGGATACGCAGACGCGCGTGAGAGCGATTTCCGCAAAGCAAAAACAGCGTCCGAAAACGGGACAGTCAGATAAGGAGAGAGGCGCAGGCGGAATTTTCGTTTTCGAACGAAGGCGTATGCCGATACGTCGAGCGAGAAAACGGAAATAGGCAAAAAACCTTTGAAATCTCTTGCGAAGCAAGTCATTACTCATAGAAACAGTAAAGCCGGGATAGAAGTTTTCGCTTCTATCCCGGGCTTTTTATATTGTTTTTTGCTGTTCCGGCAAGAAAAAATCCTTAGATGGCTGTCCCGAAAGCGGACGCTGTTTTTTTCTATAATGTTATTCGGCTTCGGCGCGGCAGAGCTTGATGCCCGCGAGCGCGACCGCGACCATGTACCAGAAGAGGCACATGACGCGCGGGTAGTTCCACAGATAGTCCGCGAAGCCGCAGACGAGCGAGCCGCAGACGGCGGAGACACCGCCTATCGTCACCATTCTGACGGCGAGCGGCACCTTCTCCTTGACGGCTCTGATGCCCTCGCGTATCGTGCAGATCATGCCCGTCACGAACGAGGCTATGCCGAGCAGGCCCATCTCTGCCCACACCTGAAGAAAGATGTCGTGCGCGTGCACGAAGGGCCCTCTGCCGCTGTAAAGATTATACTCCGTGATGAATTCCTTGACGGCGGGCGTACCGAGGCCCGCGCCGCGCACGGGCGACAGCTTTATGAGCTTTATCGCCGCGCGGAAAAGCGGGAAGCGGCTCGACGTCGATAGGTCGTTCATGTTCGTTATCGTGCCGATTCGGTTGAGTACCGTCTGCGGCAGAAGTGGGACGAGTATGACGCACACCACCGCGCCGACGGGCACGAGGCGCACGTTCCACATGAACACGAAGACAACTATCGCGACCGCGAAGCCGACCCAGCTCGCGCGCGAGTAGGTCATCAGCAGGGCCGCGGTGCCTATGCAGAATACGCCGAGCGCCGCGAGCTTCCCCGTCCATCTGCGCGAGCAGACGACGAGCGCGAGGATGACCGGGAGCATTATCATCAGCACCTCGGCAAAGGCGTTCGGGTTGTCGTAGAAGGAGAATATGCGCCCGGGGATGCCGGCATTGACCGTCAGGTCGACGTAGGACGGGTTGACCTCGATGCCCCGGATGCGCTGATAGATGCCGTAGAGCGATATGACGAGAGTTCCGAGGGCCGCACCTCCGGCGAGCCTCACGAGCTGCTTTCCATCCTTCACGGCGCTGACGGTGACGAGCACGCAGAGGGCGCAGGAGAGATGATAGCCGAGGAAGCGCGTGCTCAAGCTGCGGTAGCGCGAGAATGCTACGGCGAGCACTACGGCCGCCGCGAACGCGACGAGGTACGGGCTCAGCGCGGAGAGCCTGAAGCGCTGCTCCTTATGGCGCATCCCGCCTATCACGAAGAGGAGGAGGACGACCGCAAAGCCCGCAAGGCTGTATGCATTGTTCCATTTTTCATACGGCACGACCATTATTGCCGTCAGCACCCACGCGGCAATAACGGCACATTCCGTACCGAGCCTGAAAACGAAACGCGCGAAAAGGCTGCCGTCGAATACGCGCGAAAACCTTTCGTAAAGCATATTCAGCAGCTTCGCCGGGATGTTGACCGCGAAGGTCAGCGCGCGGCAGGTCACGCTTCCGCCCCACGCCTCGGTGAGCGGGTTTTTCTTTCTGAGTATCGAGCCGAGCAGACTGTTATGGCACGCGGAGAGTATCTTCGTCGTCAGATGCCACAAAAAGCTCTCGCTGTACAGCTTCCACAGGAAGAGCAGGAACCTGTACGTCACGCTCTCTTTTGCATAGTTCATATGATTATCCTCACGTACGGTTCCTGACAGTATAAAGCGTTGCCAGGAGGCCGAAATATCCGTGTCTTATCAGCTCGACGACGAGCTGCTTGTTGCGGCTGAGTCCCGTCGGGTGCATGGAGCGCACCGTCTCGCCGAGCTCCTCCGCGTACTGCCTGACGCGGGCCTTCTTCTCCGCCTTCGAAGCGGGATTGCCCGCCGCGAATTCATTTGACACTGCGATGAGCAGGCCCGCCCACTCCGAGCTCGCACGCCATTGCGGCGCGTCTATCCCGAAGCGCTCGACGAGCTTCTCCTTGCGGAGCATGAAGGAGCGGAAGGTCTCCATATAGTCCTTCATGTATTTATGGGTCGCGGAGGCGGTGTTCCACCAATAGTAATACAGAGGCTTTGCCGAAATGGCGAGCTTTTGGGAATACATGAAGTATTCCGCGAGGAACAGCTCGTCTTCAAGATACGCGCCGTCGAAAACGATGCCGTGCTCGGCGATGATGCTCCGCGTATAGAGGAAGCGCCAGATGAAGCCGTTGAGCACCGCGCCGCCGCTGCCGAGCCTGTCGCCTATGAGCGGAGCGACGAAGTCCCTGCGTATCTCCTCGGCGCCGTACGTTCCCTCGGGGAGCACCGGCCTTTCCTCCGTCTGCACACCGCTCTCGGAGACGTTGTAGTGAGCGCAGCCCGCGCTGTCCGCTCCCGCGGAGCGAGCGGCTTCAAGAAGCACCTCGAGCATATCGGGCGCGTACCAGTCGTCGCTGTCGGCAAAGGCGATGTACTCGCCGCACGCCGCGACAAGGCCCGCGTTGCGCGCAGAGGATACGCCGCCGTTTTCCTTATGGATGACGCGGACTCTCCCGTCCTCCGCGGCGATCGCGTCGCACAATGCGCCGCTCCCGTCGGGCGAGCCGTCGTCGATGAGGATGAGCTCCAGGTCCGTCACCGTCTGCCCGAGCACGGAATCCGTGCACTTGCGCAGGAATTTTTCGGCCTTGTATACGGGAACTATGACAGAGACGAGAGCCATCGTGTATCCTCCTTTGCTTACCAGTCGATAATATCACATCCTGCGGAAAAGGGCAACCGAAAGGCTCCTTTTCCGGGAAAGGGCATAAAAAAGAGGCACACGACCGTGTGCCTCTTCGATTATGGAGGCGCCAACCAGATTTGAACTGGTGAATCGAGGTTTTGCAGACCTCTGCCTTACCTCTTGGCTATGGCGCCGGACTCAACGTGCCATAGTATAGCATAAGGCCGGCGTTTACGCAAGTGCTTTTTTTATCATTTTGCCCCCGAATAAACGAGACGCCATTCGCACCAGTCCATCTCATCCACGGCGGACACGATATCGTAGGCCGCGCGGGCCGCCTCGGATCTCACGAAGGAGACGTCCGACTCCTTCGAAATGCGCCGCAGGGACTTCATAGCCTCCGGGCCGAGGTCGCGCAGATACACGACGTCCACAGTCTCCGCCCTGCCGCTGAGATACAGGTCGGCGTTGTAGTCCGCGATGAGCCCGGCGGGATTTGAATAATTGAAGGCTATCCACGACGCGATGCAGACTGCGAAGAACACGGGGAAGAATTTCACGTCCGCCCTCCAGAGCTTGACGGCGGAGAGGGCAAGGCCGATCGCTATCATCGCCATGCCCCACAGAGTCAGCACACGCAGGAGAGAAAGCCCGTACACGCTGATATAGAGGATCATGCGGTAGACTGCGGAGGCGAGGATGACGGCGGTGAACAGCGTCAGCAGCATGGCCGCCCACTTTGCGGCGCTGCGGCAGGCGTCGTGCTTCATGAACGTCGCGCTGACGAGCACGGCGGCCATGTTGATGAAGGCGACCGCCACGAGCTGGAAGAAGCCCGTGCGGGCGTACTCCGCGTAGCCGCCCTGCATCGCGGCGGCCTTCATGCCGCCGAACAGAAACGCGACCTGGATGGCGACGAACACCGCGTATACGAGGTCGAGCAGGATAAACACGACGAGGAACGGCACGCTCCACGTGCCCTCGTGCTGCCTCTCGGCGGCGCGGCCTTTCTTTCCGCGGGGCCACGCGAGGAAATAAAACGCAGAGAATATAAAGAGCGTGAAGCTTATGCAGCGCACGGCATACCATATCGCGCGAGGCGCGTTCAGCGATTCGAGCCACTTCCCTATCCCCTTGAAGATGCCGCCGAACACGGCGTCAGCCGAGCAGAGCAGGACTATCACTATCACAAGGAGCGGGATCGCGGCGGCGATGCCGATGAGGACGCCGAGCGTCCTCCTGCGCCCATCGCCGGAGAGCGAGCCGAGCGCGCGGAAGGGCTTGTCGACGTTCACGAAGAGCGCCTTGCAGACGAGGCCTATCGTATTGGGCAGTACCTTCCACGATCCCATCGTATAGCGGTCGCGCCCCGCCATCCGCGCGAGCGCGAGGCAGCCCGTCATCGCGCATGCGAAGTAGTTTATCGTGCAGAGGAACATATTCGAGAACACGGCAAAGCTCAGCGCGAGCAGCACAGACGCCGCGAGGAGCAGCAGCGTGACTGCATCGTACCTCGCGCCCCGGCCGAGGTACAGAGCTCCCGCACCGAGCGCGGCGAGTGCGAATACCGTCGCTCCCACGCCGGGGACGAACTGCGAATCGAGCATCCGGCCGAAGCCGAAAACGTGCATATAGAGCACGGTCAGCGCGAGGGCGACTGCGAGCATCACCCACTCACGCCACGAAAATTTTATCTTACCGTTCATTATTCTCATCTCCCCGGTATTCGAGGATATCTCCCGGCTGGCATCCGAGCTCGCGGCATATCGCCTCGAGCGTTCCGAATCTTATCGCCCTCGCCTTCCCCGTTTTGAGTATGGATAGGTTTGCAGGTGTTATGTCAACCTTTGCCGCAAGCTCGTTGAGTCCTATCTTGCGGCGCGCCATCATCACGTCGAGATTTACTATTATCGCCATTGTGCCACCTCAAATCACGAGGTCGTTTTCTTCCTTAAGATCCGCCGCACCGGCAAACATTGCCGCCGCAACGAGGAAGATGAGACCTGCGAACACGAATGCGGGGACAAAGAGCGCCGTGTAGGTCACAAGAGGCGCCCACGAGCGATACGTGCAGAGATTTATCGTGAGCCTTGCTGCGGACGCGGCGGCTATCACGAAGCAGCAGACGCCCGCGCGTATCATCGCGTTCTTGTTCGCCCGCGCGAACATACGCCCCTGCGAGAGATTGCAGAGCACTATGCGCGCCTGCCACAGTATCACCGCGCCGCAGGCACCGCACACGAGCATGAACCACGCGAGCACGGCGCGGTACGCCGTCCCCGCGCCGAAGAGTACGCCCCACGCGCCGAAAACTGACTCGGCTGTAAGCGCCGCCTTTATGTCGTACGTCCTTGACAGCGCCTCCCTGAACCCCGTCAGCATCGGGACGAACACGAGCAGCACGAGCAGGAGCACAAAGAATACCGTCACTACCCATTTGAGTACGCGGGCAAGCTTTTCTGCGGCCGATTTTTTCATTTCGGGACCTCCGGTTTCTCTTTCTTATAAACGGATAGTAGCACCGCTCAGTGCATTTGTCAATAATAAATTATCGTTTTTCGATAATTATTTTTCGAATATTAAACAAAGGCCACAAGGCGTGTGCCCTGTGGCCTTTGTTTATGTCATGTGTTCGTCGCGGTCGCCGCGTGGCTTTGCACGGTCACGTGGCGCCGGCTTTACTTCACGGCGGAGAAGTCGAGCGCGACATCGAGTATCTTGTCGATATGGTCGGTCGTCACAAAGTTCAGTGCGACACGGACCGTCTGGTCTATCTCCTCAAGGTCGCTCTCGTTGTCGGCGGGGATGATGACCGTTCTCACGCCGGCCCGGAGGGCCGCCATCGTCTTCTCCTTGAGGCCGCCTATCGGAAGGATGCGGCCGCGGAGCGTGATCTCGCCCGTCATGGCGATGTCGCGGCGGACGGGAGCGCCCGTGAGAGCGCTGATGAGCGCGATAGTCATCGTGATGCCCGCGGAGGGGCCGTCCTTCGGCGTTGCGCCCTCGGGGAAATGGATGTGGATATCCCTGTTCTTGTAGAAATCGGGGTCTATCGGGAGCTTGTCGGCGCGCGACCTGATGTAGCTCACGCCGGCACGGGCGGATTCCTTCATGATGTCGCCGAGGTTGCCGGTAAGCTCGAGCTTGCCGCTGCCGGGCATGACGTTCACCTCGACGTCGAGGGTCTCGCCGCCGGCGCTCGTCCACGCGAGACCGCGCGCGAGGCCGACCTCGTCCGTCTGACGGATGAATTCGGGCTTGAACTTCCTCGGGCCGAGGAATTCCTCGAGCAGCGCGTGGGTGACGGTCAGGCTCTTTCTGTCCTCGTCGATGAATTTCAGCGCGGTCTTGCGGCATATCGCGGCGAGCTCGCGTTCGAGGATGCGGACGCCGGATTCGCGCGTCCACCCCGCTATGAGCTCGCGGAGCACGCTGTCGGATATTTTGAGCTGATTTGCCTTCAGCCCGTGCACGCGGCGCTGCTTCGGGAGCAGGTGGCGCTTGGCTATCTGCAGCTTTTCCTCGTCCGTGTAGCTCGTGAGCTCGATTATCTCCATTCTGTCGAGCAGGGCGGGCGGGATGGTCGAGGTCGTGTTCGCCGTCGTTATGAACATGACATCGGAGAGGTCGTACGGCAGCTCAAGGTAGTTGTCTCTGAACGTCGAGTTCTGCTCGATGTCGAGCGCCTCGAGGAGCGCCGCGGAGGGGTCGCCGCGGTAATCGCTGCCGAGCTTGTCTATCTCGTCGAGCAGGAGGAGCGGATTGCTCGTTCCCGCCTGGGAGACGGCGTTTATGATGCGTCCGGGCATCGCGCCGACGTAGGTCTTTCTGTGGCCTCGTATCTCGGCCTCGTCGTGCACGCCGCCGAGCGAGATGCGTGCCATCTTTCTGCCGAGCGCTTTGGCGACGCTCATGCCTATCGAGGTCTTGCCCGTTCCCGGAGGGCCGACGAGGCAGAGTATCGTGCCCTTCGAGTCGGGCGCGTACTGCCTGACGGCGACGAACTCCACGATGCGGCGCTTTACCTTTTCAAGACCGAAGTGGTCCCTGTCGAGCACGGCGCGCGCGGCGTTCACATCGACCTTCTCCTCGCTCTTGACGTTCCACGGGAGCGAGAGGCATGTATCGAGGTAGTTGCGGCCCACGGACGCCTCGGAGGAGCCGTAGGGCTGCTTCATCATGCGGTCGAGCTCCTTGCGGAGCTTCTCGCGCACGGCGTCAGGAGCGTCGAGCGCGTCGATGCGCGCGGCGTACTCCTGCTCCTCGCTCAGCTCGTCCTGCTCGCCGCCGAGCTCCATCTGAATAGTGCGTATCTGCTCGCGCAGGATGTTCTCACGCTGATGGTCCATCATGCGGTCGCGCGTCTTCGCGCGGATCTGCATCTCTATCTCGAGCACCTCGAGCTCGTCGAGCAGCATGTTGTTGAGCTTCTCGAGGCGGCGCAGGGGGCGCGGCTCATCAAGGATCTCCTGCTTGCGCGAGTGCTTCATGTATACGTTCTGCGCGATGTAGTCGGCGAGGTAGCCCGGCTCGTCGCGCGTGTTCACGGTCGGCGCGAGCTCCGGCGACACGGACGGGGCAAGCTCAACGTAGCGTTCTATCAGACTGCGCGTCTGGCGAAGCAGAGCTTCCTTCTTCTCCCCCGCGCGCGTCGGTGCGACCTCCTCTATCGTGGAGACCTCCGCGACGTAGTACGGGTCGCGGGAGCGGAGCGTGACGAGTCTCGCCCTCGTTTCGCCCTCGACGAGCGCACGGATACCGCCTCCCGGTACGCGCAGGAGCTGACGCACGGAGCATATCGTTCCGATGACGTACAGGTCGCTGAGCTCCGGGCTCTCGACCTCGACCTCGCGCTGGGCAAGCAGAAAGATACGCCTGCCGCTCGTCATGGACGCTTCCATCGCTGCAACGGACACGGCGCGCTCTATATCAAAATTCAGCAGCATCCCGGGGAACGCGGAAACTCCGCGCATCGGGATCATCGGCATAATTTCTGTTTTCTCTGTTACATTCATAATTACTGAAAAAGCAGCGGCCTGTGGCACGGTTTCGCTCCGGGCCAAGGCCGCTACGGTCTCCTTTATTCTCCGGCGGCTTCCGGAATTGTCTTTCTGATCACCTGCGGTGCGGCACCGTTCACGCAGTCCGCATCAACGATGACGCGCTCGATACTGCTGTCCGACGGGACCTCGTACATGACCTGCAGCATTATCTGCTCGGTTATGCTCCGAAGTCCGCGCGCGCCTATCTCCATTTCGATGGCCTTGTCCGCTATCGCGGCAAGCGCGTCGTCCGTGAATTCGAGCTTCACTCCGTCGTACGCGAGAAGCGTCGCGTATTGCTTTGTAAGCGCGTTCTTGGGCTCGGTCATGACGCGGATGAGGTCGTCCCTGTCAAGGTTGCGGAGCGGCGTGATGACCGGGATACGTCCGCAGAGCTCGGGGATGATACCGAACTTCATGATGTCGTGCGACTGGATATGCGTCAGTATCTCGCCGACGTCGCGTTCCTCCCTGCGCTTGATCTCCGCACCGAAGCCGATGGTCTTCTTGTTCATTCTCTCCTCGATTATCTTTTCTATTCCGGCAAAAGCTCCGCCGCAGATGAAAAGGATATTCGTGGTATCGACCTGAATGAACTCCTGATGAGGGTGCTTGCGCCCGCCCTGAGGCGGAACGTTCGACACAGTCCCCTCGAGGATCTTCAGCAGAGCCTGCTGAACGCCCTCGCCGGAGACGTCGCGGGTAATGGAGGTGTTCTCGCTCTTGCGGGCTATCTTATCGAGCTCGTCGATATAGATTATGCCGCGCTGGGCAAGCTCGACGTCGAAATCCGCCGCCTGCAGAAGGCGGACGAGGATGTTTTCGACGTCATCGCCGACGTAGCCTGCCTCTGTGAGGGTCGTCGCGTCGGCTATGGCAAACGGCACCTGAAGGATCTTGGCGAGAGTCTGCGCGAACAGAGTCTTGCCGCAGCCCGTCGGCCCGATGAGGAGTATGTTGCTCTTCTGGAGCTCGACGTCGTTCTCCGTGGAGTGCACGATGCGCTTATAGTGGTTGTAAACAGCGACGGACAGCGCTATTTTCGCCTGTTCCTGACCGATGATGTATTCATCGAGGAAGGCCTTTATCTCGTGCGGCTTCGGGAGGTCGTTCACCTCGGAGCCCGCACTCACGGTGCCCGCCTGCGGCCCGTCTTCGGGCGTGACAAGATCCTCGTCGAGGATATCAAGGCACAGCGACACACATTCATTGCAGATGAATGCGTTTTTACCGGCTATAAGGCGCTTTACCTCTTTCCCGGACTTGCCGCAGAAGGAGCAGCGCACGGTATTGGTCTCGTCATGTCCCGGCATAAAGTTACCTCTTGTAGATTACCTTGTCTATAAGGCCGTACTCGCAGGCCTCCTCGGGAGTGAGGAAATGGTCGCGCTCGCAGTCGCGCTCGATGACCTCGATGGGCTTGCCGGTGTTGGCGGCGAGTATCTCATTGAGGTGCTTCTTCATCTTGAGGATGCGCTCGGCCTGGATCTGGATATCCGTGGCCTGGCCCTGGCTTCCGCCGGAGGGCTGATGAATCATTATCTCGGCGTTGGGGAGCGCGATGCGCTTGCCCTTGGCGCCGGACGAGAGCAGGAAAGCACCCATGGATGCGGCCATTCCTATGCAGATCGTCGAGACGTCCGCCTTGATATACTGCATGGTGTCATAGATGGCCATACCCGCGGTGATGCTTCCGCCGGGGCTGTTTATATAGAACTGGATGTCCTTGTCCGGATCCTGCGCCTCAAGATACAGAAGCTGTGCCACCACGAGACTCGCGGTAGTGTCGTTTACTTCTTCCGAGAGGAAGATGATGCGGTCGTTGAGCAGGCGGGAGAAGATGTCATAGGAACGCTCGCCCCTGCTGGTCTGTTCTACTACATACGGAATAAGGCTCATTTTTATCCTCCATGCTTGATTGCGGTGATCCCCCGCTTTCACGGGGGATCGTTTTTACCTGAACCTGCAGGCTGTTATTCCTTGGTCTCTTCCGCGGCGGGAGCCTCTTCGGCTTCCTCCTTGGTCTCCTCGGCGGGAGGCTCGGGGAGCGCGACGGAATTGGCGACGAGGAAGTCGGCAGCCTTCATGACGCGGAGACTGTTCTCGAAGAGCTCCACATCGAAGAACGTCTTGACGGAATCGACCTCGACCTTGTACTGATCGGCGAGCTTCTGATATTCCTTCTCCTTGTCCTCCTCGGTGACTTCGAGGCCCTCGAGGTCGGCGACCTTGGTGAGGATGAGCTCCTGACGGAGCTGCTTCTCGGCGGTGCCGCGCATATTGGCGATGAACTCGTCCTGCGGGATGTTGAACATCTTGATGTAGGAATCGAGGCCTATGCCCTGCTGCTGCAGACGCTGTGCGAACTGCTCGATGTGCTCCTGAGTGCGCTCGTCGATGTACTGCTCGGGGATCTCGCCTTCCATGTCGGCATTGATCTGGTCGAGTATCTTATCGAGGAACTCGTCGCGGGAGTTGTTGTCGGCAGTTTCAAGTATGGTCTTGCGGATGCTCTCTTTATACTCCTCGAGGGTGTCGAATTCGGAGACGTCCTTGGCAAATTCGTCATCGAGCTCGGGCAGGATCTTCTCCTTGACCTCGTGGACGTGCACCTTGAAGAGCGCGGGCTGGCCCGCGAGCTCCTCGGCCTGATAGTTCTCGGGGAAGGTCACGTTGACTTCGATGTCGCTGCCGGCCTTGGCGCCGATGCACTGCACCTCGAAGCCGGGGATGAAGGTGTTGGAGCCTATCTCGAGGCTGTGGTTCTCGCCCTTGCCGCCCTCGAACGCGACTCCGTCCTTGAAGCCCTCGTAGTCGATGACGACGGTGTCACCGAACTTGGCTTCGCCCTCGGAGGTCACGAGGCTCGCGTTGCGCTGACGCAGACGCTCGAGCTCGGCGTCGACCTGATACTCCTCGACCTTGCTCTCCTTGCGGACGGCCTCAAGGCCCTTGTACTGCTTGAGGGTGAGCTCGGGATAGAGCACGCAGTCGATGACGAGCGTGACGCTGTTATCCTCGCCGATATCCGCGGATTCGAGCGCGGGAGAGGCGACGACCTTGAGTTCCTTTTCCTTGACGGCCTGCGCATAAGCCTTGGGCGCGAGGTCGTTTATAGCATCATCATGGAAAACGCCCTTGCCATACATGCTCTCAATGATCTTGCGGGGCGCCTTGCCCTTGCGGAAGCCGGGAATCATGATGGAGTTGCGGTTCTTCTTGTATACGGCGTTGACGGCCTCTTCGAATTCGGCGGGCTCTACGACTACCGTAACGGCAGCTATGCTTTTTTCTTTCTTTTCAACATTGGTGACTTCCATGTTATTCGGACATCCTCTCTATGTTTCTGAGCTTACGATACTGCTAATAAAAGATAATAACAGATTTTGCACAAAATTTCAATCGTTTTTTGTCGCACGGCCTCACAGCACGCGCACCGGCCTGAAATCGACGTAGTCGGCGGAAACGAGCCGGTAATCGACTCCGAAGTTCAGGCCCTCTGTCGCGGAGCGGTGCCCCGCTCCGTGGATGTGCCCGTAAAAGCAGCGGCGTACACCGTACCTCGCGAGCAGCTCGAGCATCTCCGGGCAGGTGTAGTCGCGAAAGAGCGGCGGATAGTGCAGGAAGCATATCTTTTCCGCGTCTCCGGCGGCCTTCAGCGAGGTCTCGAGCCTGCCAAGCTCGCGCTCCATGATCTTCCTGTCGTGCTCGCCGCCCGTCTCCTCCTCGAAAAACCAGCCGCGGGTACCGCACAGGGCGGTCTTTTCATCGTACATGATGCAGTTGTTGTTGAGGATGTCGATATTCCCGATACCGTTCTCCTCAAAGAATTTCAGCGCCTTTGCGCGGGTGCTCCACCAGTAGTCGTGGTTGCCCTTGACAATGATCTTCTTTCCCGGCAGCGAGGCGATGAAGCGGAAATCCTCGAGACAGTCGCCGATGGCCATGCCCCAGCTCAGGTCGCCGCAGAGCACGCACACGTCGTCGTCCGTCAGCGCGGAAAAGCCCTCGCGCAGCTTTTCGGTATGGTTTTCCCAACGCGGTCCGAAGACGTCCATCGGCTTGTCCGCGGACAGCGAGAGATGAAGATCTCCTATCGCGTAAAGCGCCACTGTCTTACCTCCCGAATTCCAGAACGACTCCGGGCATATCCTCCTTCGCAGCCGAGCGGGTGAAGCGCGGGGTCTTTCCGCGGAGCGCCGCGAGAGGCGCGGGCGGATTCGTGCCGCTGAGCTCGGCGAGCTCATAGAGCGCGTCGACGCCGTCGGCCTTCGGAGTTTTGCCGAGGCCCTCGATGACGGCGGCGCAGAACTTGTACGGGCTCGCTGTCGAGACGATGACGGCGGGAGTCTTCGATCCGGACGCGGCTCTGTACTCTTTGAGGACGTGCCAGCCCACGGCGGTGTGGGTGTCTATCAGGATCCCGCAGGTATCGCGCGCGTCGGCGATGGCGGCCTTCGTCTCATCCTCGCCGCAGCAGCCGGCGGCGAATTCTTCGGCAAGCTTCGCCCTGACGTCATCGGGCAGAGCGTATATCCCGTCCGCGGTCAGCTCGCCCATCAGGCGGCGCACGAGCACATCATCCCTGCCGGACTCCTCGAAGATGAGTCTCTCGAAGTTGCTGGAAATGAGTATGTCCATCGAGGGCGACACGGTCGTGACGAGCTTCCTGCGCCTGTCGTAGACGCCCGTCTCGAACATGTCGGTGAGGACGCGGTTGGAGTTGGAGGCGCAGATGAGCTTCCCGACGGGTACGCCCATCTTCATGGCGTACCAGCCCGCGAGTATGTCGCCGAAGTTCCCGGTCGGCACGCAGAAATCGAGCTTGTCGCCCGCCTTTATCTCGCCGGCGGAGACCATGTCGCAGTACGCCGAGACGTAGTACGCGACCTGCGGGAGGAGTCTTCCCCAGTTGATGGAGTTCGCCGAAGAGAGGAACGTATCGTTCTCCGCGAGCTTTTCGCGGATGTCGGGGTCGGAAAAAATCGCCTTGACTCCGCTCTGCGCGTCGTCGAAGTTTCCGAGCACGCCGCAGACGGAGACGTTGCCGCCCTCCTGCGAGGTCATCTGCAGCTTCTGCACCTCGGATACGCCGTCGCGCGGGTAGAACACGAGTATCGCGGTGCCGTCGACGTCCCTGAAGCCCTCGAGCGCGGCCTTGCCGGTATCGCCGGAGGTCGCGACGAGGATCATGACGCGGCGGGTATCGCCGTTTTTGCGCATGGACGCGGTGAGCAGGCGCGGGAGCATCTGCAAAGCCATGTCCTTGAACGCGCAGGTAGGACCGTGCC
>JAZQQE010000068.1:0-11188 GCA_045628845.1 Oscillospiraceae bacterium
GCTATCTGGCCGTTCCACGTTCCGCGCAGGACGTATGTGCCGCCCTCGTTTATGTGCAGTACGGGGTTTGCGTACGCCTCGGCCTCGGAGTGCATCATCTCAACGGGCAGAGCGTCTCCCTGCACCGGGAGGGTCGAGAAGCGGTAGTCCGTGTACCCGTCCGCGGTGTAGCGGTACACCCACTCCGTCTCGCCGTCGTAATTTTCTCGGACGAAGCCGTCCTCGTCAAGCTCGGGGTAGTATATGACGTCGTGCGCTATATATACGCCGCCCTCGGGCGCCGTGCCGGTGTAGTACTCGGCGGGGCTGTCCTTGACGTCCTCGTGGACGGAGGAGGGGTCGGCGTGCCACACGTAGTCGAACTCGGCGACGGGCGCGCCGTTCACCTCGGCGTAAGCTCCGGAAAGCGTTATCACGACTGCGCCGTCCGGTACGCCGGACTGCGCGGAGGGCGCGGGAGATGCGGCGGGCTTTGCCGAGCAGCCCGTGAGAATGAGCGCGGCGAGCGCCGCGGCGGCTATTGCGATTCGTTTCATTGAGTTGCCTCCTTGTCTTTGTTACGTGACACCGTATCACCCGCCGGTGAATGCGGGATGACCGATTTGTGAACTATTATCGCGTGTCGCGTGACAATTCGGCATAAAGTATATTTTACCATGCCGTACCCGTTTTTTCAATACGCAAAGCGGTCATACCGCGGCGTCGGCCTCCCCGAACGCGGCGGCGAGTATGCCCTCGACGTCGGCGCCGTCGATATCGAGTCCCTCGGCCTTTATCATGCGCACGTCGGGAATGCCGAACATGAATTTGGCGAGGTCGCGGATATAGCCGAAGCCGTAGGCGTCGTTGAAGATCGTCCCGCCCGCAGTCGTGACGAAGAAGAGCCGCTTCGCGCGGCAGAGCCCGGCGGGCACCCCGTCCCCCGTGTAACGGAAGGTGAGGCCCGCGACGCAGACGGTCTCAATATACTTCTTGACGGTCGCGGGAAACGAGAGGTCCCAGAACGGCGCGGCGATGACGATATCGTCCGCGGCGGCAAACTGCTTTGCCGTGTCGAAATACGAATCGGAGAAGTCGCCGCGCTCACAAGCGGCGTTCCTGCGTGCGAGCGTCTCCCCGTCGAGCGTCGGCAGCGGGTCTCTCGCAAGCGCGACGCGCTCGTATGCTCCGCCGAGCCCCGCGAGCAGATGCTCGGCAAGGCGCCGCGTACGCGAGTCCTCCCGTACGCATGAGTCGATGAAAAGGATCATTTCCGTTTTCCTCCGAAGTCCGTTTTTATCAGTTTAACAGATTCCGCGCGCAAATAACAGAGGCTTTTCCGGCCGCGTAAAAAGCCCGCCCTTTCCCGGGCGGGAAAAGGGCGGACGCAAATCTCACAACAGCTTTATCAGCGACATGAACGCAACGAGGATGATGAGGAACGAGAAGTTGAACGCGGAGAACTCGCCTATGTAGCGCCCCGTCTTCCCCGGGTTGTGCTTCATGTATTCGCGGAACGTTATCAGGCTCGCGAGCGAGGCTATCAGCGTTCCCACGCCGCCGATGTTCACGCCGACGAGCAGGTCGGGGTAGTTTTCCGTGAACTGCGACAGCAGTATCGCCGACGGCACGTTGCTGATGCACTGGCACGACAGCGTGCCGAATACGAGCGTGTTGCGGTCAAGCAGGCCCGACAGGAAGCTCCGCACGCCCTCCATGCGCGACATGTTGCCCGCGAAGATGAAGAAGAACACGAACGTCAGCAGCAGCGGATAATCCACCATCGCGAGCGCCCTGCGGTCGGCAAAGATCAGCACGAGAGGGATGACTATCAGCCCTATCCAGTACGGGATGCCGCGGAAAACTATCGCTATCGCGAGTGCAAACAGCGCAAGGTAGAGCACCGTGCGCTTCGGGTCGAGGACTATCTTCTCGTCGTCGAGGTGCAGGGGCTCGGGCTTGACGAAAATGATGCAGCAGACCGTTATGAGCGCCACGCTCAAAGCGAACGGCGGCGCCATGATGCCCATGAATTCGAGGTTCGGGATGGAGAACGCCGTGTACAGATACAGGTTCTGCGGGTTGCCGAACGGCGTCAGCATACCGCCGAGGTTCGCGGCGATGTTCTGCATGATGAAGGTGAACGCCATGTACTTTTCCTTGTGCGTCGTCGTCAGCACGAGGAAGCCGAGCGGCAGGAACGTCAGCAGCGCCATGTCGTTCGCTATCAGCATGGAGCCGATGAACGTGATGTACACAAGTCCGAGTATGCTCATGCGTGCGTTCCTGAACGTCTGCACGACCCTGCGCGCGAGCATGAAGAAAAAGTTTATGTTTTTCAGCGCACATACGACCGCCAGCACGCAGAAAAGGCACGTGAGCGTTTTGTAATCGAAATACCCGAGGTATTCACGGTCTACCGGCACGATGATGCTCGTCACTATCGCCGAGGCGAGCGCGATGACCATGACGACGTTCTTTTTGACGAACGCCGCAAGCACCCTGCCGAAGGGTCTTTTCACTTCTGTCATGGAACACATACTGTCCTTTTCGGAGAGTTCTTTCTTCGCGTGTGCGGCGGTGCGCCGCACGTGTGAAAAAGACATAGTGCGCTTGTCTCGTAAGGGTCTGAACGCGGTACGTGTTCCGGCTCGGGGGCTTGCGCGCAGAGGGCAGTTTAGCACAGCGCACGCGGTGAAGTCAAGTAGGCGGCGGGCAGGATCCGGAATATCTTTTCCACGCCCGCGCGGGATATGGATTTTCGCGGGCGGGGCTGATATAATAGGCAAAAATCCCGCGTTCGGGCGGAGCGCCCGGGAGGAAATATGGAGCGTATCGTAAAGAGACTTTTTCAATTGCAGGACCCCGGCTACCGCGAATTCAGCCGGAAGCTGACCCCGGGCGCGGAGAACGTCATAGGCGTGCGCATCCCGCAGATACGCGCGCTCGCAAAGGAGCTCGGGCGCGACGCGGAATTTCTCGCGGAGCTGCCGCACGAATACTTCGAGGAGTACAATCTGCACGCCATAATGGTCTCCTCCTGCCGCGACTACGGCGAAGCGGTGCGCCTGACGGACGCGCTGCTCCCCTACGTCGACAACTGGGCGACCTGCGACATCCTCAGTCCGAAGGCTTTTGCGAAAAACCGCGGCCTCCTTGCCGCGGACATAGACCGCTGGCTCGTCTCCGGCGAGACGTTCACGGTGCGCTTCGCGCTCGAAATGATGATGACGCACTTCCTCGACGCGGACTTCGACCCCGCGTGGCTCGAAAAGGCGGCGGCAGTCGAATGCTCGGAATACTACGTCAGCATGATGGTGGCGTGGTACTTCGCAACGGCGCTCGCCAAGCAGTGGGACGCCGCCCTCCCTTACCTCGAGCGGCACCGCCTCGACGGCGCGACCCACCGCCGCACGATACAGAAGGCCGTCGAGAGCTTCCGCATCCCCGACGGGCGCAAGGAGTACCTGAAGACCCTGCGTGACGGAAGATGACCCGCTTGACGCGCCGCGTCCGCGCGGATATAATCTGAGAAAGCCGCACGGCGGCACACATCCGACAGAGGTGAAAACGATGATAAAGGACGACTCCTTCTTCTGGTTCAGAGAGAACAGGATAGAGATACCCGGCGTGACGCGCGAACACGTCTTCATGCACATTTCGGACACTCATATCGACGTCGTCGATGAAAACAGCACCCCCGAGGACGTCGACAAGTTCAATTATCAGGTCGAGCTCTGGGGCAAATACAAGGGCAAGTTCGCCACGGAGGCCGGTGAGCCCTACGGCGAGCCGCAGAAGATACTCAACCGCGACGCGCTCGACAAGCAGATGGCGCTTGCAGCCGAGCTCGGGCCCGAGGCTCTGCTCCTCTCCGGTGACAATCTCGACTATATGCACCCCGCGGGAGCGAAATACCTCGCCGCGAAGCTCGCCGGGTACGGCGGAAAGGTCATCTGCGTCCCCGGAAACCACGAGGACGCGAGCTGCGACGGCATCTGGGAGGCCGGCGTACATTCGTACGATTTCGAGGGCTTCCGCATCGTCGCCGTTGACGACAGCCGCAAGACCGTCTCGCGCGAGGACCTTGACGCGCTCAAAGCCCTCTGCGATGAGGGCGTCCCCATGGTGATACTCTGCCACGTCCCGTTCTCGACGCCGTACTGCAGGGACGAGATGAGCAAGCTCATCTCCTATTTCTATTTCGACGAGAATTCGGAGGACGCCAACGCCCGCGAATTCATCGACCTCTGCGTGAATAACGACGCCGTAAAGGCTGTCCTCTGCGGCCACGTCCACAGCTACCACGCAGTCGAGTTCGCTCCCGGCAAGCCGCAGATAATCGGCTCGCAGGGCATGGCGGGCGCAGCCCATATATTCGCGTTCTGCTGAAAACGTACATATGGATAACAGTAAAAATACCCGCCGGGATGGCGGGTATTTTCTTTTTCTGTTCATCAAGGTGAAATTCAATTTTCCGCGGTGCCGCCGAGCCATGCCTCAAAGAGCATATCCCATACGCCCCACAGGTCGTTTTCGTCCATGAAGTCGAAAAGCTCATTGACGGACCTATCCTGACATGAGGCTCTCAATAACACGGCTCTGTCGCCGTCTATCCTGGCTTCATTGATGATGGACCCTCCGACGAAGCTGTTGTAACTGATACTGCGTCCGTTGTGCTCCCCGAACATCTCTTTGCTCACTATATTGAAATAGTCGTAGTCGCTCTCGCCTTTTTCGCAGTATGTGGCCTGTATCTCAACGCGGGCTTTTTCTATATCGGGGCATAAGCTTATCCGGACATCTCCGAGGTTATCAAACCCGAGCACGGGATAATAAGGCTTTCCGACCTCGTGCTCGGCGACGGTAAGACCCGTATAGGGGCAGACGTCGCCCTCGAGCGGGAGCCCGTTTGTCGCACGCGAATCATTGAGGTCCTTATCCTGCGCGGCCTTTCCCTCGCGGGTAGTGATCACGATTCCGGCCGGCTGCATGAGATCCGGCCATTCGATATCCAGCTCCGGCACGACGTCCGCTATGAGAGGCGTGCTGTTATCATACGCGCTTTGACTCCTGCTGTATACCTCGACGGCAGGCCCGGTGCCGCCCGCCTTTTCCGCGTAGAGTTCCTTTTCCCAGTGCTCCGAAATGTAGGAGAATTTGCCGCTCATATAGTGCCTGAGCTCGCCGTTCTCCTCGATGACCTTGCAGGAGATATAGGAGCAGGTGTGCTCGGGATCGTAACGCAGCTCGGCCTGCCTGCGGCAGGCGGCCTCCTGCTCATAAATATACTTCTCCTTATTGAGAGCGGCGGCGCGGACTCTGAGCGGGAATATCTCCTTTACGTCGCGCGCGTACTGCTCACCGCTGCCCGGCACCCGGTAATCCACGGCGCAGTATCCGCCGTCGGCTTCCTTTTCCAGAGTAATGGCGCAGGCGCCGTGGGCGGCCGCGGCACGTGTGAGCACCCCTCCCCTCAGCGTATATGATTCATAGAGCACCATCGCGTAAACGGTCGTCCGGTCGCCGGAGGTATCGTAGCCGAGCACGCGGATGTCCGTGCAGGGATAATTTCCGCCCGCGTGGGCGAATTTGTTATAGTTCATGACGGCGTCGTACACGGCGCTTTCCACCCCTTCGGGCAGAGCCGGCCCGGTGACGGCGCAGGCGGCGAGCATGAGCGTCAGCATGGCGGCAAGCACGAGCACGGCTATTGAACGTTTTTTGAATCTCATGATGGCCTTTATCCTTTCCTCCGTTCTGTTGGAGCCGAAGCTCACCCGCAGAGCAGGCAGCAGGCCCCTGCGTTCCTCCATGGAGAGCAGCGCGCGGGCGTATCCGGCGCGCCCCTCCTCGCCTATTCCGCGCAGGACGGCCTCGTCGCAGGCAAGCTCGACGTCGCGGCAGGCGAGCACATACATCAGCCATACGGCGGGGTTGAACCAGTGCAGCGCGAGCGCCGCCGTCAAAATGAGCTTGAAGGCGGGGTCGAAGCGCCGTGCGTGGATAAATTCGTGTTCCAGCGCGAGCCGCGAGGCTCCGTCGGCGGGGTCGAAGTCCTCCGGAATGAGTATGACGGGTCTGAATATCCCGTAGGTCATCGGAGAGGCGAGGCCTTCAAGCCGCCGCAGGGACAGTCCGCGTCGGAGCGGATGCGCTTCGAGCCACGACTGCGCCGCACCGTCCTCCGCGGGAACGGCACGGGCGAAACGGCGGTACCCGACGGCGTAGAGGACTGCGGCGAGGGCAGCGGCGGCAAGCGTTCCCGCAAGCCATACGTATTTCAATACGGTGCGCGGCTGTACCGCTCTGCTCTGCGGGGCTTCCGGTGCCGCGGGCTCCGGCGGGGTGACGGCGGGGGCCGCCGCGGATGCACCGTGCGCGGGCTCCGTGTCCGTGACCGCGGTGTACTGCGGCTCCGTGTACGCCGCCTTCTCCGGCTCCGCCTGCTCCGTGTACGCCGCAGTCTGCCGCTCGGGCAGGGACGGCAGGGCTATCACGGAGCGGAACGGCACGAGCAGCCGGAGCAGCACTATCGCCCACAGCACGATGAAGGCGCGCCTCGGCATGACCCGCCCTGCGGCGAGCCTTATCAGGGCGACCGCGATTATCAGCGCGGCGCCCGTCAGGGTCATCTGCGCAAAAAGCATAAACGCCTCCTTACTCCATGCCGTCTATCATGCGGCGCAGCCTCTCGACCTCCTCGGCGGAGAGACGGTCGCTGCCGAGCAGGGCGGCGAACAGCTTGTCGGCCGAGCCGTCGAACAGCTTGTCGATGAGCGTCTCCGCCTCGGCACGCTGTACGTCCTCCTTGCTGATGATGGCGCGGCAGGTGAAGTTCGGCTCTATGCGCTCGACGGCGCCCTTTTCAATGCACCTCTTGATGAGCGTGTAGGTCGTGTTGACGTTCCAGCCCGTCTCCGCGCCGAGTATCTCGGCAACGCGCTTGGCCGTCACCTCGCCCTCGCGCCATATCACGTTCATGACCTTTATCTCGGAATCCTGAAGCTTTTTTTCCATGGAAGAACGCTCCTTACTACTGTTGTAGTATCATACTACAACAGTAGTATAGCGTTGTCAAGGGGGTTTTGGAAAATTATTTCCGAACGGCGCGGCGGATGAAACGGACTGATGGGATTTGATGCCCGGAGCATCTGCGCAAATGATCCCTGTTGCGGTGCCCGAAAAATGCTTCGGGAGGGGCAAGCCCCTCCCCTACGACGCTATTCCTCGCATTTTTCGACCGCTGCCACAAAGGCTCCCCTTGAGCACAAGGGGAGCCTTTTGCACGGCGGGGGAAGATCGCCGTTTGCGCAAAGGCGGAGCTTTATGTATAATGTAAGGCCGAAGGAGGGGTCATCATGGAATATACGCACGTTACGCACGGCTTTCCGCCCCTGTGGGACGCGGAGTGCCGCACGCTGATACTCGGCTCGATGCCCTCGCCGAAGTCGCGCGAGCAGGGCTTCTATTACGGACACCCGCAAAACCGCTTCTGGAAGGTGCTCGCCGCCGTGTACTGCGAGGCGGAGCCGCAGACCATTGAGGAAAAGAGCCGCCTTGCCCTCTCGCACGGGATCGCCCT
Source organism: Oscillospiraceae bacterium (assembly GCA_045628845.1). Taxonomy (GTDB): domain Bacteria; phylum Bacillota; class Clostridia; order Oscillospirales; family Oscillospiraceae; genus RGIG7949. Next base: position 7,565 of record JAZQQE010000068.1, read on the forward strand.
CTGGGACTCGCTCGTCGAGTGCGACATACTCGGCGCGAGCGACAGCTCGATCAAAAATCCCGTTGCGGCCGACATCCCGTGGCTGCTCGCGCGCACGGGGATAGAGCGCATCTTCACGACGGGCGCCGCCGCGTTCAGGTTCTACCAAAAGTACAACTTTCCCCGCACCGGGATAGAGGCCGTGCGCCTGCCCTCGACCTCGCCCGCCAACTGCGCTTTTTCGCTCGGAAAGCTCATCGAAATATACTCAAAATCTTTGCAAAAATACTGTTGACAAGCGGAAAAACGGGTGCTATACTTCATCGCAGTAGTGTGATACTGCGCTATATCAATGCAGTCAGCTCTGCAAAATCGGCGAAAAAAGGGAAGATCGACATGACCTCGACAATGATAATCACTCTGGTAATGACCGTGGTGTTCTTCGCGCTGATGATATTCATCGGCATACGCTCCAGGAGGCACGCGACTGACGTGTCCGGCTTCGTGCTCGGCTCGCGCAGCGTCGGCCCCTGGCTGAGCGCCTTCGCCTACGGTACTTCCTATTTTTCCGCCGTCATCTTCGTCGGGTACGCCGGTCAGTTCGGCTGGAACTTCGGCCTCGCCTCGACATGGATAGGCCTCGGCAACGCCTTCATCGGCTCGCTTCTCGCGTGGCTCATCCTCGGCAGACGCACGAGGATAATGACCAACCACCTCTCGAGCAAGACGATGCCCGACTTCTTCCAGGCGCGCTACGGCTCCGCGGGGCTGAAGATAGCAGCGTCCGTCATCATCTTCATATTCCTCATCCCCTACACCGCTTCTCTATACAACGGACTTTCGAGGCTCTTCGCGATGGCGTTCCCCGGCGTCAACTACGCCGTCTGCGTCATCATCATGGCGGTGCTGACCGGCACGTACGTCGTCATCGGCGGCTACATGGCAACGGCACTCAACGACTTCATCCAGGGCCTTCTGATGCTCGTCGGCATAGTCGCGGTCATCGCGGCGGTGCTCAACAACAACGGCGGACTCAGCGCCGCGGTCGAGACCCTCGCGACGGGTGCCAACGGCGGCTGGGAGTTCGCCTCCTTCTTCGGCGCCGACCCAATGTTCCTCCTCTTCGTCATCCTGCTGACCTCGCTCGGCACGTGGGGACTTCCGCAGATGGTCGGCAAGTTCTACGCCATTAAGAACGAGGGCTCCGTCAAGAAGGGTACCGTCATCTCCACGCTCTTCGCCATCGTCGTCGCGGGCGGCTGCTACTTCCTCGGCGGCTTCGGCAGGCTCTACAACGTCGACGTCGCCTCCGAGGGCTTCGACGCAGTCATCCCGCAGATGCTCTCGACTCTCTCCCCCGTCATCATCGGCATCGTCATAGTGCTCGTCCTCTCCGCCTCGATGTCGACGCTCTCCTCCCTCGTGCTGACGAGCTCCTCGACCATCACGCTCGACTTCATCGCGCCGCTCTCCAAAAAGCCGATGACCGAAAAGCGCAAGATGCTCCTCATCCGCGTGTTCATCGCGGTGTTCATCATCATCTCCGCCGTCATCGCGATAAAGCAGGTCTCCAACAAGAGCATCTTTATAGCGCAGATGATGGGCGTCTCCTGGGGCGCTCTCGCGGGCGCGTTCCTCGCTCCGTTCCTCTACGGGCTTTACAGCAAGCGCATCAGCCGCGCCGCCGTCGCCGCCTCGTTCGTCTGGGGCGTCGGACTCGAGGTCGTTCAGCTCCTCATCTCGCTCGGCGTATTCGGTGTCTCCGCAAGTCCGTTCTTCTCCTTCGTATTCAAAAACTCCATTTACAGCGGCGTCTTCGCGATGGTCGGCGGGCTCATCATCGTCCCCATCGTGAGCATGCTGACGAGGGGCACCCGCCCGACGAACACGGACGAGATATTCGCCTGCTACGACGCATCGAGGACAGTCGGCATCACTGACAACCTCGGAAAATAAAACAGAATGCGAAAACAGCCTCCGGCGCCGCCGGGGGCTGTTTTTTTCGGTTTGACCGCCGCCGCGGGATATGGTAAAATCTATGTGCCGCGAAAGGCGGCGGAAAGCGGATCTTTCAATGGACTGTGAACTCAAGGGCAACGGCTGTCCCGTCGGCAAAAAGTGCGGCGGCTGCCAGCTTCTCAATCTGACTTATCCCGAGCAGCTCAGCTACAAGCAGGGCCGTGCCATCGCTCTGCTCGGGAAGTACGGTCACGTCAGCCGCATCATCGGCATGGACGAGCCGTACCACTACCGCTGCAAGGTGCAGGCGGCGTTCGGACACGGACGCGGCGGGCTCATCTCCGGCGTGTACCAGTCGGGCTCCGGGCGCATAGTGCCCGTCGACTCGTGCGTGACGGAGGACGAGGTCTGCGACGCAGTCATCGTCACGGTGCGCAGGCTCATGACCGGCTTCCGCATAAGAAGCTGGGACGGCTCCTCCGGGCTCGTGCGGCACGTGCTCGTGCGGCGCGGGAAGTTCACGGGTCAGCTCATGGTCGTCATCGTGACGGCGGGCAGGCAGTTCCCCTCGAAGGCGGCGTTTCTCGCGGCGCTCCTCGAAAAGCACCCGGAGATAACGACCGTCGTGCAGAACGTATGCACCAATCCCCTCCCCCTTACGCTCGGGCGGGAAAACAACGTCCTCTTCGGCGACGGGTACATCGAGGACACGCTGCTCGGCTGTACCTTCCGCATATCGCCGAATTCGTTTTATCAGGTCAACCCCGTCATGACGGAGATACTCTACGGCAAGGCGCTCGAATTTCTCGGGCTCTCGGGCCGTGAGGAGGTGCTCGACGCCTACTGCGGCACGGGCACGATAGGCATCATCGCCTCGCGCAGCGCCGGGCATGTCACGGGAGTCGAGCTCTCGGGCGACGCGGTGCGCGACGCGAAGTGGAACGCCAAACGCAGCGGCGCGGAAAATACCGTGTTCTTCAAGGCCGACGCCGCGCAGTTCATGCAGGGCATGGCCGAGCGCGGCAGGAAGCTCGACGCGCTGATAATGGACCCGCCGCGCGCGGGGAGCTCCGCGCTCTTCATCCGGTCGGCCGTCCTCGCCTCGCCCAAGCGCATCGTCTACGTCTCCTGCAACCCGGAGACGCTCGCGCGCGACCTCGGGCTCTTCACCCGCTCCGGCTACGCCGTCAAGCGCATACAGCCCGTCGATATGTTCCCGCACACGAACCACGTGGAGACGGTTGTTCTTTTGGTTAGAAAAACTCCGGATGCTTATGTACGCATCAAAATGGATATGGAAGACTTCGACATCACGAAGTCTGAAAGCAAGGCTACATATGAGGAAATCAAGGCTTACGTGAAAGAACAGACCGGCCTTAACGTGACCCATCTGGATATTGCTCAGACAAAGCGAAAGAGTGGTATCATCGAGCGGGAAAATTACAATCTGCCGAAATCGGCGGATGCGAAGCAGCCGCAATGCACGAAGGAAAAGGAAGAAGCGATATTGGAAGCACTGAAGCATTTTCAGATGATATGAAAGTGACGGTTCTCTGTGAAAGATGAAGGTATGGACACATGAATGGTATAATTGATGCCATGGGACGGAGGCCAATAATGACATATTATGAATTGCTTGAATTATTTGAGAATAAAGGTCCCAATATTGATGAAACAGCTTTTTAC
>JAZQQE010000069.1:0-12862 GCA_045628845.1 Oscillospiraceae bacterium
AAAACCTTGAAACTCAGCTCATTGGGCGCGCTGGCCCCGGGCAGCTTATGCTGCCGGGAGTTTTTTTGTCCGGACAGACTTGCTGCGCGCCCCTTTTTTCATAACGGAGCAGGGAAATATTTGCTCTTGCTAAAATCTTGAAAAGTGTCTATAATAAAAACGAAGAAGTATGTAAATCTGTTATTTTGCGCTTTATCTGTATGCGTTCGGAAGGAAGTTGAAAATGTTTTCCGTAGGAGATCATATTGCACATCCCATGCACGGCGCCGGTGTGATAGACAGAATAGAAGAGAAAAAGGTAAACGGCACGGTAAGGCAGTACTATGTCTTCAAGATGCCGGTCGGCGGCATGCTCGTTATGATCCCGACGGAGAGCTGCTCCGAGATAGGCGTCCGCCCGATAATCTCGTCTGACGAGGCGGACAGGCTCATGGAGGAGTTTTCTCATATTGAGTGTGATATGGATCCCAACTGGAACAGAAGATACAGGGAAAACATGCTCCGCATAAAGAGCGGAGACCTTCTTGAGGTCGCACGCGTCGTAAAGGGACTCATGGCGCGCGACTGCGAAAAGGGCCTCTCCACGGGGGAGCGTAAGATGCTCCGCAGCGCAAAGCAGATCCTCATATCCGAGTTCGTCCTCTCGCAGAATTCCAACTACGAGGAAGTTGAGGACAGGATAATCACCGCACTTGCCTGAAAGGTGGGAGATACTTGCACCTTTTCGATAAATTCCGTAAGACCTTCGTGACCTGCGTGATCGTGGCGGCGGGCTCCTCGGAACGAATGAACGGCATTGACAAGCTGTTCGAACCGCTCGGGGGAAAGCCCGTCCTTGCATATTCTCTGGAAGCGTGCGAGGCCTGCCGTGATATAACCGAGATAGTCGTCGTGACGAGATCAGACGCCATAGCCTCCGTTATGGAGCTCTGCGAGCAGTACGCTCCGGGCAAGACGGCGTCCGTCGTCTGCGGCGGCGCGACGCGCGGGGAATCCGCGTTCGAGGGCGTCATGGCGGCCTCGAAGAAGGCGTCGCTCATCGCAATACACGACGGCGCGCGCCCGCTCGTGACGCCGGAGCTCATAAGCCGCGTCGTGCGCCTTGCAAAGGAAAAGAAGGCGGCCATCCCCGCCGTTCCCGTGACGGATACCGTCAAGATAGTTTCCGGCGCCGCCGTCGGCTCGACGCCGCAGCGCGATACGCTCCGCGCCGCACCGACTCCGCAGGTGTTCGACGCCGAGCTCATCAAGGCCGCACTCACCGCGGCGTCCGGCAAAAACGTCACCGATGACAGTCAGGCCGTCGAGCTGCTCGGGATGAAGGTCGCCGTAGCCGAGGGCGACCCTGACAATATCAAGCTCACCATGAGACGCGACTTTGCCGCGGCGGAGGCGATACTCGCCGGGAGGTCAGCCGAATGAGGATAGGACACGGATACGACGTCCACAGGCTCGTGAGCGAACCGGAGAGAAAGCTGATGCTCGGAGGCGTGGAGATCCCGTCGGAGCTCGCGCTCGAGGGCCACTCCGACGCCGACGTACTTACACACGCTTTGATGGACGCGCTGCTCGGCGCGCTCGCGCTCGGCGACATAGGCAGGCATTTGCCGGATACCGATGACCGGTATCTCGGGATAAGCAGCATGAAGCTGCTCGCGCGCGTGATGGAGCTCGTGCGCAGCAACGGCGCGTCCGTTTCTAATGCGGACGTCACCGTGATAGCTCAGCGTCCGAAGCTCGCGCCCTATATGGAAGAAATGAGAAAGAGCCTTGCCGCCGCACTCGGGACGGACGTGTCCCGCGTGAACGTCAAGGCGACGACCGAGGAGCACCTCGGCTTTACGGGCCGCAGTGAGGGTATCGCCGCCCACGCTGTGGTGCTGCTCGAAGAGAACGTGAAATGAACTATAACAACGTAAAATTCGTCCGCTCCGCGGCGTCGAAAAAGGACTTTATCGACGACGGCAGAAAGCAGATAGTATTCGCCGGGCGCTCAAACGTCGGCAAGTCGTCCGTTATAAACAGACTGCTCAATCGTAAGAACTTCGCCCGCGCGAGTGCCACTCCGGGCAAGACGGCACATATAAACTACTTCCTCATCGACGATTCCGTGTACCTCGCGGACCTGCCGGGATACGGCTACGCGAAGGTGCCGGACGCTGAAAAGCTCCGCTGGGCGCAGCTCATGGAGAGCTATTTCGAACGTACCGACCTCATCACCGCGGGAGTCCTCATCGTCGATGCGCGCCACAAACCGACTGCCGACGACACGATGATGGCCCAGTGGTTCAAAAACGTCGGCTGCCCGCTCGTCGTCGTGGCGAATAAATGCGATAAATGCAAAAAAAGCGAGCTCACCGCCTCGGCGGAGCTCATCCGCGAGACTCTCGGCCTCGGCGACGGGGACGAGCTCATCATTTTCTCCGCCGAAAACGGAGAGGGCCGCGGCAGGCTCGCCGCGGTCATAGAAGGCTTTGCGGGGTAGGAAATGCTTTCATTCAGAGATGTTCTGGCAAATCTCGACTGGTCGTACCCGCTGAAGCTCCTGCTTTCGGTCATTCCGGCGCTCTTGTGCATCAGCTTCCACGAGATGTGCCACGGTATCGCGGCCTACGCCCTCGGGGACAGTACGGCGAAGGTGCAGGGCAGGCTTTCGATGAACCCTCTGCGTCATATAGACCCGGTCGGTCTTCTGATGCTCGTCGTGTTCAAGTTCGGCTGGGCACGCCCCGTAAGCGTGGATATGCGCCGCTTCCGTCATCCGAAGCGTGACATGGCGATAACGGCGCTCGCGGGCCCGGTGTCGAACCTCGTGCTCGCCTGCGCGGTGCTCTTTATCCGCGGCGCCGTGACTTGCTGGCTGTATGACAAGACGTGGGGGCAGACGGTCATAGAGCTGCTCGATACGACGGCGTACCTCAGCGTATGCCTCGGGATATTCAATTTCATCCCCATTCCGCCGCTCGACGGCTCGAAGGTGCTTTTTTCGCTGCTGCCGGACAGAGCGTATATGAAGCTCATGCGCTATGAGCGCTACGGGATGATACTTCTCATCGTGCTCATGCTGACGGGCGTGACCTCGCGTCCGCTCGCGATAGCGTCCGAAGCGGCATTCGGATACGTTTTCAATTTTGCCCGCTGGGGCTTCAAACTCATAACGATGATCGCAGGGGGGTGACGCAGATTACGGACCCGACTTTCCGATTGGAGGGCGTAGTACGCTCCCGCGAGAATATGGAGGACTTCGAGGGCCCGCTCGCGCTCATTCTCCAGCTTCTCAGCAAGAATAAAATAGAGATATGCGACGTAAAAATATCGCTGATACTCGACCAGTACCTCGAATGGATGAACGAGATGCGCTCGATGGACCTTGAAATAACGAGCGAATTCGTCGAGATGGCGTCGCATCTGATGTATATCAAGGCCAGGACCCTGCTCACGGGCGACGAGGAGCCGAGCGAACTCGAAACGCTGAAAAGCTCCCTGCAGGCCCTGAAGGACAGAGAGAGCTACGGCCGCATAAAGGCGCAGACGGAATGGTTTGCGATGCGCGCTCAGGCAGGCTTTTCCACGTTCACGAGAGCCCCCGCGGTGCTCAAAAACGCGGGGGAGTACAGATACGTCCACGAGGCGTCGGAGCTGTCATCCGCGATATTCCGGCTCATGGACCGTCCGCGCGACGGCGGCTCGCCGACACCAGGCTTCATCATGCCGACGCGCGTGACCTATCCGATAGGCCGCAAGACGGAGGAGCTGCTCACGCTCCTGCGCGACAGGGAGACGCTGACGCTGCGCGAGGTCTTCGCCGCGTGTGGGGACAGGTCCGAGCTCGTCGCGTCGTTCATCGCGGTGCTCGAGATATGCAGGAGCGGTGCCGCAGAGCTGACCGAAACTGAAAGCGGATGGGAGCTCGGCTACGTACCGGCTGCTCCGGGGAGAGAAAATGATGAAGATTGACAATATGCTCGAAGCCGTGCTCTTTGCGTGCGGCGATCCCGTGCCCATAGAGAGGCTCTGCGCTCTCATCGGAGCCGACGAGAGCGAGATAGAGGAGGCCGCCGGCCGCCTCGCCGACTTTTACAGCTTTGAAGAGCGCGGCATGCGCCTTATAAGGCTCGAACGCTCGTACCAGCTCGTCAGCGCGCCGGAGTATTTCGAAACTGTGCGCCTCGCACTCGAAACTCGCCGTCCGCCGAAGCTCACGCAGGCGGCGATAGAGGTGCTCGCCATCATCGCCTATTATCAGCCGGTGACACGCACGTATATAGAGCAGGTGCGCGGCGTCGACAGTTCCTATACCGTCAGCGTACTGACAGAGCGCGGGCTCATCGAGCCCTGCGGGAGACTCGACGTCCCCGGCCGCCCGATGCAGTTCAAGACGACGGACACTTTTCTCCGCTCGTTCGGGCTCAAGAGCCTCGAGGAGCTTCCGTCCATAGGCGACGCCGCTCCGGAGTGCGAACAGCTCGAGATAGAGAGCGCCATCGAAGCTCTGACGAGGGGTGAGCAGTCTTGACTGCCGTCATCGTGATCGCCGCAGTCGCCGCGTTCATCGCGGTGCTCCTCCTGCTCCACGCGGGAGTCAGAGCGGTAATCGCCGAGGAGGGCGCGTCGCTGTACGTCAGGTACGGGCCCTTCAGAGTGCGAATAATCCCCTCGAAAAAAGGGAAAAAAGTTAAGACCGGCAGTCCGGACAAAAAAGAGAAGAAGCCGGAACTCGGCAGTCCGGGCAGAGTGCTCGACATAATCCGGCTCGCCGCCGACTCGCTCGGGCGCTTGAAAAAGAAGCTCGTCATCGACAGGCTTGAAATTCGCGTCGTATACGGCGGGGCCGACGCCGCGGGGACGGCGATGGCGTACGGGGGCGCATCCGCGGTGCTCGGAACGCTCGTTCCCGTCATAGACAATGCGTTCACTCTCAAAACGCGCGATTTTCAGCTCGTTCCCGATTTTGAAAAGAAAACGCTTGAAGTCAGACTGCGCGCGGATTTTTCGCTCGCGCTCGGCAGCCTGCTGTGGATAGGGCTGAGGTTCCTGTTCGGCATGAGCGGGATCAGACCAAAAAACGACCGACCGAATGAATGAAAGGATTGGTGGATATACTATGGAAAAGCATCCTATCGGCAATCTGATGGAAACGACCATGGCGAAGCTCCGTGACATGGTGGACGTCAACAGCATAGTCGGGGCTCCCATCACCACGCCCGACGGCGTGACGCTCATCCCCGTATCGAAGGTCAGCTTCGGCTTCGCCTCCGGCGGCTCCGATTTCGCCTCCAAGCACCAGAAGGACGGCGGGGACAATGCGTTCGGCGGCGGAAGCGGCGCCGGCGTGACGATATCTCCCTCCGCGTTCCTCATCATCAAAAACGGCGAGGTGCGCCTCCTGCCGGTAGAGGGCAATTCAAACGACCCGGTAATGAAGATAATCGACTCCATCCCCGTCATCTTTGACAAGGTGAAGGAACTCATTCCGGAGAAAAAGGAAGACTTCTGATCGGAAAATCTGCCACATACCCTGTCAGACTTACCGCACATATCTCCGCGCTCATTCTCGCGCTCTCGCTCCTGACGCCGCGCGCCGCGGCCGCTTCGGAGCCTCCCGGAACTGCGGCACGCTGCGCGTTCCTCTATGAGATGAACACGGGCAGCGTCCTCTATGAGAAAAACGCGGATGAAAAAAGACTCATCGCAAGCCTTACGAAAATAATGACGGCTCTCGTCGCGCTCGAAAACGCGGACCCTGACCGGGAAGTCACGGTCGACCCCGCGTGGACGGACGTCGAGGGCTCGAAAATGGGCCTCGTCCCGGGGGAGACGATGACCGTGCGCGACCTGCTGTACGGACTGCTGCTCCCGTCGGGCAACGATGCCGCGCTCGCGCTCGCTGATATCTGCGCCGGAAACACGGAGGCCTTCGCCGCTCTGATGAACGAAAAGGCGGCGGCGCTCGGCATGACCTCGACGTCGTTTGAAAACCCGCACGGGCTCGACGGCGACGCCCAGTATTCGACTGCGCGGGACATGGCGGCGCTCACCGCCGCAGCTATGAAGATCCCTGAATTTGCCGCGATAGTATCCGCGCCGACAGCGGACGTCTGCGGCAGGACGCTTTCAAATCACAATAAGCTCCTCGGCTCGTTCGAGGGCACGGTGGGAGTCAAGACCGGATATACCGACGCCGCGGGGAGGACCCTCGTGTCCTGCGTCGAGCGCGAGGGAATGAAGCTCGTCTGCGTGACGCTGTGCGACCCCGACGACTGGAACGACCACAAAGCGCTCTGCACATGGGCTTTCGATACCTATGACGTGTCGGATGTCCTTGCCTCAGCGGAGCTCCCGGAGCTCCCCGTCATATCGGGCACGGAGGACTGCGTCCGCCTTTGCCCGGCAAGGCCGAGCCTCATGCTGACGGAGTCCGGCAGCGAGGTGACGGTGCTTTTCGACACCGAAAGCTTCATCTACGCGCCCGCCAGCGCGGGAGAGACTATCGGCTGCGCGCGGATATTCGTAAACGGCGAGCAGACCGACGAGGTCACGCTCCTTTGTGCCGGCGACGTGCCGCTTGACAGCACCATTCCGCTCACGGCGTGGGAAAAGCTCAAGTGGGCGTGGTATCTCATGAACAAGAACACGGGATACGCCGGCTTCTATTCGATAATGTAACGGAGAACACCATGGAGAGGATTCAGAAGCTCCTCAGTCAGTACGGTGTCTGCTCTCGCAGGGAGGCCGAAAGGCTCATCCTTGCCGGCAGAGTGACCGTCGACGGGAGGAAAGCCGAGCTCGGTCAGAAGGCCGAGCCGGAGACAGTACGTGTAGACGGACGCCCGCTTGCCCCAAACGGCAAACGGGTTTACATAATGCTCAACAAGCCGCGCGGCTACGTCACCACGACGAAGGACGAGGCGGGCAGGAAGAACGTGATGGACCTCGTGGCCGACTGCGGGACGAGGGTCTATCCCGTCGGGCGGCTCGACATGGCCTCCGAGGGGCTGCTGCTCCTGACGAACGACGGCGAGGTGACCAACAAGCTCACGCACCCGCGCTACGGCATGACGAAGCTGTATCACGTCAAGGTCGACGGGGAGGACCCGTTCGGTGCGTGCGCCGCGATGAGCAGGGGCATAACCTACGAGGACGTGACGTACAGCCCCGCAAAGGCGTTCGTGCTCGAGCGCGAAGGAAACAGAGCGCTCATCGAGGTCACCGTCACCGAGGGAAAGAACAGGGAAGTTCGTAAGATGTGCGAGGCGTGCGGGCTTTCCGTCCGGCGTCTCATCCGCATGGAGGAGGGCAAGCTGACTCTTGCGGGCCTTCCGAGCGGGAAATGGCGCTATCTGACGCCCGAAGAGATAGAATATCTGCAAAATCTATAAGAAAAAGTGCAGGCCGCTTTGCAGGAGAAATATCTGATTCCTGCAAACCGACTTGCACTTTTTGCTTCATAATGGTATAATACAAGTCAAATAAACAAAAAATCGCCCTGAAATGGAGCATTATGAAAGGGAACCCGTCAATTCGGGCTCTGATAAAGACATGGATAAAGATATACTGTCGCTCATAGAGGAATCAAAAAGCAAGTTTTCCAAGGGTCAGCTGCGCATAGCGGCGTTCATCGAGCAGAATTTCGACAAGGCCGCGTTCATGACGGCGTCGAAGCTCGGAGAGACGACGGGCGTCAGCGAATCCACCGTAGTCCGCTTTGCCTCCGAGCTCGGCTTCGAGGGCTATCCCGAGATGCGCCTTGCCCTGCAGGAGATGATCCGCAACCGCCTCACCTCCGTGCAGCGCATGGAGGTCGCGAAGACCGTCATCGGCACGCGCGACGTGCTGACCGCGTCCTTCCACAGCGACATGGAGAAGATACGGCTGACGCTCGAGACCGTGGACAAGGAGAGCTTCAATCTCGCCGTGCAGAAGATACTCGGCGCAAAGCGCATCTTCATCCTCGGAACGAGGACGTCTGCGGCCCTCTCGATGTTCATGGGATACTATTTCAATCTCATGTTCGAAAACGTCAGAGTGCTCTACGAGAGCTCCAACTCCGAGATATTCGAGCAGATCCTCCGCATCTCGCCGGAGGACGTGCTCATAGGCATCAGCTTCCCGCGCTATTCGAGAAGAACTGTCAAGGCCGTGCGCTACGCAAGGTCCGGCGGCGCGACGGTCATCGGCATCACGGATGCCGCGACCTCTCCGATAGCCAAGCTCGCCGACATAACCCTGCTCGCCAAGAGCGACATGGTCTCCTTCGTGGACTCCCTCGTCGCCCCGCTGAGCCTCATCAACGCGCTCATCGCCGCCGTAGGCAACGAGGCGCACGACCAGCTTTTCAACACCTTCGGGAATCTCGAGCGTGTGTGGGAGGAATATGAGGTGTATGAAAAGATCGACGAGTGACGTCTGTGTCATAGGCGGCGGCGCCGCCGGCATGATGGCGGCAATTACGGCGGCCTCCGCGGGAGCGAGTGTCGTGCTCGTCGAGCGCGGCGACAGGCTCGGCGTAAAGCTCCGCATAACCGGCAAGGGCAGATGCAACGTGACAAACGACTGCGATGCCTCGGAGGTGCTCGAAAACGTCACGGGCGGCGCGAAATTCCTCAACGCCGCAGTCCGCGGCTTCCCGCCGCGGAGCGTGATGACGTTCTTCGAGGAAGCGGGAGTGCCGCTCAAGACCGAACGGGGAAACAGGGTCTTTCCCGTGTCGGACCGCGCGGCCGATGTAGCCGAAGCCCTTGAAAAGAAGCTGCGTGCTCTCGGTGTCGCCGTGATGAAGGCGCGCGCAACGGGAATAGAATACGAAAACGGCGCCGTCTCCGCCGTGGAGACTTCGGACGGTACCGTGGAATGCTCTGCCGCGATAGTCTGCACGGGCGGCCTTTCTTATCCGAAGACAGGCTCGACCGGCGACGGATACGGCTTCGCCGCTGCGGCTGGGCACGGCATACGTGAGACGAAGGCCTCACTCGTGCCGCTGTGCAGCGACGACGGATACTGCGCAAGGATGCAGGGCCTGTCCCTCAAAAATGTCAGGATAGCGCTTGAGCGCTCCGGGTGCGGCAGGATATTCGAGGAGCTCGGCGAGGCACAGTTCACACACTTCGGCATGACGGGCCCGCTGATACTCTCCGCCTCGGCCCACATGCGCGACGAATCGGAAAAATACGTCCTGCACATAGACCTCAAGCCGGGTCTTGACGCCGTGGCGCTCGATGAGCGCATTCTGCGCGACTTTTCGAAGAATCTCAACCGCGAGTTCAAAAACTCGCTCGACGAGCTCGCCCCGCGTCTGCTCATCCCTGTTCTCGTGGAGCGCTCGGGCATCCCGCCGCAGACGAAGGTCAACTCCGTCACGCGCGCTCAGCGCAAGGCTCTCGTCGAGCTGTTCAAGGACTATACGGTTGACATAACAACAAAACGACCCATCGACGAGGCCGTGGTGACGGCAGGCGGCGTCGAACTCGGAGAGGTCAACCCCTCCACAATGCAGTCGAAGCTCGCCGAGGGGCTCTATTTCGCGGGCGAGGTACTCGACCTCGACGCATATACCGGCGGCTTCAATCTGCAGATAGCATGGTCGACCGGGAGGCTTGCCGGGCTTAAAGCGGCGAAGAAAATCATTGAAGGGCGTGACAGCGTCAGATGAAAGACAGGATCAGCATAGCGATAGACGGGCCCGGAGGCGCGGGGAAGAGCACTCTTGCAAAGCAGCTCGCCGAGCGCCTCGGGTGCGTATACGTCGATACCGGCGCGATATACCGCACGGTCGGCCTCTTCGTGAGGCGGCACGACGTCGCCCCGGACGATGCCGAGGGCGTCGGTAAGCTCCTGCCGGAGCTCGATATATCCCTTGCCTACGAGGACGGGAAGCAGCGTATGTTCGCCAACGGCGAGGACGTGACGGACTATCTCCGCACGCCGGAGATGTCGCACTACGCTTCCGCAGTTTCCGCCCTGCCCGCCGTGCGCGCGTTCCTGCTCGACAGCCAGCGCACCATGGCGGAGCGTTACAGCGTCATCATGGACGGGCGCGACATCGGAACGGTCGTACTGCCGAATGCCGACGTCAAGATATTCCTGACCGCCGACGAAGGCGAGCGTGCGCGCAGGCGCTGGATAGAGCTGCGCGAAAAGGACCCCTCCGCCGAATATGAGCAGGTGCTTGCCGACCTCAGAAAGCGCGATGCCGCGGATTCCGGGCGCGCGATAGCGCCGCTTGCCGCCGCGCCCGACGCCGTCAAGCTCGATACGACGCACATGGACCTTGCCGAGAGCCTCGCCGCTATGCTGAAGATCGTCGAAGAGAAGCTGAAAAGATGAAGACCGTATTCAGGATCTATTATATTCTGGCGTATCCGATAATCCGCCTGCTGTACCCGTTCAGGGTCATCGGGCGTGAGAACGTCCCGGATGCACCGATGGTGATCTGCGCCAACCACAGCAGCGCCATGGACCCGGTGATCCTCGCGTTCTGCCTCGGGTTCAGGCATTTCCCGCGCTTCATGGCCAAGGCCGAGCTCGGGCGCACCTTCCTCGTGGGAGGGATACTGCGTGCCGCGGGCGTCTTCTTCGTTGAGCGCGGCAAGTCCGACATAGCGGCATTGAAGACGGCCATCGGCATACTGCGCGACGGGGGAGAGCTGATGATGTTCCCCGAGGGCACACGCATTTCCGAGGAAAACGCCTCGGCCGCGAAAAACGGGGCGATAATGCTCGCCTCGCGCACGGGCGTGCCCATCCTTCCCGTGCATATCCCGCGCAATAAGAAGCTCTTCCGCCATATCGACGTAGTCATCGGCGAGCCGTATTCGCTGCCAGTCATCCGCGGAGGCTCGGCCGCATACGCGGGACCTGCGTCTGAGCTGATGCAGAAGATACACGACCTCGCGGGGAGGGCGGAGCGCGCATGAGGATAGAGATAGCTGAAAGCGCCGGCTTCTGCTACGGAGTGTCGAGGGCCGTGAAGCTCGCCGAGGAGACGGCTGCGGAGGGTCCGTGCTTCACGCTCGGAGAGCTCATCCACAACAGACGCGAGGTTGAGCGCCTCAGAGAGCTCGGCGCTGAATGCGCGGGCGATATCGGGGACGTGCCCGACGGCGCGACCGTCATCATACGCTCGCACGGCGCGGCGCCCGAGACCTATGACCGCCTGCGGGAAAAGGGCTGCCGGATAGTCGACGCGACGTGCCCGTCCGTCGCGAGGATACACAGATACGCCGAGGAGCTGACGGGCGAGGGGCGGCGTGTCATCATCATAGGGAGCGCCGAGCATCCCGAGGTCGCCGCGACGTGTGCGCGATGCCGCGAGCCGATAGTCATAGCCGACGAAAACGAGGCCGAGCGCATGCTTCCCGTGCTCATACCAGACCGGGATACCCACGTCGGAGTGCTGTGTCAGACGACGGGCATGGAGGAACGGGTAAAAAAATGCGAAAAGTTTATAAAAAAAGAGTATACAAACAGCAAATTCTTTGATACAATCTGTAAAGCTACGTCAAGACGCCAAGAAGAAGCAGAAAAACTGGCAGAGCGGTCTGACGCGATGATCGTGATAGGCAGCAGCAACAGTGCGAATACCCTCGAGCTTGTGAGCATATGCAGGAAGCATTGTGAGCGGGTCTATTTCACGGAAAGAGCGGACGACCTTCCTCTGTTGGAATTGAGGAACAACAACGTCATCGGCGTCACGGCGGGGGCTTCCGCTCCCGCTTGGATCATTAAGGAGGTCAGCAGCACAATGAACGATGAACTGAAAGAAATGGAAACCCAGACGCCGGAGGCGGCCGTTATCGAGGACGAATCCGCGATGACGTTTGATCAGCTTCTTGAACAGAATCTCAAAACTCTCCACAACGGAGATAAAGTTACCGGTATAGTCCAGTCCATCAGCGGGACCGAAGTTTCCGTCGACCTGGGCACCAAGCACTCCGGCTACATACCCCTCTCCGAGCTCACCGACGAGCCCGACCTCAAGCCCGAGGACATAGTCCAGATCGGCGGCGAGATCGAGACCTACGTCGTCCGCGTCAACGACGTGGAAGGCACGGTTATGCTCTCCAAGAAGAGACTCGACACCGTCAAGAACTGGGAAATGATAGAGCAGGCCCGCGAGGAGCGCACCGTTGTCGAAGGCACCGTTACCGAGGTCAACAAGGGCGGCGTCGTCGTCACCGTCAAGGGCATCCGCGTGTTCGTGCCCGCGTCCCAGAGCGGCATGCCGGAGGATGCCGACCTCAACGAGATGCTCAAGAGCAAGCAGAAGCTCCGCATCACCGAGGTCAACCACAGCCGCCGCCGCGTCGTCGGCTCCATCCGCGCCGTGCAGTATGATCTCCGCCGTGCCGCCGCCGAGGCGACCTGGGCCGAGATCGAAGTCGGCAAGAAGTACAAGGGCGTCGTCAAGTCCCTCACCAGCTACGGCGCGTTCATCGATATCGGCGGTGTCGACGGTATGGCTCACGTTTCCGAGCTCAGCTGGAAGCGCATCAGACATCCCTCCGAAGTCCTCGCCGTGGGCGACGAAGTCGACGTTTACGTCATCAGCTTCGACGCGGAGAACAAGAAGATCTCACTCGGCGTGAGAACTGCCGAGACAAACCCCTGGAACCAGTTCACCTCTGCCCATCAGGTCGGCGACGTCGTGAACGTCAAGATCGTGAAGCTCATGCAGTTCGGCGCCTTCGCCGAGATCCTGCCCGGCGTTGACGGTCTCATCCACGTCTCCCAGATCACCTCCGAGCGCCGCATCGGCAAGCCCGACGAGGTCCTCAGCGAGGGTCAGGAAGTCGACGTCAAGATCACCAACATCGACTATGACAAGCAGAAGGTCTCCCTCTCCATCCGCGCTCTCGAGGCTGCC
>JAZQQE010000070.1:0-17491 GCA_045628845.1 Oscillospiraceae bacterium
GTCGTGCTCTACGGGCACAGCATGGGCGCCTACGCGGCCGCGGCGGTGCTCGGAACGGTCCCGGTCGCGGCGGCGGTGTGCGTGGCGGGCTTCAATGCCCCCGTGGACACGATGCGCTTCCAGGCGCGGCGCTACGCGGGCCTGCCCGGGTGCGTGGTCGTTCCGCTCATGTACCTGCACAGTCGCCTCGTCTTCGGGCGCGGAGCGAACGCCTCCGCGCTCGACGCCATCAACGCGACGGACACGCCCGTCCTCATCGTGCAGGGCACGCGCGACGAGGTCGTGCCCGACCGTATCAGCATCTACGCCCGCGCCTCCGAGATAACCAATCCGAACGCGGGTCTGCTGACCGTCTCCGACGAATACCGGAGCGGGCATTCGACGCTCTGGCTGACGCGCGAGGCGGCGCGCTACCTGCTCGCACGAAAGGCGGAGCTCGCAAAGCTCCGCACGGCTCGCTCGCGGCGCCGCTACTCGCGAGAGTTCGACAGCCGCCCCCTCGCAGACACGGACGAGGGCTATTTCCGCTCCGTGCTCGATTTCTGCCGCCGCTCCGTCGAGCACGTGTGAGCGCCTAAAAAAGAGGCGTCCCGAGAGGGACAGCCATCTAAGGATTTTTTCTTGCCGGAACGGCAAAAACAACATAAAAAGCCCGGGACAGAAGCGAAAACTTCTATCCCGGGTTTACTGTTACTATGAATAGGGAGCCGTGATCAGCTGCACGCTATGGCGCAGATGGCGATGAGCCAGATGATGAAGAAGACGGTCATCACGATGCCGAGGATGAGGCCGACCAGCGAGAGGATGCTGCCGACCCTCGCCTTGCCGCTGAGCTGACCGGCCTGGGCGGCGTAGGCCTTCGCCTTGCCGCGGCCGACGGCGGAGAAGATGATGCCGAGGAAGCTCACAAAGAAAGTGCAGGCGAACGCGAGACCGAGGATGCCCCACGTGAGGACGGGATTGGCATTCACGTTAGCGCGGACGGGCACAGCGGTGTAGGGCTGCTGATACTGCGGCGCGCCGTACTGATACTGCGGAGGGGCGTACTGCGGCTGCTGATACTGGGGCTGGGGAGCGGTATACTGAGGCTGCCGGGGAGCGGCGGCGGGCGCGGCTATGGGGCTTCCGCAGGAGGTGCAGAACTTGCCGCCTTCTTCGATTTGAGCTCCGCAGTTCGGGCAATTCATATCGGAACATCTCCTTTTCTGAAATAGAGGTGGGCTTTATTCTTGGTGTAAGTATAACGCAGGTATGCGGCGGGTGTAAATACTAATTTATCTTTTCTTCGATAAAACGGATGACCGCGGCGTCGTAGCGCTCCGTGTCGTTCACGCGCAGGCGCGAATGCGCCCCGTGCTCAAACCACACGAGCTCCTTGTCGGAGGGGCACATGGCGTAGAGCTTCTCCGCCTCGGCGGGCAGGGAATAGAGGTCCTCCCTGCTGTGCAGGAAGAGTATCGGGAGCGTGAGAGAGGGGAGCCTTTTGAACGGCCCGTCCGTGACGACGTTCGCGCCGCCCGCGATGCGGATGTAGAACATGACCATGTAGAGGAGCGGGAAGAGCGGGCGTCCGTCGGCTATCATGTGGTTTTTGAAGGACTCGTAGAAGTTCTTGTACATGCCGTCGGCGACCATTCCGGCGAGGCAGGCGGGACGGTCGGGGCTCGTCAGCGCGAAGAGGGCGGCGGAGGAGCCTATGCATATCCCGTGCAGGACGACCTTGTCGTTGCCGAGCCCGGCGAGCAGGCGGCTCCATGCGTGCAGGTCGCGGTATTCCTTATAGCCGAGCGAGCAGTAGCGGCCCTCGGAAAGGCCGTGCGAGCGGTTGTCGATGACGAGGACGTTGCAGCCCGCGGCGCGGTACGGCTCGGCGAAATAGTATGAGTAGAGCAGGGATTCCATGCGCCCGGGGATGATGATGACGGCGGTCTTTCCGCCGAAATCGAAGTATTCGCCCACGAGACGGAACCCGTCAGACGTGACGGAGACCTCGCGCGCGCAGGCGCGGTGGGCGTCGTTCCACGCCATGCCGATATCGAACATCGAGCGGTATTCCTCATCCGACGGGAGACTGCACTCGCGGCCCCACTTGTCCGGCTTCGTGCGCACGAGGAGGACGGAGTAGAGTATCCATCCGAGGACGAGCGGCGGGCCGAGGACGAGGAATATCACCGCGGCGAGTACGATCAGGAAAACAGTCATGCTTCCTCCTAAATAATGTCTGCCGCGCGATCGCGTAAAAACTGCGCTTTTTATCCGTTCTTACGCGATCCGGACATTCATACGATGCGGATATCCATCGGCGCAGCGCGCCGACGGGGCAGTATGGATTAAAAGATGCCGAGCACCCAGCGGTAGACGCTCTGCCCGCCGTCTACGAACGTGACCTCGAGCATGGGCAGCTCCTCCGCGAGCGCGGCTGCAAGCTCATCCTCCGCCTCGGGGGGCACGCCCTCGCCGCGGAAGACTATGCAGTTCTCCTTGTCCTCTATGCCGGGGACGGCGGCAACGCCGCGGCGCACCGCGTCGAGCCACTTGTCCGCCACGCAGACGAGCTCACCGCCGATGAGGGCTATCTCGTCGCCCTTGCGGCAGGCTATCTCGCGGTATGAGTAGTCGCGCGAGGCGGCGGTCTGCGTGAGCGTCGTCACGCAGCCGAGTCCGAGCGTCATCTGGGAGATGCGGTAATCGGTGTCGGTGCTGTCGGGAATGTCCATCGCGAGCGCGCAGTAGCCCTCGGCGATGCTCTTTGCGGGCAGTACGGTGATCCCCGCGCGTCCGCTGAGCTCCGCCGCCTGCTCTGCGGCGAGGATGACGTTCCCGTTATCGGGCAAGACTGCGATCGCGTCGGCCTCGAGACCAGCGAACGCATCGATAAATTCCTGCGCGGAGGTGTTCATCGTCGCTCCGCCGTCTATTACGACGTCGCACCCGAGCTCTTTGAACAGAGAGGCGACGCCCGCGCCGTTTGCGACGGCGACTATGGCGAGCGGCTTCTTTGCCGCCTTGCGGGCAGCCTGCTCGTTGTGCTGTATCTGCATGTTTTCGAGCTTGAAGGAGATGAACTCGCCGTATTCCTGGCTGAGCGCGATTATTCGCGCGGGCTTTTTCGTGTGTATGTGCACCTTGACGCGCCTGTCGTCGAGGACGGCGACGAGCGAATCGCCGAGGTCTCCGAGGTCGCCGGTGTAGGTGTCGAGGCGGAAGTGCTGGCAGTAGGGCTCGCCGCGCATGAGCTGCATGATGAACTCCATGCAGTAGCCCTCCTCGAAGACGCTGTTCTCGTCGAAGAGGCCGGGCGCCTGCGCCCTCGGGGCGGGAGGCGCGTCCTTCGGCTCGACTATCTCGCCGTAGAGGTATTTGAGCATGCCCTCGACGAGGACGATGAAGCCGAGCGCACCGCTGTCGACGACGCCCGCGTCCTTGAGGACGTCGAGCATCTCGGGCGTGTAGGAGAGGGTCTTGCGCATCTCGGCGGTGTACATCGAGAGCAGGGTCTCTATCGTGGTCGAGCGGTCGACCTGCGCGCGTATGTGCTCGACGCCCTCGCGCGCGACGGTAAGGATCGTGCCCTCGACGGGCTGTACGACGGAGGCGTAGGCGACCTTGTAGCCGCGGATGAGCGCGTTGCGCAGGTCTCCGGGCGTCGCCGCGGCGCAGCGGGACAGCTCAAGGTACATGCCCTTGAAGAGCTGGGAGAGAATGACGCCGGAGTTGCCCCTCGCGCCGAGGAGCATGCCCTCGCTGACGTCCTTCAGGTAATAGCAGAGCTCCGGCTTTGCCTGAGCGAAGCCGACAGCGTTTTCCACGGTCAGGCACATGTTCGTGCCCGTGTCGCCGTCGGCGACGGGGAAGACGTTGAGGTCGTTTATCTCCTGCTCGCGGGAGCGGAGATTGGCAAGGCCGTTGCGGAGCATTTTTTCAAAGAGAGTGCCGTTGAGACGCTTGGTTTTCATCGGGCGATCAGACCTTTGTCAGTCTTTTTTGATGCCGAGCCGCGTGATGGACTTCGGCAGGGTGAAGGTGAGGATGAGGGAGACTATCGTGCCGGCGGCGGAGATGAGCGTGAGGAACTTCATGGCCTCGGAGGCGCTCGACTCGGAGCCCTTGAGAGCCGTGAGGACTATGCCGGTGCCTATGCCGGTGGCGACGCCGGAGAAGAGGCCCTGCACGGCAAAATACATCGCGGAGTTCGCGACGCCGGAGGCCTGTTCCTCCTCGGCGGCGAGCTGCGCGGGGACGGAGTACGCGACGGAGAAGAGGGCGCCTATCGCGAAGGAGCTGATGAGGCCCGTCACGATGGAGAGTATCATCTTCGCCGTGCCGCCCTGCATTAGACCTACGAAGAACATGCAGAGCATGCCGAAGGAGTACGTGATGAGCACGTATCTGAAAGCGTAGCCGAAGCCGTGCTTTTTCGTGAGCTTATTGTATATCATCAGCGTGAAGGGGACGGGGGCGAACGCCGCGACCATTACGAATATCATGTTCATCCCGACGAACGAGAAATATTCGTTGATGCCGCCGAGGAAGAGCTGAACGCCGAAGGTCATGAAGGCGTAGACTATCATCCATATTATGAAAGAGCGGTTTTTGAACGTGCAGACGAGGCTCTTTACGAGGCTGACGGGCTCGGTCTTCTCGCCCTTTTCGCCGAGGTTGGAGGGCTCCTTTATCATGAAGAGGGGGATGAGCATCGTCAGCGCGAGCGGGAGGACTATGAGGGCGACGACGCGGATATTGAGCCCGTTGAGCAGCATCCTGACGACGACGTAGCCGAGGATGAAGTAGATGATGTCGAATACGGACTTGACGTTGGAGATCGTCCGGCGCTCCTCCTCGGTGTCGACTATCTCGGTGAAGGTCGCGTAGTACGTGACCATCGTGAGCGTGTAGAACGAGTAGAAGATGAGCAGCACGACGCCGTAATAGACCGTATTGAGCAGGGTGGCGCTCCTCTGCGGGATGACGAGGAAGAGGAGATAGGACACTATGAGGGGAACGAGGCCTATCACGATGGAGGGACGGCGGCGGCCGAAGCGGGAGCGGAGGTTATCCGTCAGCGAGGCCATGGGTATGTCGATGACGCCGTCGACTATCTTCGAGATGAGCACGAAGGCCGCCCACAGGGCGGGAATGATCAGGTCGCGCTGGGCGAAGGTCTGGAAGGGGATGACCTCCTTGCCGAAGCCGCCTACGAGCAGCGCGCTGCAAAGATAAGAGCCCATCATGAGGTTGAGCATGTTGATGCCCATTCCGGATGCGGCGTAGAGGAACAGCTGCCTCTTTTTTGTCAGCTTTTTCACGGGCGTTCTCCTTGTCCTATGGATTTTTCTATTATCGCTCTCTCCTCGGAGAGATCGGCGGATATGGGTTTACCGACGTAGTAGGCCGCCATGAGTCCCGGCCCGATGTTTATGCCGCAGGAGGGGAACACGTCGTTTATGAGCACCTCACGCGGATGGAAGCGCTCCTCGATGAGCTGCTTATACTGCTCGGCGGCGGCGAGGCGGCTCGTCTGCGCGATGAAGATGGTCTGCGAGGCGGGGTCCTCTATCGTCGCCTCCATGTAGTCGAGGAGGACGGAGAAGGCCTGCTTTGCGCCCTTGGCCTTGCCGAGGACGGTCGTGAGACCGTTGGAGTCGAATTCGCCTATCGGCTTGACACCGACGAGCGTCCCGAAAAAGGCCTTCGGATGGGTTATGCGGCCCTTTTTGGCGACGAAGGAGAGGTCGTCGAGCCAGCCGGCCTGATGGTACCTGTTCTTGTTCTCGGCGAAATACCGGGCCGTCTCCTCAAGGCTCTTGCCCTCGCTGCGCATGACCGAGGCGTGCACCGCCATCAGCCCGAAGCCGGGGCCGAAGCGGAGCGTGTCGACGACCTCGATGGGTACGTCGGGGTATTTTTCGTTCACGGCGGCCTTCGCCTGCAAAGCGAAGTTGTAAGCGCCGCTTATGCCGCTCGAGATGGTCATCGCGAGGATGCCCGTGCCCTCGGAGGCGTATTTTTCAAAGACCTCCGCGAACTCCGCGACGTTCGCGGGCGAGGTCGCGTAGCCGTTCGGATTCTTCTTGAGATCTGCGTAAAACTCCTCGCGGGAGAACATCTCCCACTTTCTGAAGGCGGGCACCTCCGTCTTGTCCGGGAGCACGATGTGACCGGGGACGATGACGATGCCGTACTTCGCCTCGAGCTCCTCGCTCAGGTCGCAGGTAGCGTCGGCGACGATGACGAACCTATCCATGTTGGACTCCTTTCAGTAAGTCAGATGAAGCGGTCAATGAATGAGAAGACTTTATCCTTTGCCTGCGCGCCGCCGAACGGATAACAGAGCGTATGCTCGGCTCCGGGCAGGAAAAGCGCGTCCTTTTCCGAGCCGCACGCGGCGAAGAGCCGCCTGCCGTTTTCAACGGGGACGCTGCGGTCGGCCTCCCCGTGCAGGAACAGCGCGGGTACCTTCGCCTCCGCGAGAGGCTCCGTCGCGGGCGCGTCGAGCCTGACGTGCAGGACGATGCGCGCGAGAAGCTCCATTATCGGGAGCATCAGTCTCCAGGGGAGGTGACGGCGCTCGCAGTCGCCCCGGAGCTGCTCGCAGGGCGAGACGAAGCCGCAGTCGATCATCATCGCGGCGACGTTTCCGGGCATCTCCGCGGAGGCCTCCGCGACGCAGTACGCGCCCATCGAGATGCCTGCGGCGAGGACACGCTTTGAGCGTACCTCGGGCGAGGCGAGCCATTGGAGCAGGTCGCGGCTCTCTATCAGGCCGAGCGTCGAGCGCTTCCCGCCGCTCTTCCCGTGCGCTCTCTGCTCGATGAGCAGGACGGAAAAGCCCGCGTCGAGCAGGTCGGCCGCCTGCACGCAGAAGGCGTTGAGCGGGGCGGAGCGGTATCCGTGCACGAGCACGGCGAGCCTGTCTCCGGGGCGCTCATAGAGCGCGCCCGCGAGCTCCGTGCCGTCGTACGCCGTTATGCGTACCTCACGGAAGGGCTCGCCCTTCATGCGTGAGTACGCCGAAAGCAGCGTGTCTGCGCAGGAGATGTAGTACGTCCCCTCGAAGGGCGTCTCATCGAGCGGGAGACACTCCTTGCGCGTGAACACGGTGAAAAACGACACTATCGCTGGAGCGAATATGAAGATGATATACACGCCGAGCAGGGCGAGCAGGATATAGAGTATCAGCATGAGCCGTCCTTGTCGTATGGTACGAGGCGGGTGACCTGCCCGTCCCACGAATATATGCGCGCCGCGCGGAGCCTGTCGCCGCAGAAGCTGACCGTCAGCTCCGCGGGAGCTGTCAGATGTACGGTGACGGTGTCCGTTTTGAGCGTGTCAGTAGCGGACGGCGAGAAATGCCTGCCGCCGCGGCACTTGAAAATAGCCTCTTTTTTCGTCCAAAGGTCGAGGAAGGCCTCCGCCGTGCAGTCGGGGAAGAGCTTTTTCTCCTCCGCCGTGAGCGTGCGGCGCACGAGCGCGCCGAGCCTGTCCTCCGCGCGGGCTCCGGGAGCTTCTATGTCGACGCCGACCGGCGCGTTCGAGACGGCGGCGGCGACGGCGGTGTCCGTGTGCGAGAGGGATATGAAAACGCCGTTCGCGCTCCACTTCCCGTTTTTGCCGCGCGTGAAGCCCGCCTCGGCGGGGCTGAGCCCGAAGGAGCGCTTCACCGCGTATTCGAGGAGCTTCCAGACGAGCCACCTCTGCGCGCGCAGAGCCTCGTTGGAGGTCTTCTCAAGGTCCGCCTCGCGTACGGGATCGTCCACCGTGCCCGCGCGGAGACCCTGCGGGACGGCGGCGAGGTAGACGTCGAGGATGGGGCGGCTGTTCCAGCGCCTGCGCGCGTCCTCCTCCTGCGTGCTCCGCTTGACGCCGAGCGCGCATTCGTAGGCGAAGTGCTCGCAGTTGTTGTGTACGAGGCTGTATCCGCCTTCGCCCATGCGCGCGCGGGCGCGCGCGACGGTCTCCTCGGGAGAAAAATGCTTTTCCTTCCTGTCGAAGACGGCGACCTCGATTATGTTCCCGCAGCAGAAAGCGGCGGCGTCCGTCGAGCAGACGGTGATCTTCTCATCGGGCGCGCGGGTACCGACGGGCGGAGGGCCGAACTGGATGACCTCGCCGTCGGAGACGAAGATGCCGTAGTGGTATATGGAGCCGAGCTTTACGCGGACCATGTCGCCCGGCCTGCATTCTCCGGGCCACCACTTCATGCGAGATGTCCCTCTATGAAGTCGATGACGTCGCCGAGCGTCTTGAAATCGTCCATCCCGACGTTGTCGAAGCGCACGTCGAAAGTCTCCTCGATGGCGATGACCATGTAGAGCATCGCGACGGAGGAGAGGCCGAGGTCCGTCGAAAGCACGGAGCTCTCCGTGCAGGAGGCGACGACCGCGGCGTTCTTATCGTCGGCGGACAGCAGTATGTCCCTGAGCTGTTCGGTTATCTCTTCTCTTGTCAGTTGCATTTTTTGTATCTCACAATCTTCATGCTCGGAGTCCTCTCAAAGTCGCTGTCACGGATGACGATGCGGTTGACCCTCTCGAAGGAGGGGAGTGCCGCGTTGACCTTTTCGAGCTCCGCCGTGATGAATTCTCCGACGTTCTCTATGCCTCCGAGCTCGGAGGCGCGGGGCACGACCTCGAGCGCGAGGAAGTGCGTCCCCTGCTCGTTCACGTCCTCGAAGACCTGCGAGTCCTGAATGAAGGGCAGCTCGTTGAACTTCGCCTCGACCTCCGCGGGGGAGACGTTCTCGCCGCTCGGGAGGACGATTATCTCCTTGATGCGCCCGGTGATGTAGAGGAAGCCGTCGTCATCGAGGCGCACGAGGTCGCCTGTCCTGAACCAGCCGTCCTCGTAGGCGCCGGCCTCGTCCTCGCCGATATATCCGTCCATCATGTTCTTTCCCTTGAGCCAGAGCTCGCCGTTTTCTATGCGGAACTCCTGGTTGGGGTACGGGATGCCGACGGAGTCGGGGCGCGTGAGGCTCTCCGGGTTGCCGGAGACGAGGTTGGCGGACTCGGTGAGCCCGTAGCCGGGGAAGACGTCGATGCCGAGCTTCTTGTATTCGGAGATGAGGTAGGGAGCGACGGGGGCGGCACCGGCGATGATGTACTTCATGTCGTCGCCGAGCATATTGCGCCCGAATTTGCGCGACAGCGTGAGCGCCATCTCCGCGAGGGCGGGGACGAGGACGAATATCGTCGGGCGGAACGCCGCGATGTCGCGGAACATATCCTTCGTGTTGCGGCAGATGAAGAGCGCGCTTCCCGTATACAGCGAGGTCATCAGGTTGCGGATGAGCCCGAAGACGTGGGAGAGCGGCAGGACGAGCATGTATCTCTGCCCGAAGACGTCGGCGTAGCCGTAGCAGCCGTTCATCGTGCCCTGCATGACGGCGCCGTTGGAGAGGAGAGCGCCCTTGCTGCGGCCGGTGGTGCCGCCGGTGAACATGATGACGCACGGCGTCTCCGCGCCGCATTCGGCGATGGGGGTGGGAGCGGCGCCCTGCGCGTCGGCGGGGAGCAGCGCGACCTTGCCGGAGGCGACGGCGGTCCGCTCGGCGAGCGCGCCCTGATATATGAGGAGGCCCGCGCCGTACTTCATGCAGCAGCCGAACACGGTCGGCGCGTCGAGCTGGGCGGGAAGGATTACAGCGGTGCGCCCGAGCGTCACGACGGCGAGGTAGGCCCTCACGAAATCGTAGGAATTGGCGGCGAGGATCGCCACGCGGGGAGCGTCGGAGGCCTCGGCGATCGCGGTGCGCAGCAGCGCGGCGTCTGCCTCGAGCCCGGCGTAGGTGTATTTTTTCCCGTCGTCCTCTATGGCGACGGAGTCGGCGTAATTTTTCACGCAGTCGGCCCACATGGCGCTGACGGAGGGGTACTCCCTGATCTTTTCAAAGGTCTCGGGAGAGGTATACTTTCTGAAAACATTGGCGGACTGAGTAAGCATTTTATCTAACCTCCTTGGTCTCTTTATCGCTTCTCCGCGAGAGCGCGGAGCTCGTCTTCCTTTTCATGCAGGAGCACGGATATCGATTCTATCTGCGACATGGTAGGGCGCGCTCCGTAGAGCTTCGTGACGTCTATCGTCTCTCCGACGGCCATGACGAGGCGCTTCGGGAAGCCCTCGAAGCGCCGTATGTACGCCGGCACTATCGGGACGCCGCTCCGTATCGCCATGAGCACCATGCCGGACTTGAAGGCGGCGACGCCCTCCGGCTCCTCGTTTATCCGCCCCTCCGGGAACATGCTGACGAGCTCGCCCGCCTTGAGGTGGGCCGTTATCTCGCGGAAGGAGGATATGTTGAAGTTCTCGCGGTCTATGGGGATGCACATGAAAGAGCGGAAGAACCACCCGCCCCTGCCCTCGAAGAACTCCTTGAGGCAGATGAAGTGGTGGCGGCGGTACCATATCGCGGCCTGCAGATAGATGGGGTCGTATACGGCGGTATGGTTGGATATGAGGAGCGCGCCGCCCTTTACGTGCCGTCTTGCCTCCTTCGAGGTATAGAGCACCTTCGGGCGGAAGAATATCAGCCCGGGGATGGCGGCGGTCAGCTTCACGAAATCGTAGAAGAAGTATTTTCGGGAGAAAAGGGGTGCCTTATTTTCCATTGAGCTCATTTCCCAATTCCATTATCCTGCGGCGCATGGCCTCGCTGACGGCGGCGATGGTCTCCCTGTCGCCGAGCCCCTCGGGCGCGAGGTCCGCCGCGTAAAACGGGACGCCGATGATGACGTGCGCGCGTTTTTTCGTAAAGTAAGAGCCGTTGGTATATACGGGGATGACGGGCGCTCCGGAGCTCAGCGCGAGGAAGGCGGAGCTCGCCGCGAAGGGGAGCGGACGCTCCTCGCCGGGGCGGGGGAGCCTGCCCTCGGGGAAGATGCCGACGACGCCGCCGGAGGCGAGGATGCGCTCTGACTCCGCAACGAAGCCCATGTCGCGCGCGTCGCGGTCGACGAAGATGCCGCCGAGCCCGCGGAGCAGCGCGCCGAGCCCCTTCTTGCGGAAGAGCACCTCCGCCATCTGGAAGCGGAGCGTCCTCGAAAAGAAGACGAACATATACACGACGTAGTCGTATATCGACGTGTGATTGGAGATTATTATCGCGGGACCTTTTATGCTGCGGCCCTGCCGCGCGCGGTTCTCGTAATGCACCTTCGTGCGGAAGCAGAAAAACTGCGGGATGAAGCCCGTTATCTTCGCGAAGGTGTTCCAGAAAAGGATCATTATTCGGACGCCTTTACGTATTCGTACAGCTCTTTGACGCTGCCGAGGCTTTTGCCCGCCTCGGTCGGGAAATCTATGCCGTATCGCTCGCGGAGCTGGGAGATCATCGCGAAGTAGTCGAGACTCGTGCCGCCGAGGTCGAGGAAGAAGTCCGCCGTGTAGGCGATGTCGCCCGCGTCCTTTCCGACGGCGAGGGCGAATATCTCGAGTATCTCGGTGCAGAGCGGGTCGTTTTCGGGCAGCTCGCGCCGCGCCTCGGGGTCGTAGACCGGGAGCGCGCCGCCGTCAAAGTCAGCGGCGAGGCGGCGGCGGTTGAGCTTGAATTCGTCGGGCGCTATGAGGCGGTCGGCTATGAGCACGGTCTTCTTTATCTCGGAGGCGAGCCCGAGCTCCGATATGCGCGCCCGGACGGCGGCCTCCGTCTGCGCGGCCTTCGCGGGGGAGGCACCGCGCCCTATCCCGACGAGGAGGACGGGCGTCCTTCCACCGTCGGCGCCTATGAGGCAGACGTTTTCCGCGCCGTCGATATCGAAGCGCTGCTCGATGATGTTCGGATTGAGGTTCTCGCCCGTCGGCGATATGACGAGGTCGTCGCGTCTTCCGAGGATGAACCAGCGCCCGCCGCGCTCCTCGGCGAGGTCGCGCGTCCCGAAGAGCTCCGCGCGCTCGCGCCGGATGCCGTCCTCGATGATATATTTCGCCGTCGAGCAGCCGGAGACGAGGAGCTCGCCGCCCTCCCCTATGGAGTAGGTGACGGAGCTCATCGGTTTTCCGACGGAGCGGGAATCGCGGACTCTTACGCTGTCGGAGAGCTCGACGGAGGTGATGCCAGTCTCGCTCATGCCGTAGCCGTTGGCGAGGCGGTAGCCTATGCCGTTGAAAAATACGATGACGCGCGCGGGGATGACGCTCCCGCCCGTTATCATAAAGCTTATGCTGTCGCCGAAGAGATTATCGCGGACCTCCTTGAAGGCGAGCTTCCTGAAAAGCGGTCCGAGGAGCGGCACGCCGCCTATTTTGCCGGAGAGCGCGAGGCCGCGGCGGAACTTCGCGAGAGTCTTCTCCCCGCGGTCGGCTATGCCCTGCATCGCCTGCTCGTAGACCTTTTCCCAGAAGAGGGGCACGGCGAATATGTGCGTGACCGCGTGGCGGCGTATCGTATTGACTATCGTCTGCGGCGCGAGGTCGTTCAGATGGACGAAGGTGCGCGAGAAGAACGCGAACCAGATATAGACCGCCGTCAGCCCGAAGATGTGGTAGAAGGGCAGGAAGTCGAGCTGCTTGAGCTCGCCGTGCCAGTGCTTTTTCATCGCCCCGCATTTGAGGATGATGTCGAGGCTGTCGCGGATCTGATGGTAGAATTCCTCCGCCCCGTAAGCGCAGAGCTTGACGTGGGCGCTCGTGCCCGAGCTCATGACGAGGAGCTCGCCGCCGAACTCCGCGGGCGCGGAGGAGGGCTCGGCCTCGCCTATCGAGTGGATGGCGCGCACGCCGAACTCGCGGGACTCCGAGATGACCGCGGCGGCGCCGCAAGAGGCGAGCGCGTCGCGCAGCGTCGCGTCATCGAGCCTCATGTTCATCAGGAGGGGCCGGAAGCCCGCGCGCAGAACGCTCCACAGCGTGATGATCCAGTCGGGTCCGTTTTCAAGGTATATCCCGACGACGGAGCCGGGCTCCGTGTCCTCGAGGAGCGCAGAGAGCGCGGTGCTCCTGCGGAGGACGGCGTCGTACGCCTCTCCGTAGGTGGTCTTCACGATGCGGTAGCCCTCGCTCACCTCGTAGAGGACGTTGCTCTTTTCAGAGAACATCAGCTCGAACATCGAGGCGAAGTCGTGCGTCATATTGTCGAAGCGGCGGAGCTTGTCCTTAACGAACGGATTTATCCGGGAAAAGCCGCCGAGTGTATCTTTTATCATCATTCCGGTCCTGCTTCGCATGGTAATGCGCCGATTTATGAATATACATAGTTAATTATAGCACACCGTGTCGGGCGGCGCAATAAAAAAGAGGCCATATTCGGGCCTCTGCGGCACGTAAAAAATAGCCTCTCCGACATGAAAAAATACCCGCCTTAAAAGGCGGGTACAGGTCTTATTTTCCCTCCGCGGCGGAGAGTATGTACTGGCCGTAGCGGGTCTTCGCGAGCTCCTCTCCGAGCGCACGGAGCTGCGCGGCGTCTATCCAGCCGCGGCGGAAGCTCTCCTCCTCGACGCAGGCGATGCAGCGCCCCGTGCTCTTTTCGAGCCGCGCTATGACCTGCGCGCTCTCGAGCAGAGTGTCCTCCGTGCCGGCGTCGAGCCACGTGAAGCCGCTGTCGAGCGGGATGACCCCGAGGTCTCCGCGGCGCAGATACACGTTGTTGACGTCGGTTATCTCGAGCTCGCCGCGGGCCGAGGGCGTGAGCGAGCGCGCTATGTCCACGACATCGGGCGAATAGAAGTAGAGACCCGGCACTATGTAGTTCGAGCGCGGCTTTTCGGGCTTTTCCTCGATGCTGACCGCGCGTCCGTCCGCACCGAATTCGACGACGCCGAAGGCGCGCGGGTCCTCGACCCGATAACCGAAGATGACGGCGTCCATCGGCGAGGCGACGGCCTGCGCGAGCTTTTCCGCGAGCCCGTCGCCGTAGAAAACGTTGTCTGCGAGGATGAGGCAGACGCGGTCTCCCGCGACGTAGTCGGCGCCTATGATGAAGGCGTCGGCGATGCCGCGCTGGACGGGCTGCTCACGGTACGATATCGCCATGCCGAGCTTCGTCCCGTCTCCGAAGAGACGCTCGAAGGGCTCGGTCTCGCCGGGCGGGGTGATGATGAGCACGTCGCGTATGCCGGCCTGCTGCAGGACGCTCAGCGGGTAGAATATCATGGGCTTGTCGTATATCGGAAGAAGCGGCTTGCAGACGGGCCTCGTCATGGGGTAGAGCCTCGTCCCTCTGCCGGCGGCGAGGATGATGCCTTTCATACTTCTTTCTTTCCTTTCCGGACCGCCCGCACGAGGAGCACGACTCCGACGGGCAGCATTATCAGCGCTATCCACTGTGACGTCGCAAGGCCGAAGAGCGCGCCGCGCACCGCGTCACCGCGGACGAATTCGAGCATGAAGCGCGTCACGGCGGAGCAGATGAGGTACAGTCCCGTGGAAAAGCCCTCGCGCCTGCGCCCCGTGAGCACCAGCACGATATATATTACCACCAGAAGAGCCGATTCCGCAAGCTGAACGGGAAAAAGCGGTATCCCCGCGGGCGCGCTGAGTCCCTCGGGGTAGGTGACGGCGAAGGGCCCGTCCCACGGTATGCCGTGGCAGCAGCCCACGAGGCGGCAGCCGACCCGCCCCGCCGCCTGCGCTATCGCGGCGCAGGGGATGAGCGCGTCGAGCGTCGTGAGAAAGCGGAGCTTCGCGGCGCGGCAGAATATCGCTATCGCCGCGATGGCGCCGATGAGCCCGCCGTAGAAGACGAAGCCGCCGACGAGCAGGGACTTTATCATCTCCGGGCGCAGCAGCTCCGCGCGGTGCTCCCACAGCTTCCCCGCGATGGTGACGAGGTACAGGAGCTTCGAGCCGACGAGCAGCCCCGCGAGCGCGCAGAGATAGGCGATATAGTGCTTTTCCCACTCGTCCTTTCTGCTGCGGACGAGGATGGTCAGCGCCCCGAGGATTATCCCCACGAGGATGCAGAGACCGTACACCGGGTACGGCTGACCGAATATCGTTACGAATTGCAAAGCGTATTCCTCCGGACGCGGCGGCGCTTACACCGCCCGAAAAAAATACGCCGGCCCGCAGAAAGCGCGGGCCGGCGTACGGATCGGATCAATAGAGGCTGGCGATAGCGTTGGAAACGCAGGAGTAAACGATGATGGCGATGATGGAGCCGATGATGGCGCAGATGGCGCAGATAAGGCCGATGATGCAGAGGATCTTGCCGGCCTTCGCCATGCCGGAGGAGGCGGGATCGATGCCCGCGGCGGTGAGCTCGGCTCTGGCGCCCTTGACCATGTTCATACCGATGATGGCGGCGACGACGCCGATGATGGCGAGGATCAGGCCGACGACTCTGGTGCTGAAGAAGCCGGAGAGGACGATGGAAACGATACCGAGAACGAGACCGATTATGGCCTTCTTCTTGCCCGGCTCTTCACCGGCAGCGGCAGCGACGGGCTGCGCGTAGACGGGCTCGGCAGCGGGCTGCTGTACGGGAGGCTCCTGGGTAGCTCCGCAGATGGGGCAGAACTGAGTCCCGTCTTCTATCTGGGCGCCGCACTTGACACAAAACATTATTCGACATCCTTTCTTTGTTTTTGCGGGGGCCGCCCCGCGGTTCAGGAATTTATCCGTTTACAGTATATTAACAAATAGACCGGATTTTTGCAAGTTTTTTTTGAGCCTTACCCGAAAATGAGCCAAACGAGGCCGACTATAAGCGCGGAGACTATCAGCGCGGCTATGAGGACGGCCGAGAGGATGACTCCGATGACACCGCAGGTCCTGCCCGCTTTGAGCATCGGGGAGGGGAGCATGTTCGCGTTGTCGAACTCCCTGCGCGACTTCGACGCCTTGCCGAGCGCGATCAAGCCGCAGACGAGCCCGGGGATGCCGAGCAGCAGATACAGTATGGGGAGGTTGTGCTCGATCATCCATGTCAGCAGGAAGACGATGCCGCCGCCCGCCGCGCAGACGAGCGAGATGATGCCGAGAACGAGGGCCGCGGTCTGCTTTCCCGTGTCCGGCGCGGGCGCGGGAGGGACGGGAGCTCCGCAGGTATGGCAGAAACGCGCGCCGCCGACTATCGGGCGGCCGCAGCAGGTACATTTCATGCGAGACACCTCCTTGTGAGATGTAATTATTATATAATATCGCTGTCAGCATGTAAAGCGCCGCGTAACGGAGGGACTTGAAAAGATATGCCGCGTGAAGTAAAATCGAAGGGTGAAGTCAGAGCGGGAGGCCGTGACATGGAGCTGAAAAAGAACGATATCGTCCCCGTGCATATCGACGGCGCGGCGAGCGGCGGCGAGGGCGTGGCGCACGTTGACGGGCAGGCCGTCTTCGTAAAGGGCGCGCTCCCCGGCGAGGAATGCCTCGCGCATATCCTGCGCTCACAGCGCGGAGTCGTCTGGGCGAAGGCCGATTCCGTCACCGCGGCGTCGGCACACCGCATCGCGCCGGAATGTCCCGTGTTCCCGAGGTGCGGCGGCTGCGCGCTGCTCCACGCCGACTATGAGGAGGAGCTCCGCATCAAGCGGGAGCGCGTCAACGACGCGTTCGCGCGCATAGGCGGGCTCGACCTGCGCGTAGACTCCGTGACGGGGTCTGACGAGCGCTTCGGCTACCGCAACAAGGCCGTTTTCGCCGTCGGCAGAGCGGGCGGCAGGGCTGTGACGGGCTTCTACCGCGCCCGCAGTCACGACATACTCCCCGTCGAGCGCTGCCTTTTGCAGACCGACGCCGCCCACGCCGCGGCGGCGGTGCTGCGTGAGTGGATGGACGCGACGGGCGCTCCCGAATATGACGAGCAGACGCACAAGGGCTGCATGCGCCGCCTCATGGCGCGCACTGCGTCCGACGGGTCGACCGCCGTCTGCCTCGTGTGCGCGCGCGAGCCGAGAGGGCTCGACGGGCTCGTCGAAGCCCTGCGCCGCGGCGTGCCGGGCCTCGTCTCCGTCACGCTCGACCTGAACTCTTCGCATGGCAACGCCGTCCTCAGCGGCGATCAAAGGCTGCTCTGGGGCGCGCCGCGCCTTACCGATACCGTACTCGGCCTGCGCTTCTCGCTCTCGCCGATGTCCTTTTTTCAGATAAACCGCCGTCAGGCGGAGCAGCTGTACTCCCGCGCCATCGAATATGCCTCGCTCGACGGGTGCGCGCATCTCCTCGACCTCTACTGCGGCACGGGCACGATAGGCCTGTGCGCCGCGCGTTATGTCGGCAGGGTGACGGGCGCGGGGGTCGTCCCCGAGGCGGTGGAGGACGCTCGCGAGAACGCGCGCGCCAACGGCATAGAAAACGCCTCGTTCATCACCGGCGACGCCGCGGAGGCCGCCCGCCGGCTTGCCGACGCGGGCGAGCGCCCCGACGTCATCATCGTGGACCCGCCGCGCGCAGGGCTCGAGGCGGGCGTGATAGCGGAGATAGTGCGCATGGCGCCCGAGCGCGTCGTGTACGTCTCCTGCGACCCCGCGACTCTCGCGCGCGACCTGCGCGTCTTCGCCCCGGACTACACCGCCGTCGCCGCCTCGGCGTTCGATATGTTCCCCGCCACGAGCCACGT
>JAZQQE010000071.1:0-9997 GCA_045628845.1 Oscillospiraceae bacterium
CACCGCCTCGCTTTGCTCGGCACCTCCCCTTGAACACAAGGGGAGGCTTTTTTTGCACGGCGGGAGGGGCAAGACCCTCCCCTACGATGCGGTATTTCCGATCTTCAAATCAATCCCCCACCGCCTCGAGTTGCTCGGCACCTCCCCTTGAACACAAGGGGAGGCTTTTTTTGCACGGCGGGAGGGGCAAGCCCATCCCTACGACGCACAAGGGGGAGGCTGCCGGGGCGGCAAAAGAAAAGACCCGGGACAGAAGTAAAGACTTCTGTCCCGGGTTTACTGCTTCCATGAGCACGGAGGGTCATCCGCGCTTGCGAGGGGAAGTCAAAGATGGCGCAAAAGCTCAGGTGCGGTCCTTGAGGGCATCGAAGTAGATGTCCATCATGCGGCGGGTGAGCTCGCCGCCCGCGTTCTTGACGGCGTGCGGGCCGGTCTCGTCGAATATCATCGTCTCGCCGTTATCGGCGCACACGGGCCATTCAGGGAGGCCGGGCTTGTTCGGGTCGCCGGTCTTCGCGAACTGCGCCCAGTACGCGACCATCGCGCGGGAGAGGTCGTAGTCTCCGCTGACGAAGCCGTTGGGGTCGGTCGCGCGCCAGCAGCGGTCGAGCGTGCCGAAGACATAGAGCAGGTCGGCGGCATGGTACGCGCCCGCGTTGTCGCCGGGCATGAGGCGCTCGAAGGAGAAGATGCGGATGGGCTTTCTGCCGCGGCGTATCTCGTTCATCGCGAGCAGGCGGCCGTTGCAGTAGCGGTTGACGTACAGACGGCGGCGTTCGGATTCCTCGGGGTCGGCTCCGAGCAGGTCGAGAGCCTCGGGGAGGCGCTTGCCGCAGTCGGATTCGAGGCGGTGGCGGATGCCCTCGGGCGAGTTGAACTCATAGCCGTAGGAGAAGAGCAGGGAATCGCCGAGCGTGGCGCCGTGCATGATGTCGACGTCGTGCTCCTCGCCGGCGCAGAGGACCTCGACGGTCGGGCGGGTGATGATGTCGCCGTCGACGATGGGAGTGAGAAGGCGCAGGCCGAGGCCGAGAGCCCAGCCGGCGTCGTTTATCTTGTTGTAGGCCTCGATGGCGGGGAGCGCGCGGAGCTCCGCGACGGTCATTCCGAGCTTCTCGCAGATCTTCACGCCTATCTGCTCGGCCTCGGCGAGGGTCGGCTCGGGCTCGATGGTGTGGACGCTTCCGGCACTGTGGACGACGGCGCGGTGGAAGAGGCCCTTCGCCTTGGAGGCGCAGATGAGGCGGTTGGTCATGTCGCCGCCGGCGGACTGACCGAAGATGGTCACGCAGTCGGGGTCGCCGCCGAAGGCGGAGATGTACTTCTTGACCCAGTTGAGCGCCATGATGACGTCGCTGATGGACTGGTTGCCGGAGAAGCCGCCGTTTTCCGCGGAGATGTCGGGATGGGTGAAGAAGCCGAGCGGGCCGACGCGGTACGCCATCGTCACGACGACGACGCCCTGCGAGCAGAGCGCCTCACCGTCGAGGTCGACGGCGTAGGAGGAGCCGTTGGTGTAGCCGCCGCCGTGGATGTAGCACATGACGGGGACCTTGCCCTCGATGTCGGGCGTCCAGACGTTAAGATAGAGGCAGCCCTCGTCCTGCGGCCATTCGACGGGGCGGTACGCTTTGCCGTGGTCGAGCTTGGCGGGCATGAGGCCTGCGACGGGATCGCCGCCGAAGGAGGCGGTACGCTGCGGGCAGATGGGCGCGAAGCGCGAGCAGTCGAGCACGCCCTCAAAGGGCTCGGGCTCCTGCGCGGAACGCCAGCGGAGCTCGCCGACGGGAGGCTTGGCGAAGGGGATGCCGCGGAAGATGGTCTGCGTGGGATTGCCGGCGGGCACGCCGCGGAAGCTGCCCTGCGCGGTCGTTACGATGCGGTCATACGGACTCATGGTCAGGTTCCTTTCGTTTGTATTTTTCTGCCTATAATTATACAGTGTCGGGAGCGGATTTCAAGCCCCTTTCGCGCCGCGCGGAAGGACCTTCCGGGCGGCGAAATGGAGAAAAGGGATTGAAATGACGGGCTCGGAGGGGCTATAATAATATAATGTATGAAATAAGATCGCGAGTGTATGAGCGAGACCCGACCTGACCCGCCGCGGAGCGCGGCGGAACGTATATAAGGAGGACTGCGCATGAAGAAAAAAGCTCTGGCGATACTGCTCTGCCTGTGCTTCTGCCTGACTATCGTCCCGATGGCGGCACTGGCCGACGGCGAAGACGTATACGGCCTGACGGTGGCTGACGTGGATATCACGCCGGAAAACTGCGGAGACATCGCGGCGGCCGTCAACGCCTATTACGGCGAAGAGATCGCGTCCGGCACCGCGTCATACGATGACGCGGCGAAGACGCTGACGCTCAACGGCTTCACGCTCGGCTATCCCTCGGAGGGGGGATACGTGTTCGGCATCCGCGCGGCGTTCAGCGGCACCGGTACGGGCCCCGCTCCCGCGCTGAATATAGTCGTGACGGGAACGAACGTCATCGGCCTGCCCATCCCGGAGAATACCGAAGAGTACAGGAGCAGCGACGAGGGCCTTTTGTGCGCGGGCGACCTCGTCATCACCGGCAGCGGTGACCTCGGTGTCTACGCCGAGGACCTTGCCATAGGCGCGGCGGGCGAACTTGAAGTCGGTACGGATTTTACCGGCACGCTGAATGCAAGAGCGCTCGGCGACGCTGCGATCGCATCGGGAGAAAAGCTCACGATCGTCGGAGGCGTTGTCAATGCGTACTGTGACTACGGCGCAGGCGTATATTCCTATGACGATATCGTCATAGGCGGCGCGACGGTGAACGCGCTCGGACACCTCAACGCCATCTATGCCTTCAACTCGCTCGGCATTTACAACAACGCCGTCGTCAACGCGGGAGATACCCTTGACAATGACGACGTCGTGACCGCGGTCAGAGTTGAAGGCGAGGATGTAAACGGCGGCGCGGCTATCACGGTCTCCGGCTCCACGCTGTCGATCATAGACGCGGACCGGGCCATCGCCTGCTATCACGGCGATATCGTCATTAACGGCGTCCTGAACTGCCACACCGACTGCGCGGGGTATGAAGCGATATATCTCGCCGACGGAGCGGGCTCCTTCACCGTCACCGGCGGGACCGTGAGCGTCTTCTCCGAACGCGGCCCGGCGGCGTACCTCGGCGGCGGCGCCGACTTCCTCGGCGGCGTGTCGGAATTCACCGCGGGCGCCGACTCGGAGCTGTCGTTCCCGGCCTTTGTCCCGGGACCTGACGCCTACGTGCGCGTCGCGGAGGGGCTGGATATCTCTGCCGGCTCCGAGGAGAGCAGCGCGGCCCTCCGCACTGCCGAAGAGCTCAACGGCGATCTCGATGAGTTCGGCTACGTGAAGATAGAAGTGCCCTGCAATCTCTATCCCGTGTACATCGGCGGCGTGCAGATAACCGACGCCAACAAGGCGGACGTCCTCGGCGACGGCACCGTCTCCTATGCTCCGGCGGACGGCGAGCATCCCGCCCTGCTGACCCTCAACGGCGCGGTCGTCGACGAGGGCTACACGATGTTCGGATACATTAACGATATCGAGGCTCCCGCCGTCCTCGCGGCCTTCGAGCCCCTCGAGGTCAGCGTCACCGGCACGAACGTCCTCAGGACCGATTACGTGCCGCAGCTCACGCCGATGTCGACGGAGACTGCCGCCCCGTACATAGGCATAGGCGCGGCCTTCGAATCCCACGTCCATTTCACCGGCACGGGCTCTCTCGAGATAATCGCGCCCGACTCGGATTACTGGTCCGCCGGCATTGTGTGTTACGATGAGCTCGCGGTATACGGTCCGGACGTTACCGCCTACGGCGGCGACACTACCGAAGAGGAGTCGGGTTTCGAAAGCATAGGCATCGATGCGAGGCTCACCTTTGTGAATACCGGCTCGCTGACCGGCTTCGGCGGTGAGTCCGAGTATGAGAGCATCGGCATCTTCATCGAGGGCGTCGAAAGCGATGTGCGCGCCACCGTCACCGACGGCTCGATGAGCGGCTTCGGCGGCGATGCCGGATTCGACAGCGTAGGCATCTGGGCCCCGGTCACGCCGATCTACGTCGACGGCGGCTCGCTGACCGGCACCACCGGCACCGCCGGCAGTGAGTGCATCGGAATCGGCGCGGTCGGCGTCCTCGCTCAGGAGGATGCCGAGGTCACCGCGAACGCCGGAGACGCCGCTTCCAAAAGCTGCGGCATTTACGCCGTGTCCTTCGTCGGCACGGAGAACAACGGCGAGATATACGCGGGCGCCGGCGAGGCGCGGGGCGCCAGCATCGGCATACACTCCGAGGGCTATATCCATCTGAACGGCGGAAAGATAAGCGCGGCAGCCGGCTCCGCCTTTAACAGCTTCGGCGTCTACGCGTACTTCGAGTCCTTCATTCCCGTCTACGGGGAGATCCCCGAAGAGCCCGAAGTTCCCTCCGGTGTGATTAACGTCAACGGCGGCGAGCTGTCCGGTACTGCCGAGTCCGACCGTGACGACGTCGGCACCGTCGCATTCGGCATCTATGCCCTCAACGCCATGAACGTCGAGGACGGACACGTCATCGGCGCCGCGGCGGGTTCTTCCGGCCCCGTCGGTATAGGCAGCTCCTGCTACTACGTTGAAGACGAGCCGCAGTGGAACGACTTCCTCGACATCTGGGAGGAGCTTCCCGTAATCGCGGGCACCGCGTTCGATGGCTCCGACGCCGTCGCCGTCACCGACTTCCCGCAGACCTATTATGAATACGCTTACGCCGAGATAGGCACCGAGCCCGCGCCCGATCCCGGGCCCGTGGTCGCCGCGAGCGAGATCGTGACGCCCGAGGAATCGCCCTACGGCGAGGTCCTCGTCTTCCCGCAGGGATATGCGTACCCGAGCCAGACCGTGACCCTCACGCCGCTCCCCAAAGAGCACTTCATGCTCAAGGAGCTCCTCGTGTTCGACCCGAACGACGCCGAGGTGCCCCTCACCGATAACGACAACGGCACCTTTTCGTTCAGCATGCCCTCCGGCAAAGTCCGCATAGAGGCGAGATTCATGCTCGATACCGACACCGTCGAGCTCCCGTTCAGGGACGTCGCAGCGGACAGATGGAGCCGCAGCGGCATCGCCTGGTGCTGGTTCTTTGACGCCATGAAGGGCGTCGAGCCTGACGTCTTCGACCCGACCGGGACGCTCACCCGCGGCATGGTAATGACCGTGCTCGCCCGCATCGACGGCGTGGATACCGACGCCTCGAGCCCGTGGTATCAGGCGGGCGTGGACTGGGCGGTCGCCAACGGCGTCTCCAACGGCGCGGAGCCCGAGGCTCCCGTCACGAGGCAGGAGCTCATGACGATGATCTACCGTTACGCGCAGACGAAGGGCCTCGGCTTCACGGGCGCGTGGTACTTCCCGCTGGACTATCCCGACGCCGCCGAGGTCGCGGACTGGGCTGACGAGGCCGTGCACTGGTGCACGATGAAGAGCATCGTCCTCGGCTACGACGACGGACGCCTCGACCCGCTCGGCTTCGCGACGCGCGAGCAGGCCGCGGTGGTCTTCCGGCGCTTCTGCCGGACCGTGGGGATATTGGCATAATCAACTGCCTGCAGCAGAGCGGGGCCGGTCTCCCGGCCCCGCATTTTTTGTTCCGGGATGCGCACCGTAGGGGAGGGGCTTGCCCCTCCCGTGTGCTCCGGCTTTTTTCGGGAGGGGCAAGCCCTTCCCCTACGGCAGGTCGGCAGGGCGCCGCTGCTTTGCCGCCCCGCACCGACTGCTTATCATGCTCGGACTGCGTTTACAATCACTCCGCCTCGCTGCCGCTCGGCACCTCCCTTTACACAAGGGAGGCTGTTCCCCTGCGCGGTTTGACGAGGGGGCGGGGGCATGATATAATGAAAAAAAGGCTATGCCGATGACACCGACAAGGGAGGCGGGAACGTGAGAAAGAGCTTTGCGGCCGTGACGGAAAAAATGCGCGAATCGGCGCTCTCCGTCATTCCGATCATCATCATCGTGCTCCTGCTGTGCCTTACGGTCGTGCCCGTCTCCACGGGACTCATCTTCTCGTTCCTCATAGGCGCGGCGCTCATCATCGTCGGCATGGGCTTTTTCACCCTCGGCACCGAGACGAGCATGACTCCCGTCGGCTCGCGCATAGGCGCGTCGCTGACGAAGTCGCGCAGGCTCGCGCTCATCCTTATCGTCAGCTTCCTGCTCGGCTTTGCCGTGACCGTCGCCGAGCCCGACCTGCAGGTCCTCGCGGAGACCGTCCCGCACATCGAAACGCGCACCCTCATAGTCACGGTCGGCATCGGGGTCGGCTTCTTCCTCGCCGTGTGCATGCTCCGCATAGTGTCGGGCGTGCGCCTGCGCTGGCTGCTCATCGGCTTTTACGTGCTCGTTTTCGCGCTCGCGGCGTTTGCCGACCGCGACATGCTCTCCGTCGCCTTCGACTCCGGCGGCGTGACGACGGGGCCCATGACCGTCCCCTTCATCCTCTCGTTCGGCGTCGGTATCGCCAACATCCGAAGCGACCGCAAGGCCGAGTCGGACAGCTTCGGCCTCGTCGCGCTCTGCTCGATAGGACCCGTCCTCGCCGTGCTCGCGCTGAGCTTCCTCGACCCCGCGGACGGCGGTCAGGCGGCTCTCTCTTCGCCCGTCTGGGAGGATACCGTCTCCGTCGGCCTCGGCTACGCCGCGGAGCTCCCCTCCGTCCTCGCGGAGACGGCGGTCGCGCTCGCGCCCATCGTCGTCATCTTTCTGATATTCCAGGCCGTGTCCCTGCGCCTCGCGGGGCGGTCGTTCCTCAAAATACTGCTCGGCATGGTCTATACATACGTCGGCCTCGTCCTCTTCCTCGCGGGCGTGAACGTCGGCTTCTCGCCGCTCGGCGTGGCGCTCGGCTCCGGCCTCGCCGGGGGGTGGACGCGGTGGCTGCTCATTCCGCTGTCGATGGTGTTCGGCTGGTTCATAATCTCCGCCGAGCCCGCCATCTACGTCCTCGAAAAGCAGATAGAGACCGTGAGCTCCGGCGCGATACCGGGGCGCACGATAAAGCTCAGCCTCTCGGTCGCCATCGCAATAGCGATGGGACTTGCGATGCTCCGCGTCGTGACCGGCATATCCGTGATGTGGTTTCTCGTCCCCGGCTACGCGGCGGCGCTCGTGCTGTCGTTCTTCGTGCCGGACATGTATACCGCCATCGCCTTCGACTCCGGCGGCGTCGCCTCCGGACCGATGACCGCGACGTTCATGCTCTCGTTCATGATGGGCGCTTGCGCGACGCTCGGCGGGAACATATTGCAGGACGCCTTCGGCGTCGTGGCGCTCGTCGCGATGATGCCGCTCATCTGCATACAGGCCGTCGGCCTCGGCTACGGCCGCAGGAAGAAGTCCGACGAAACGCCCGCCGCGGCGTTCCGCGACGACGAGATCATCGAGCTTTGGGGGTGAAGTGAGTGAATTACGTCATTTCCATCATAAATCCCGAGGGCGGCGACACCTACCGCCGGATATGCTCCGAGCTGCGCCTGCCGATGACGCTGTCGCTCCTCGGGCGAGGTACGGCGACGAAGAACATGCTCGACCTGCTCGGCATCGCCTCGCGCGAGAAGCTCGTCGAGATGAGCACCGCCGACGAACAGAAGACCGCCGAGCTCATCCGCGAGGAGCGGCGGCGGCTCTACATCGACGCGCCGGGCAACGGCGTGGTGCTCGCGGTACCCGTAAAAAGCATCGGAGGAGGGAGAACGATGGAATTTCTCGGCGCTGAAAAAACTGCCGCGCCCGCCGCGGAGAGCTTCGAAAACGAGCTGATACTCGTCATCGCCAACGAGGGCCACATCGACGAGGTCATGGACGCCGCGCGCGCCGCCGGTGCGAGGGGCGGTACCGTCCTGCACGGCAAGGGCACGGGCAATTCGGGCTCCCGTAAGTTCTTCAAGGTCTCCATCGCGGAGGAGAAGGAGCTGATCATGATAGTCGCGGAGTCGTCGCAGAAGGCGGCGATAATGCAGTCGGTCATGCACGCCGCGGGGCTCGATACGCCCGCGAAGGCCGTCGTGTTCTCGCTCCCCGTCAGCGCCGTCGCCGGCTTCGGCATGGCGAAGAACGACTGAAAAAGCCCTTTCGGGACAGCCCGTGTTGGAGGTGCAAACAGCATGAATGGAAAAAACGTGACCGTCGGCGCGTGTCTTCTTGTCGGAGACATCGGCAGGATGGTCGAATTTTACAGAGATATTCTCGGCTTCAAAACAGAATGGAACGGCGGCGATTTTGCGGAGTTTGAGACAGGAAGCGGAAAGACCACGCTGTTCATGTACAGCAGGAAGGAATTTGTCAAGGCGATCCATGAACGCTATGCCCCTCCGGAGGGGATCAATCAGTCTTTTGAGATCGCTTTATGGCTGCCGTGCTTCGCAGACGTCGACGCGGAGTATGAACGTCTGTCAAAATATGACGTTCAGTTTCCGTGCGGAGCTCCGATGACCTTTGACTTCGGCATCCGCAATTTTTACGTTGCCGATCCCGAAGGCAATCTCCTGGAAATAGGAAGCATGAATGCAGGCCGGTAATACAGATATGACAAAAAGACCCGCTGAAGAGGAAACAGGTCCCTCTTCGGCGGGTCTTGTTTTGCTTAAATGATCCCTTATGCGGCATTGACCTCTCTAAAATTATGTCTGTTCGTCAGCCACGCGAACAGGACGCGCTTTGCCCTTGTCTTTGAAAGCTCTCCGTTATTATTGTTTGAGTATACCGTCTCTGCGGCCGTCAGGTCTTTCCCGTATACGCCGATGGCCTTTTGACGGTACGTCAGCGCCGTGTCGAAGCCGTAATTTATCTGCCGGCCGCCGCAGTAGAAGGATACGAAGATATTTCCGCCCGCTGCGGATAATTCGACAGACCCGCAGTCCTCCGGAGCGTACGGCGCAAGCAGCCTTTCGGCGTCGCTCTGCGGGAAGGTATAAACGCCGTCTTCCGGGACCTCCGCGATCTCCGGCGAAGCCGCCAGCGCCTCGGCCATCGCGGAATCGGCCTCGGTAAAGGCGATGTCCGGCATCTCTTCGAGTATCTGCTCCCCGGACAGCGGGACCGGCACGAACTTCATTTCGGTGAAACGGGATTCCATGTAGACCTCGAAGCCGACGATGGCGGCGACGACGAGTATCAGAAGGATCCATAACGGGTTTCTTTTCATGTCTGCCTCCCTGCACATCGGGACACGGGCTTCCGGCTCTGCGGAAAAGCCGTTGTGAGACTCCACGGAAAATATACCATATTATGACATGAAAATCAAGACGGACCGTTCTCGGTGCTTTCATCAACGTACAATGAATCCTCACGCCATTTTGCCGGATTATCGTCAATGTACTGCCACTTGGCTTGATAATCATCTTCGTCCCGGATTATGTGATCATAGAAGGAACGCTGAAACAGTTTTTCTATGGATAGAGCCTTCTTACATTCTCTGGTCGTCAATGATTTGAAAACACGAACGATATCCGATACCGTCGTAGGGGAGGGGCTTGCCCCTCCCGCAATATCGAGCCGCATCAGGATGTGTATATGATTAGGCATGATCACGTAACGGTCAATGGAAACGTTCTTGTATCGGTTTTGCAGATCCGTAAGCTGTTCCTGCGCTATCTTTCCGAATGGCGACAAGATCGATTCGGGCGGGGCAAGCCCCGCCCCTACGGGAATGCGGGACAGAGGCGATTCGGGCGGGGCAGGATCGGCTTTCTGTCCTGCACACAAATCGTAATAAAATATGCTCCGTTTTGACTGTAATCGTAATTCTTTAATCTGTTTGATTTTCGCTTTGGAAGAACCATAAAACATGCCTCCCAAGATCCACGTTTGTCTGTATATTCGTAGGGGAGGGGCTTGCCCCTCCCGTTATGCGGCGGGCGGATAAAATGGGTGCGGGCAGGGCAAGCCCCGCCCCTACGGGGATGCGGGACAAAAGCGATAGGGGCAGGGCAAGCCCTGCCCCTA
>JAZQQE010000072.1:0-2664 GCA_045628845.1 Oscillospiraceae bacterium
TCGCGTGGTGCATACCTCAGGCGAAGCCGAAGACGCAGCGTTTCCTCTATATGCTCGTGATGCTCCCCATGTGCATCAGCTTCCTGCTCCGCACTCTCGCGTGGGTCGCGATGCTCGAGGACACCGGCATCATAAACCGCCTTCTCTCCACGATAGGCATTGGTCCCCTGCCCCTCATCCGCACGAGCGGTGCGGTCATCCTCGGCATGGTGTATAACTACCTGCCCTACATGATAATGCCGCTCTACACCGTCATCATCAAGATAGACCGCAGGCTCATCGAGGCCGCGCAGGACCTCGGCTGCGACCACACGCAGGTCTTCTGCAAGGTCACGCTCCCGCTCTCCGTGCCCGGCATAGTCTCCGGCATCACTATGGTCTTCGTCCCCGCCGTGTCGACCTTCTACATATCCCAGAAGCTCGGCAGTTCCGGCACGACGCTCATAGGCGACGTCATCGAGTCGCAGTTCAAGACGGCGTACAATCCCAA
The DNA here is from genome assembly GCA_045628845.1 of Oscillospiraceae bacterium. Classification (GTDB taxonomy): domain Bacteria; phylum Bacillota; class Clostridia; order Oscillospirales; family Oscillospiraceae; genus RGIG7949. The sequence goes on from JAZQQE010000072.1 coordinate 491, forward strand.
TCTCGGCGCGGCGATGAGCCTCGTGCTGATGGTGCTGATATTCATCTGCATCGGACTCATGAACCGCTTTACCGGCGATGACGACGAGGTGGTGACGCTATGAGCAAGGCTGCGAAGGTCATTACCGTCATCATCTTCATATTCCTCTATCTGCCGATGCTCGTGCTCGCCGTCGCGTCCTTCAACTCCGGCAACGACATCGCGGTATTCAGGAGCTTCACCTTCGGGCAGTACAAGGCCCTTTTCGAGGACTCCGTACTTCTCCCGCTCCTGCTCAACTCCATAATCGTCGCGGTCGTATCCTCGCTGCTCTCCACGATACTCGGCACTTCCGCCGCGCTCGGCATCCACCGCATGGGCCGCCGCGCAAGGCGCATCGCGATGGGCGTCACGAACATCCCGCTCACTAACCCCGAGATCGTCACCGGCGTGTCGCTGGCGCTGCTCTTCGCCTTCGTCGGCACGGCGCTGAAGATAAAGAACATGCTCGGCTTTGTCACGCTGCTTATAGCGCACATCACGTTCAATCTCCCCTACGTCGTGCTCTCCGTCATGCCGAAGCTCCGGCAGATGGACCCGAATCTCACGGAAGCGGCGCTCGACCTCGGCTGCACGCCCATCCAGGCGTTCTTCAAGGTCGTCATACACGAGATAATGCCCGGAATAATCTCCGGCGCGCTCATGGCGTTCACGATGTCGCTCGATGACTTCGTCATCAGCTACTTCGTCTACGGCCCGAATTTCGTCACGCTTCCGGTCGAGATCTACAACTACACGAAAAAGCCCCTGCATCCTAAGATATACGCGCTGTTCACCCTGCTGTTCATCGTGATACTCCTTGTGATGGTCCTGATGAACGTCCTCCAGGCGCGCGACGCGAAAAAGCGCCGCGTCGATCCTCCCACGAGAAAGAAGGTAAAAGAATGAAAAAAGCCATCTCCGCCCTGCTCCTCGCGCTTCTCATCGTCCCCGCTTTTCTTTTCGCGTGCCCCAAGGCCGCCGCTGAAACAAGGACTATCAACGTATATAACTGGGGTCAGTACATAGCCGACGGAACGGACGGCTCCATAGACGTCAACAAGGCCTTCGAGGAGGCCACCGGCATCAAGGTCAACTACATGACCTACGATACCAACGAGACTCTCTACACCAAGCTCAAGACCGGCGGCAGCACCTACGACGTCATCATCCCCTCCGACTACATGATAGGCCGCCTCATCGACGAGGGCCTCATCCAGAAGCTCGATTTTGACAACATCCCCAACTACCGGTACATCGACGAGCCCTACAAGAACACCGCCTACGACCCCGCCAACGAATACTCCGTCCCCTACACGTGGGGCACGGTCGGCATCATCTATAACACCAAGTACGTCGATCCCGCGGACGTGGGAAGCTGGGATCTTCTCTGGAACGAGAAGTATTCCGGAAAGATCCTCATGTTCAGCAATCCCCGCGACGCCTTCGCGATAGCCCAGCTCAGGCTCGGATACAGCCTCAACACCGAGGATGAGAACGAGATAAGGGCCGCCGCCGACCTGCTCGTCGAGCAGAAGCCGCTCGTTCAGGCCTACGTCATGGACCAGATCTTCGCCGACATGGAGCGTGAAGAGGCGTGGATAGCCCCGTACTACGCCGGTGACTATCTGACCATGGCTGACGTCAACGACGCGCTCGCCTTCAACTTCCCCGAGGAGGGCTTCAACTTTTTCATCGACGCCATGTGCATCCCCACGAGCTGCGCCGACAAGGAGGCCGCCGAGGCCTACATCAACTTCATGTGCGACCCCGAGATAAACGCGCAGAACCTCGAATTCCTCGGCTACTCCACCCCGATGAGCGCCGCCAAGGAATACATGGATGAGGAAATGAGCTCCAACGAGATCGCCTATCCCTCCGCGGATATCCTTGCCAACGGCAGTGCCTTCCTCTACCTCGACCAGGAGACCAATCAGCTGATGGACAGCCTCTGGCTCAACGTCAAGACAACCGGCGGCATCAACCCCATCATCTACATCATCGCCGCCGTCGTGATAATCGCGGTCATCGTGATACTCATCGTAGTGCGCAAGCAGAAGCTCGCCAAGCGCCGCAAGGGCTATACGAGCAAATAAAGCCCGTTTCAAAAGCAAAGCACTGGGGCACGCGGGGCCGGGCGTGTGCGTTTTCTCTTT
>JAZQQE010000073.1:0-16543 GCA_045628845.1 Oscillospiraceae bacterium
GCTCTTTCATCTTGTTTTGTCTTTTTATCTATTATATAATCATTTTGATGATCCTTTACTCTGCTGAACGACACATCGCAGCATTTAATGACAGGACTTTCGGTGCTTTCTGCGTTATGCTCTATCCGAAAGTATGAAAGGTGGGGATATTATGGATTGGGTCGCATGTCTCAGGCGCACCGTGCGCTATATCGAGGATAACCTCACCTCGGAACTCGACATCGCATCTATATCGCGCAGTGTGTACGTATCCCCCTTTTATCTTCAACGGGGATTTCAGATGATAACCGGCTGTGCCATCGGTGAGTACATCCGTAACCGCAGGCTGTATGAGGCAGCCCTCGTCATCGCACGCGGCGAGGAACGCATCATAGATACTGCGCTTCGCTTCTGCTACGACACTCCCGAGAGCTTTTCCAAAGCGTTCACACGCTTTCACGGAGCGACTCCAAGCGCAGTTCGGGCTGATCCGAGGCTTATCCGCACTTTCCTTCCTTTCGAAATCAACATAACCGTCACGGGAGGCAGTAAAATGAACTACAAGCTTTCAGATTGCACGGGATTCAAGATAATCGGATTCCAGCGTTATTTCTCCGCAGACGATCCTTACGGCGAGATCCCGAAGTTTTGGGACGAATTCTTTGATGAGTACGGTCAACTTTTCGCGGGTAAAAAGCCCGAAAGTGCGGAGGAACGTGCCGTTGTGGAAAACTCTGTCGGTGAATTCGGCGTATGTATCGACGATGTCGGGGTCGACCGCTTTCGTTATATCATCGGCGGCCGATACGCCGGCGGCGAGGTACCGGAAAGCATGACTGTCTTTGAGGTGCCCGCGTGCAGCCTCGCTGAATTTACCGCCGTGGGACCGCTTCCGCAGTCTTTGCAGTCGGTAAATACTTACGTCTTCAAGGAGTGGCTGCCCGGCAACCCGGATTATGAGATGGCGGCGTCGTTCAATATCGAATGGTACTCGACCGTCGGCATGAAGGACGACGCTGACTATGAGAGCGGCGTGTGGCTCCCCGTCAGGAGCATAAGATGAAATATCCGCTTTTTGCTGAAACGGAAAATATGAGGAGCTCCCATGAAAAAACTCGGACTCATCGGAGGCACGGGCCCCGAATCGACGCTCATATACTACCGCGATATCGTGCGCGCCGTCCATAACAAAACCGGCGCGTACCCGGAACTTACGATAGAAAACGTTGACTGTGAGCTGTGCGGCGCCTTTATGGCAAGCGGCGACAGCGATGCGCTGACGGAGTATCTGCTCGGGGCTCTGTCGCGCCTTGCAGCCGCGGACTGCGATTTTGCCGCGCTCACTGCGAACACACTGCACGCGGTCTTCGACCGCCTTGCGCCGCGCTCGCCGCTGCCGCTCATCAGCATCATTGGCACCGCGTGCGACGAGGCCGTACGCCGCGGACATCGCCGCATCGGCCTCCTCGGCACGATCTTCACCATGGAGTCAGAGTTTTTCACAGAGCCGTTCAGACGCGCGGGCATCGAGGTCTTCACGCCCGACGCGCCGACCAGAAAACTTGTCCACGACCGTATTTTCGGTGAGCTTGAGCTCGGAGTCGTGAAGCCGGAGACGGTCGCGGAGCTTGTCTCGGTCATCGCCGAAATGAAGGCGGAGCACGGTATCGAGGCGTTGGCGCTTGGTTGCACGGAGCTTCCGCTTGCGCTGAATGACGGCAACTGCCCCGTACCCTGCCTCGATACGATGGCGATACACATAGACAAGCTCGTCGACGGGATACTCGGATAGCCCGGAAGCCCGCGTAAGGCGAAAGAACGCCCTAAATCCGCAAAATGAGTATTGACAAAAAAGCGCCGGTCTGCTACACTACCAAATGCACGTAATGTTTGGGCCTTTAGCTCAGCTGGTCAGAGCAACCGGCTCATAACCGGTCGGTCCGGGGTTCGAATCCCTGAAGGCCCACCACCATTTCGCGCCGGTACAGGGGTATAGCTCAGTTGGTAGAGCAGCGGTCTCCAAAACCGCGGGCCGAGAGTTCAAGTCTTTCTGCCCCTGCCACAAAAGGACAACCGAGAGGTTGTCCTTTTGTTTTACCTTGGGAGGTATGACGTATGATAAACGTGGCGCTTATGCAGATGCTCCCGTGCGGGACGCAGGAGGAAAACAGAGCGAAGGGCGAGGAATGGTGCCGCCGCGCGAAGACGCTCGGGGCGGATATAGCGCTGTTCCCCGAGATGTGGAGCTGCGGATACGGACTGCGCGTCGACGCGGAGTACGTGCGCAGCCTTGCCGTGAGCGCCGACGGTGACTTCGTGCGCTCGTTTGCCGCCCTTGCTGCGGAGCTCGACATGGCGATAGCCGTGACCCTGCTCGAAAAATACGAGCCCGCGCCGCGCAATACGGTGATACTCTTCGACAGACACGGGGAAAAGCGTCTGCACTACTCGAAGGTGCACACCTGCGACTTCGGAGATGAAAAGCACCTGACGCCCGGCGAGAGCTTCCCCGTGACGGAGCTAGACACGGCGTCGGGCCCGGTCCGCGTCGGCGCGATGATATGCTACGACCGCGAGTTCCCCGAGAGCGCGAGACTGCTCATGCTCGGCGGAGCGGAGCTCATACTCGTCCCGAACGCATGCCCGATGGAGATAAACCGCATCTCGCAGCTCCGCGGGCGCGCGTATGAGAATATGCTCGGCATCGCGACCGCGAATTACGCCGAGGGCATGCCTGACTGCAACGGCCACTCCACGGCGTTCGATGGCATCGCGTACGTCCCCGACGAGCCCGGCTCGCGCGACACGCTTCTCGTCGAGGCGGGCGGCGAAGAGGGGATATTCATGGCGCCGTTCGATATCGGCGCGATACGCGCCTACCGCGCCTCGGAGGTACACGGAAACGCTTACAGACGACCGAAGCTGTACGCACCGCTCGCGGAGGATAGCGCCGCAGAGCCGTTCCTGCGCGCCGACAGACGCTGCGAGATATATAAGCTGCGCGAGCACCCCGAGCTCGCTGAGCGCGCGGCGGACTGGTTTTCCTCAAAGTGGGGAGTGCCGCGCGAGGCTTACGTCGAGAGCATCACGGAATGCCTGAAAAACGGGAGCGCCGTGCCGCAATGGTACCTCGCGATGGAACGCGGGACGATAGCGGGCGGACTCGGAGTCATCGAAAATGATTTCCACGAGAGGCCCGACCTCACGCCGAACGTCTGTGCCGTCTTCGTCGAGGAGAAGTACCGCTGCCGCGGCATCGCAGGGGGGCTGCTCGGCTTCGTATGCGCGGATATGCGCGCCTTCGGGATAGATGCGCTCTATCTGCTGACGGACCATGACTCCTTTTACGAGCGGTATGGATGGGAGTATCTGTGTCCCGCCCTCAGCGACGGCGAAACGGAGCCGTCACGGATGTACATCCACAGATCATAAAGAGAAACAGCCGGAGAAGAGAACTTCTCCGGCTGTTTTGCATTTCATGAACTTTATTTCTTGTTTCCGAAGATGCCGCGGATTATCGCGGAGGAACCGGAACGCATGAGGGATTTGAGTGCGTTTCCGGCCGCGCGCTTGGCGATGTCGCCGGTGCTCGTGGTCTTGCCGCCCGTGACGGAATTGATGATGTTGTTTCCGAGCGAGGTGGCGACAGAGGAGGCGGCGCTGTTGGCGGCCTTCTGCGCAGTCTTCTTGACGGCCTGCCCGGCCTTGCTCGTCTTCTTGGCGGGCTTGTCAGCCTTTTCGGCTTCCTTCGCTGCTTCCTTCTCGGCTTTTTCAGCGGCCTTGGCGGCTTCCTTTTCGGCCTTCGCGGCCTCTTTTTCAGCCTCCTGCTGGGCCTTGAGGTCTTCGGTAGCCTTCATGATTATCTCATACGCGCTCTCGCGGTCGACGGTCTCGCGGTATTTGAGGTCGAATTCGTCGGCCTTTATGCAGCTGAGCACGTAGCTCTCGTCCGCGGCGCCCATGAGGCTCTGCGGCGGGAGGATCTTCGCGCGCTCGACTATCTCGGGCACGCCCTTTTCATCGAGGCAGCTCACGAGCGCCTCGCCGACGCCGAGCGCCATGATGGCCTCCTCGGTGTCGAAGGCGGGATTGACGCGGAACGCGCTCGCCGCGGCGCGGACGGCCTTCTGCTCGGCGGGCGTGTAGGCGCGCAGAGCGTGCTGTACGCGGTTGGAGAGCTGCGCGAGCACCTCGTCGGGGATGTCGGAGGGGGACTGCGTCACGAAATAGATGCCGACGCCCTTCGAACGCACGAGCTTGACGACCTGCACTATCTTCGTCAGGAGCGCCTTGGGCGCGCCGGTGAAGAGGAAATGCGCCTCGTCGAAGAAGAAGACCATGCGGGGCTTCTCGACGTCGCCGACCTCGGGGAGCTTCTCGAAGAGCTCGGTCATGAGCCAGAGGAGGAAGGTCGCGTACACGGTCGGACTCTGGATGAGCTTCGTGCTCGCGAGGATGTTGATGAAGCCGCGGCCGTCGATGTCGGTACGCATCCAGTCGCGTATGTCGAGCTCGGGCTCGCCGAACAGGCCGACGCCGCCCTCGGACTCGAACGCGAGCAGAGCGCGCTGTATGGCGCCTATGCTCGCCGTGGAGACGTTGCCGTACATCGTCGTGAACTCGGCGCGGTTGTCGCCGACGTACTGGAGCATAGCGCGCAGGTCCTTGAGGTCGAGCAGGAGCAGACCGTTGTCGTCGGCTACCTTGAAGACTATGTTGAGGACGCCCGACTGCACCTCGGTGAGGCCGAGCAGGTGGGAGAGGAGCAGCGGGCCCATCCCGGACACGGTCACGCGCACGGGGTGACCGAGCTCGCCGAAGATATCCCAGAAGCGGGTGGGGTAGGACTTATAGGCGAAGCCGTCCATTCCGAAGCGCTCGATGCGCCCGCGCATATCCTCGGAGTCTTCGCCGGGGCGGCACATTCCGGAGAGGTCGCCCTTGACGTCGCTGAAGAATACGGGCACGCCCATGTCGGAGAAGGACTCCGCGAGGACCTTCATCGTGATGGTCTTGCCGGTACCGGTGGCGCCGGCTATGAGGCCGTGACGGTTTGCCATGCAGGGGGAGAGGTATATATTTCTGCTCTCGGACTGAGCGATCCAGATTTTCTGATCCCGGTACATATATGTGCCTCCATGCTTTTTTTTCTGATTATATCACGCCCGTACGCCGATTGCAAAGAGAGAATAGCCTATTGCAGAAAACGGCTCCGTGCGATATAATATCGGCAAAAAGAAACATGGGAGGAACTCCGATTATGTCTGAATACATAAAGGCGAAAGAACCCAATCTCGGCTTCGGCAACATGCGCATGCCCATGAAGGACGGCGTCGTCGATACCGAGACGATATTCAAGATGGTCGATGCCTACATGGCCGCCGGCTACAACTATTTCGACACGGGCTATATCTACAAGGGCTCCGAGGAGATGCTGCGCATCGCGCTCGTCGAGCGCTATCCGCGTGACAGCTTCATGATCACGACGAAGCTCTCCATGGCCGACTGCCCCTCCGCTGAGGACATGATGAAGATATTCAATATCTCCCGCGAGCGCCTCGGCGTCGACTACGTCGATACGTACTTCCTGCACGGACTCACCGCGCCCACCATCGAGAAGGCGTACAAGTTCGGCGCGTTCGATTTCCTGCGCGAGCTGCGTGACAAGGGCCTTGCCAAGCATATCGGCTTCTCCTTCCACGGCACTCCCGAGCAGCTCGACGAGCTGCTGACCAAGGAGTCCGACATGGAGCTCGTCCAGCTCCAGATCAACTACCTCGACTGGGAGGACGAGAAGGTGCAGGCGCACCGTCTGTACGACGTCGCGAGAAAGCACGGCAAGCCCATCTCCGTCATGGAGCCCTGCAAGGGCGGCTGGATAGCGGGCGAGGAGGCTGACGCCACCAAGTGCCTGCGTGATGCCAATCCCAACGTGTCCGTCGCCTCGTGGGCGTTCCGCTTCGTCGCGGGCCTCGAGGGCATCTACGTCATCCTCTCCGGCATGGGCAACGTCGAGCAGGTCGAGGACAATATCAAGACCTTCCGGAACTACAAGCCCCTCAGCGAGGAGGAGCGCGCGCTCACCCTCCAGGTCGTGGACGCCATCAACGCCAAGCCGCGCATCCCCTGCACGCAGTGCGGCTACTGCACCCGCGGCTGCCCGAAGCATCTGCCCATCCCGACCTTCATGCGCCACTACAACCACGTCATCACCTATCAGGCCATCGAGAGCTCGCGCCACATCTACAACATGATCATCAAGCCCGAGACGAAGGCCGCCAACTGCATAAACTGCCGCAGCTGCGAACAGCTCTGCCCGCAGCACATCGAGATCACCAAATACATCAAGGAAGTCAAGCGTCAGCTCGAAGACTGACGAACGGGCGCCCGCCAAGACAAGGCGGGCGCCGCCTCTATCAATAAAGGCAGGAGAAATAAAATGATTTGTCCACACTGCGGAACTGATCTGCCCGACAACGCCAAATTCTGCGGCAGCTGCGGAAATTCCGTCACGCCGCCGGAGACGCGTGCCACGAGAAAAGCGCAGCAGAAAAAGAAATTCAATCCCTTGTTCGTGATAATCCCCGTTGCGGTCATCGTGATAGCCGCCGCCGTCATCGCGGGCATAAAGCTCTTCGGAGGCGATTCCGAAACGGCCCGGCCCGATAGCAGGCTCGATACGGCCGCGCAGTACATCGCGGACGGAGAGTATCAGAAGGCCGCCAACGCCTATGCCGAGCTGCTCAGCGAAAAGCCCGGAGACAAAGAGGGTTCGCTCGGCCTTGCGGAGGCTTATCTGAATCTGGGCAAATTCTCGAAGGCCGCGTCGGCCCTCGAGGAGCTTGGCATAGACGAGGACGACAAGCTGTTTGAGCGCTACGACAACCTGAACAAGGCCGCGAAGTTCGCGCCCGAGCTCGACAGCGTGGATGCCTCCGGATTCCCGAAGGTCGTCCTGAACTTCACGTGCGGAGACAAGCTCACACCGAGCATCGGCCTTGAAGATAACGGCGCCGCGAAAGACGCCGAAATAGAATTCACGGATGACAATCACTTTACCGTCACCTATACGGCGGATGGCGAAGCGGGCACCAGACCCGAAAGCAGGACCGGCTCTGCGGAGCTCGGCTTCCTCGGCTTCAATACGGAGTTCGATGTCGAGTACGATACTCCTGTCCTGCGCGATGCGCTCATAAAGCTCGTAAGCACCGACGTAAGCGAGTATCCGAAGGTCAAGTGCTATTTCAGCGTGACCGACAAGCGCACCGGCGAGCCCATCGAGGGACTCGACCTCTCCTGCATGACCATAAAGGAGAGCATCGAGGGCGGAGAGTATCTCTACCGCGAGGTGGACTCCGTCGAGACGCTCAACGGGCACAGAGGCCTCAATATCAGCCTCGTAGCCGATAAGAGCGACAGCATATCCTACGATGATATGCAGAAGATAAAGAACATCATGAGCGAGTTTACGGATAGCCTGAACTTCTCTGTGGGCGACAGGGCGGAGGTCATCGCGTTCGACTCCATCGTGCAGCAGATGTGCGCCTTCACCTCTGAGCCCGCGCTGCTGAAAAACGGCATCCGCTCCATGTCCACCGACGGCTTGACCGCCTTCTACGACGCCGTCCACGACGGCATCGCGCACGCCTCACTGCAGGGCGGCGCGCGCTGCGTCATCGCCTTTACCGACGGCATAGACAACCGCAGCCGCTTCTCCGAGTACGACGTCATAAACTACTCGCTGACGCAGCAGGTGCCCGTGTACATCATCGGCGTCGGCTACTCCGTCGAGGAACAGACACTCCGTTACGTTGCCGAGGAGACGGGAGGACGCTACTGGTTCATCGATGACCTGTATGACCTCACGGTTATTTTCAACCAGATATATTCCGAGCAGATGGACTACTACGAGGTCTGCTATGAGAGCAGCGCCGGCCCCGACTGCTACGCGCCGAGAAAGATATGCATAGACATCTCCGGCGGAGGCTGCAAAGGAAGCAGCGAGCAGAGCTTCACCCCCGTATATTCCGTTCCCACCGGACAGACGCACGCCTCGAGGTATCTCGCCTTCAGAGAGAGCCTGACATGGGAAGAGGCCGCCGCCCGCTGCGAGCAGCTCGGAGGCCACCTCGCGACCGTGACGAGCTCGACCGAGGAGGACGAGATCATCGCGCTCCTCGAAAAAGAGGACATCAAGTATTGCTGGCTCGGCGGCTACACGTCCTACGACGATTACGGAAACGTATTCGGCCACTGGGTGACGGGCGAGACGTTCGGCTACTCCGCGTGGAGCGGCAGCGAGCCCTCACGTGTAGACCAGGACGGCACGGACGAGTGGTACGTCATGCTCTGGAACGTGCCGAGCCTCAACGGCTGGTACTGGAACGACCAACGCAACGACCCCGTCGCCGCCGTACCCTACATGGAGAGCGGCATGGGCTTTGTCTGCGAATTTGAAAACTGACGGAGAAAGAATACTGTGGGAAAACACGAAAAGAAACGCGAAAAGAAAAAAGTAAATATCGTCGTGCCGATAGCGATAATCGCGGCGATAGCGATAGTGGCGGCGGTGTGGTTCATTACGAAGCCCGCGCCGAAGCCCGAACCGGAGCTGACTCCCACTGCTGAGCTCACGCCGGAGCCCACTCCCGAGCCGACACCGGAGCCCACGCCTGAGCCTACTCCCGAGCCGACGCCGGAGCCTACCCCCGAGCCCACTCCCGAGCCCGAGCCGCTCTATCCCGACCTCGCCTATACGATACTTGACGGCATGACCCTCCGCGAGAAGATATGCCAGCTCATCATCGTCCGCCCGAGCGACATCACGGGTGTCGCGACGGTCACGGCCGGGGGCGAAATGACGCGCGAGGCGCTCGAAAAGTACCCTGTCGGCGGCTTCCTCTACAATACCTCCAACATGGTATCCAAGGATCAGGTCAGGACGATGCTCTCCAATACGCAGGGCTTCGTGAAGATCCCGATGATATTCTGCTGTGACGAGGAGGGCGGGCGCGTGACCCGTCTCATGCACACCGTCGGAACGACGCCCATCCGCGCCATGCTCGATTATCAGCACGACGGGCCGAAAAAGGCGCAGTCCAACGCCGCGACGATAGCCTCCGACATGAGTGATCTCGGCTTCAACCTCGACCTCGCGCCCGTTGCCGACGTCTGGTCGAATCCCGAAAACACCGATATCGGTGACAGAGCGTTTAGCGAGGACTTCGTCACCGCCGCCGAGCTCGTCGCCGCCGCGGTGGAGGGCTTCCACGATGGAGGCGTCGGCTGCACGCTCAAGCACTTCCCCGGCCACGGAGACACCTCCGCCGACACGCACTACGGCTCCGCCTATATCTACAAGACGCTCGACGATCTTCGTGAGCATGAGCTCAAGCCCTTCCAGGCCGGCATCGACGCCGGAGCGGACGCCGTCATGATGGGTCACCTCATCATCAAGGAGGTCTGCGACGAGCCCGCGCTGTTCAGCTACGATATCGTCACCGGGCTCCTGCGTGAGGAAATGGGCTTCAACGGCGTCGTCATGACGGACGCGCTCGAGATGCAGGCGCTCACCGATCATTACGGCGAGGAGGAGATAGCGGTCAAGTCGATAGCCGCGGGCGTCGACCTGCTGCTCTGCCCGTCCACTCCCTCGAAGTCGATAGATGCGCTCACCGCCGCAGTTGAAAACGGCACTCTTTCCGAGGAGCGCATAAACGAAAGCGTCCTGCGCATACTCACTCTGAAAATAAACCGCGGCATGATCGAAGGATAAGTATAAAAGCAGACCCGGGACAGAAGTGAAAGCTTCTGTCCCGGTTTTTTTGCCGCTTCGGCAGGAAAAGATCCTTTAAATGCCTGTCCGGGAGCCGGAGACGGCTTTTCTCTCGTTGCGCGCGGTGTGCCGACATGATATAATACTCCGCGAAAGGAGATGTAGCTCTTTGAAAAGGATAATCTGCATCATCTGCGCTCTCGCGCTCGTCCTGTCGCTCTCCGCCTGCGGGAAGATAGGCGGGCTTCTCAAGCCCGGTACAGAGCCGACGGACGCTCCCGGGACCGCGGAGCCCACTCCGAGGCCGACGAAAACTCCCGAGCCCACCTCCGAGCCTGCTCCGGAGCCGACGCCCGAGCCCACACCCGAGCCGCCCGCTGTGCAGGATGCTCCGTTCATCGAGCGCGTCTGCGGTACCTACGTGCGAAATGAGGGCACGGAGGACGAGGAAAAGGTCGAGATATACACGGTCAACGGACTGCTTATGGCCGAATTCGCCGACGAATGGTCTTATCGGGGCGAGGAATACTATCCCGCCTCCGACACCGAACTCTGCGGCACGGGTGATTCCATGTGGGTGACGGCCCTGCCTTACGACGGGAACAGCTTTGCCGGAACGTATTCCGGGCGTGCCTTCCCGCGCTGCCTGACTCTGACGGAGCAGGGGATAGAGCTCTCCTCCGACGCGGACGATCCCGTCAAATATACACGCACGGACGTTCCCATCGAGGACGGTTCCGAGTCATTCGGCTATGCAGAGCCGCAGAAGGTGCCGGAGGACGCTCCGTCCGGCGAGTGGTGCGGGACGTACTATGACGACAACTATGACTACCACACGCTCTACGTGATGCTCGACGGGGAGGGCTCGGCCGTCATCAGCGACCGTGTCAGCGGCGACATCCCGCACGTCATGAAGGGCGTCTACTCCGCAGAGCCAGACGGTGACGGCATATATGACATCAACTGCATCCTGACCGAGCGCGCGAATTACAAGATGCCGTGGGAGTGCTCGTTCAGCCTCTCCGACGAGGGGCTCTCCCTGTTTTTCGTTCCCATTGACGAGTACGTGACCTCCATCCCGGAGGGCTACGGCGTCTCGCTCTATCCCTGCACCGAGCGCAAGGTCGTAGGCGAGCCCTTCGTCAGGCAGCTCAACGATACCCTCACCTGCGACGTCAACGGCGACGGGCGCAAAGAGAAGGTCACGATAGCGTATGAGTACGATGACGACGGTTGGATAACCTGCGTGACCGTCGGAGTCAACGGGATCGGAACGACCGTGAATATAGGCGCATGGGATGCCACGGCGTACCTCATGTATACCGGCATCGACGGCACCAACAGCGTTTACGTCGACTTTGCAGTCGAGGGCGAATACCACGATATAGTCATATATACTCTCTCGGGAAGCAGCGCGCTGTTTGCGGGCGAGTTCTACGGCAGATTTGCCGAAGAACCTGACGATCCGTGCTGTTTTGAGCTTTCCTCCGTCTGTCAGCTGCTCAGCACCATGACCTGCACCGGGAGCTACCGCGTCGGCCCGTGCGGCCTGCCGCTTGCCCTCGATACGATGTCCGACGCGCAGAGCGGGGCCGTCCTTACCGCGAAGTCGGATTACGATACGTGGATGGTAGACATGAACTCCGGAGAACTGCTCGGGTACGGAACGATAGCCGCCGGCACGGAGCTTTCCGTATATGCCTGCGATAACGTGAGTGCCGTTGACCTGATAGACGGCAGCGGTGATCTGTTCCGCGTCTGGGTCTACTCGTCCGATGGCTGGCCGCAGTACATAGACGGCACGGAAACGACGGACCTCTTCGACGGGATATTCTTCGCGGAATAAGCCTTAATTTAAAGAACAAACCGGGCACGCTGTTTTGGGACAGCCATCTAAGGATTTTTTCTTGCCGGAACAGCAAAAAACAATATAAAAAGCCCGGGACAGAAGCGAAAACTTCTATCCCGGGTTTACTGTTTCTATGAGTAATGACTTGCTTCGCAAGAGATTTCAAAGGTTTTTTGCCTATTTCCGTTTTCTCGCTCGACGTATCGGCATACGCCTTCGCTCAGAAACGGAAATTCCGCCTGCGCCTCTCTCCTTATCTGTCTGTCCCTTTTGGCTTGTCGCTTTTTTTATTCAAGTTCTTCTGCGAGATCTATGATGCGCAGCTCCGCGTCCCCGCAGCCGCCCTCGGCGCAGAGCGCGGCGGCGCAGCCCGGGATATCCGTGAACTCGCGGAAGCCGAACGACCGCCCCTCCGGCGGCGGCTCGACCCGTATCTCCGGGGAGAACACGACGCGGAAATCGCCGGGGAGCAGGTTCATGCCGAGCCCCGTCGCCTTCATGTAGCTCTCCTTGATGGTCCAGCAGCGGAAAAACAGCGTCAGCGGGTCGGGGCTCGCGGATATCTCCGCGAACTCCGCGGGGTCGAAAAAGCGCTCGGCGACCTTCAGCCCGACGGGGCGCATCAGCTCGACGTCGCACCCGACCTCGCGGTCAGCTACGGTGCAGAGCGCCCAGCCGCCCGAATGTGCGAGGCTGAAAAACGTGCCGCCGCCCGCAAGATAGGGCTTGCCGTACTCTCCGTAGGTGAGCTCCGCATCCGCCGTGCCCGCGTCGCGCAGGCCCCTCCGGAGCAGGACCTCCGCCGCGAGGGACATCGTCTTGTCCTCGGCGTAGAGATATGCGTCCGCCTTCGCGCGGCGCGCAGGAGATGCAAACCCGTACGCCCGCTCATACAGCCTTTTCTCTTCGAGCGGCGCGGCGGACGCAGCGTACAGCGTCAGCATGGCCTTTTCCTCCCGACGCGGGCGCCGTTATGTACCGGCTTCCCGCCGCGGCGGAAGGCCTCCCTTTCTGCGCACAGCTCCCCGTAAAGCCGGAGCGGCGTCCATTCGGCGTTGTGCTCCGTCATCACGGCTTTCAGCGGCACTCCCGCAGCCTCCGGGCGTTTCAGAAAAATATCGAATTGCCTGCGGCTGAACGACGCCATGACGAGGAGCGGCTCGGTGAAGTCCCCCTCCGGCGAGGCGCAGGGCTCCGCGCTCCCGTCTGCTATCGCGCCGAGTCGGCAGCCGTAGAGCTCTCTGTCCACGGCTTTCAGGGATATCCCCATACCGCCGCAAACCGTTTTCAGCTTTGCGAGCTCGCTTTCCTTCACGTTGAAGGCGAGCACCGATGCAGCCATTGTGTGACCTCCGATCTTCCCGTCAGCCGAGCTGGCCGGGGAGCTTCAGCTTCACCTTCGCGGGGAAGCCCT
Source organism: Oscillospiraceae bacterium (assembly GCA_045628845.1). Lineage (GTDB taxonomy): Bacteria > Bacillota > Clostridia > Oscillospirales > Oscillospiraceae > RGIG7949. The sequence goes on from JAZQQE010000073.1 coordinate 13,018, forward strand.
TGTCGAATTCCTCGACCTCTTCGGCAGGCACGTAGTAGCCCTGCGGCGTGCGGTACGCTCCGGTGACGCCGGAGAGGTAGCCGGGCACGAGCTCTTTGCAGAGGAAGAACGACGTGTCGGCGTCCGCGGGCATGTCGTTATAGCGTATCCCGAAGTCGCGGGCGTAGCCGAAGCCGCTCTTGCCGTAAAAGCCGATATTGCCCTCGAAGAGCACCGCGCCGAAGCCCTGCTCCGCCGCCTTTTCGAGCGAATAGTCGAGCAGCCTCTTGCCGAAGCCGCGGCGTTTGAGGCCGGGCGTGACGCAGATGGGGCCCATCGTCAGGACGGGGACCTGCCCGCCTCCGTCAACGTCGATGACGGTCCTTACGAAAATGTTCTGTCCGACGATGGCGCCGTCCCACTCCATGACGAAGTCGAGTTCCTTCACGAAGGCGGGGTCGTCCCGCAGGACGTGGAGCACGTAGTGCTCGCTGCACCCGGGGTGGTATACGTTCCAGAACGCCTCGCGGACGAGGTCCTCGACCGCGGCGTAGTCCTTCGGTCTTTCGGGGCGGAACGTGCATTTATCCGTATTCACTATAATATTTCTCCTTATATCGTGCGCCGCGGAGCGTTCACTCCCCGGCTTTTCCGGGTCGGTTTTCTCCCATGATGCCGACCACCATACCCTATTTATCCTTTGACCATGATTCCGGGACGGGGAGGATGACGATGTCGTCCACCTTCGCCACGATCTGATATTTGTCCTCATACACTATCTCCCCGGGCGTGTTCGTGAAGACCACGTAGTAGGGGACGTCGTAGCGGTCGAGCAGCCACAGCGCGGGCTTCATCCATTTGAGCATCTCGCCCGCGTTCTCCGTCTTGAAATAGCAGACGACGCGCTCCTGCTGCTTGCACTGCTCCGGCCACGGGAGATTTTCGGCAAACCACGAATCTATCTCCATGTAGAGGTCCTCGTCCTCCTGCTCCATTTTCTTGCTGCGGACGAGCTCCATGCAGAGGCCGAACACGCCCTTCCCCGTCATCGTATTGACGACCGGATGCCTGCCGTGTATCCTTATGTACTTATATTCCTGCGATATGTCCTTCATAGAAGTGTGACCTCCGTTTTCCAATTTATCCCCGCGAGCCGTCAGACGCGCGTCCCGCTTCCGGCGGGACTGCCGCACTCCGGGCAGAACGGGGTCGTATTCAGCTTCCCGCACGCGCAGAGCCATCTCCCCGACGGCTTCCCGCATTCCGGGCAGAATCTGCTCTTGTTGACGCTCCCGCACGAGCAGGTCCAGGGCGGAAGCTCCGCCCGGTCCGCCTTCGGCTGAGCTCCGGCCTGCATCGCGCGGACGAGCTCCTCCGCCGCCCTCTTCGGGTCGGCAAGCTCCTTGAAATGCAGGAGCTCATCAAGGCTCTGCCTGTCCGCCTCCGATATCCGGTGCTCCTCCACGTCAAGCGACGCGAGGGACACGCCGTACCGCGCGGACAGCGCTTCTTTCAGCCGCTCTGCGGCGGCCTCCGTCAGCGCCGCGTCCGGCCTCCCGCTCCGCAGGACTTCGACCGGCATCCCGCCCTCGTATTCGCGGCAGTACGCCGCGTTCAGCGAGGCGGCGGTGAGGCTTCGCAGTCCGTCCTCCGTCAGGGGAGCGGACTCCGCTCCGCCTGCAGAGGCGACCGCGACCCTCGCCCTGTACGAGAGGGTGCAGGCGAGGTTTATCATGCCCTCCCCGTCGACGACGTTGATGCCCGTGCCGTCCTCGACGGCGTACTCTTTATATTCCGTCACGATCTCATTCCCTCTCTCATGCGTTCCGGTACATGTCGTAGACCACGTAGCCGCCCGCGCCGTTCAGCGACCCGGCGCGCGTCTCCATGCACATCTGGCACCTCGGCTCCGTCATTGGATAGCCGCTGACGGGATAGATGCCGTATTCCGATGACGTTCTGAAGCCGAGGGTGTTGTAAAACAGGTAGTTGCCCTCGACGATGATGCCTGCGAGGCCCGCCTCCCTGACCTTCTCTATCCCGAGCCTCAGCATCGCGGAGCCTATGCCGCGGCGCAGACAGTCCGCGTGAACGGAAACGGGCGCGAGCATGACGACGTCCGTGCCGCCCGCACCGCCGTGCCCGCCCTGCGGCGTCGCCGACAGCGGGAAGCGCGAGAACAAGAAGTGCCCGACTATCCGCCCGTCAAGCTCCGCGACGAAGGAGAGCTCCGGGATATAAAATTCCGAGCCTCTTATCTCCTCTATCAGCGCGACGATGTCCGTGCCGTCGGAGTAGTCCGTCCCCTCGCGGAAGGAGCGGAGCACGAGCGACACTATCTCCTTGTAGTCCGCGGGCGTTTCCGGGCGTATCGTGACGCGGCCCGGCTCTATTCCGGACAGTCCCCCGCGAAGGGCACTCCACTCGTCCCGCGTTATCCCGTAGACCTCGGTGAGCTCGTTTTCGCCGTCGGTATATTCGTCCGTCTTCCGCATCCCGACGGAGCGCGCCGTCGCGGACGAGGCGGCGTTGGCCGCTTTCATGAAGGAATATACGCAGCCGAAGCCCGTGTTTTCAAACGTCCAGTCCATGACGGCGGAGGCGGCTTCCTTCGCGTAGCCCTTCCGCTGACAGTCCCTGCGCAGATGATATCCTATCTCCGGGCGGAAAAATCCGTTCACGTTCTGCACGGAGAGCCCGCAGTCACCTATCATCTCTCCCGTGTCTTTCAGGCAGACCGCCCAGAGGCCGAAGCCGAACACGCGGTAGCGTTCAATATTCGTACTTATCCACTTCCCGACGCGGGCACCGTCGAATGTGTACGGATAATGCCGCATAATATCCGGATCCGCGAGCACGGCGTACAGCGCGTCATAGTCTGCGTCACACATCTCACGCAGAACGAGTCTCTCTGTTTCTATCATGGTGATTTTCCTCTGTCAAACGGAGCCGCGCGGCTCACACCGGCGTTCCGACCTCTATCAGATCGCCGTCGTTCTCCGCACCGTTTCCATGGCATTCTCATCGTTAATCTCCGTCAGGGAGGGAGATCTCAATACCTACGACACCGTACTTCTTCTGCTTTTCCGGGGAATAGAAGCCTTCCATGTCGGAGGGCCTGGCGTCGGCAACGGTCTCCTTCGTATATCCGCATTCGAGCAGCGGAAGAGATCCATACAATTCATCAAAGCTGTCAAACCGGTGCAGCTTCTCGACTTTGACGCTCAGCTTTTCTCCCGTTGCCGTTTCGGTAAAAACGATGCTGTCACCGACTTTGATCTTCTGCCGCTTTTCATCGAACAGCCGGAGCTCTATCGTTTTCTTTCCGTTCTTTATCATGGAAAACGGCCCGGGAGCCAGATCCATGCTGTGTCTGCGCTCCCTAACGAGTTTCACGACGGATTCTACGTGGCTCGTGGCGGGGAACATATCGAACGCCGAGGCGGCGACGGCGGTGTAGTCCGGGGCGAAGACGCGCAGGTCGCGCGCGAGAGTCGCGGGGTCGCAGGAGACGTACACGACGCGCTCGGGCGCCATGCGCACTATC
>JAZQQE010000074.1:0-41091 GCA_045628845.1 Oscillospiraceae bacterium
CGGCCCGGCCCGCACTGCCGACGCGGAGCTCGTGGAGACCGTGCGTGAAAGGCTCGCGTTCACGCCGCCCGAGCAGGCTGCGTGGAAACTCCCGTCAAAGCTCACTGCGACGGAGCTCAAGGGAGAGCCTAAGGCCTCGGAGGCCGCCGAGGACGCGGAGACCTACGTCCGCGGTGAAGCGGCTGACCTGCGCCGCCCCGTATTCGGGACGGAAACGGGAGGACTCACGCCGACGGAACGCGGTACAGCGCTCCACAAGGCCGTGCAGTTTTCCGACCTTGCCCTGTGCAGGGAGACGGAGGGCGCGCGGAGCGAGATCGAGCGCCTGAAAACGATGCACCTGCTTACTCCCGCGGAGGCGGACAGCGTCCGCCCCTCGGAGCTGACGGCGCTTGCGCTTTCGCCGCTCGGTCAGAGGATGCTCGCGTCGCCGGAGCTCAGACGTGAATTCAAATTCTCGCTGCTTATCCCCGCAGGCGAGCTGCTCGACGGCGCCGGAGAGGACGAGCTGCTGCTCCAGGGCGTCGTCGACTGCCTCTTCGAGGAGGGAGACGGGCTCGTCATCGTGGATTTCAAGAGCGACGGCGTGACGAAGCTCACACAGCCTGCCGCCGTGAAGCGATACACGCCTCAGCTCGGCGCGTATGCAAAGGCGCTGGAAAGGATCTTCAGCCGACCCGTAAAGGAGAAGATACTGTACTTCTTCAGAACGGGCGAGGCAGTCAGGATATAGATACGGAGGTTAGGATATGACCATATTCGAAGAAGTGAACACCGCACTCGCGGACCTGCGCCGTCAGACGGACTTCGTGCCGCGCGTAGCGCTCATACTCGGAAGCGGACTCGGAGACTTCGCCTCCGAGATAGACGTGGAGACGACCGTGGAATACTCGTCGCTGACGGGCTTCCCGGTGTCGACCGTGCCCGGCCACGCGGGCAGATTCGTGTTCGGCAGGATAGGGGACGTGCCCGTAGTCTGCATGCAGGGCAGGGTACACTATTACGAGGGCTACCCGATGCGTCAGGTCGTCCTGCCCGTGCGCCTGATGCGCGCGATGGGCGCGGAGATACTCTTCATCACCAACGCCGCCGGCGGCATCTCGCCGGAATTTTCCGCCGCGTCCCTCATGCTCATCGAGGACCAGATAAGCTGCTTCGTCCCGTCGCCGCTGATAGGACCGAACGAGGAGGAGCTCGGCACGCGCTTCCCCGATATGTCGCATATATACGACGCGGAGCTTCGCGCGATAGTCGAGCAGACTGCCGCGGAAAAGCCGATGACCCTGCGCCACGGCGTATACTGCCAGCTCACGGGCCCGCAGTTCGAGAGTCCCGCGGAGATACGCATGCTCGCCGCGATGGGCGCGAGTGCCGTCGGAATGTCGAGCGCCTGCGAGGCGATAGCCGCGCGTCACATGGGGATGCGCGTCGTCGGCGTGTCCTGTATATCCAACCTTGCCGCGGGCATCGCGGCAGAGCCGCTTTCCCATGCGGACGTCGTAGCCGCGGCGGACGCCGTCGCGCCGAACTTCAAGTACCTCGTCAAAAATTCCATCTCCAGATTCTGAAAGTGAGCGGAGCAAAGCCATGAAAAGACCTGTCATACTTGACGGGGCGCTCGGAAGCCTCCTTATCAAGGAGGGAGCGCCCGCCAATCTCGCGCTTGTGAATACGGATATGCCCGATCTTATCCGCGGCGTGCACAAGAGATACACGGACGCGGGAAGCGAGCAGATAAACGCCAATACGTTCTGCGTAAATCCCATAAACGCCGGCGATGATACGGAGCTGTGGGTCCGCGCGGGGCTTGAAAACGCGCGCGCGGCCGTGCCTGACGGAGTGCGCGTCGCTCTGAATATGTGCCCGCTCGGAAAGCTCCTCGAGCCGTACGGCGACCTTGATCCGGACGAGGCGTATAAGTACTTCCTCCGCGTCGTGAGGGCGGGCCTCTCGGCTGACCTCGCCGCCATAGAGACTATGGCGAGCCTCGACGAGGCGCTGATAGCCCTGCGCGCCGCCAAGAGCGAGGGCATGACCGCTTTCGTCACGATGAGCTTCGGAACGAACGGACGCACTCTCATGGGCGATACGCCCGAGCAGGCGGCAAAGGCTCTCGCCGCCGCGGGCGCGGACGCCGTCGGCATGAACTGCTCCGTCGGACCTGACACGGCCGCGGAGATAGCCGCGCGCTTCCTCGACTCGACGGATATCCCCGTCATCATCAAGCCCAATAACGGCCTTCCCGACAAAAACGGAGCGTACTCCATGACTCCTGCGGAATTTGCCGACAAGATGGCGCGCGTGGCCGAGCTCGGTGTGAGCTACGTCGGAGGCTGCTGCGGCACGACTCCGGAGCATATCGCGGCGCTTGCGAAGGTGCTGGGATGCTGAAAACGTATCTTTGGATGATACCCGCGCTGCTGACGCTCATAGCGGCGGTGTGGTTCATGTTCTGCTGGGCGGGAAGCCGGCGCGGCTCTCTGCGTACCGCCGAGGGCGGCGAAGGCGCGGCCTTCGCCTGCCGCCTGCACCCGATGCAGAGGCAGGATATCGTCCCGCTCATCGCCGTGACCGTGATATACGCGGTGACGGCGTTCACGGGGCTCGGAAGCGGAAAGGCTCCGGAGAGCCTGCTCCTGCTCGGTGATACGGAGCAGGAGGCAGTCGTCGAATTCTCCGATACGGAGATCCTCGGCGAGGTGTGGTTTTATACCGGGATAAAAACGGGGCGCTACCGTCTCGAGACCTCGCTTGACGGGGAGCGGTGGAGCGAGCCCGTGGAATTCGAGCAGAAAAACGCAGAGCAGCTGCGCTGGGTGAAGCTCGAGCTGAATCCGCGCAGCACCCGCTTCGTGCGCGTGCGCGCGGCTGACCCGCCTCTTTACCTCGGCGAGGTCGCATTCTTCGACGTCAACGGCGAGCGCATTTCCGCCGAGGGACGGGACGACGGAGCCCTGCTGACGGACGACGCCGATACCGTGCCGGATTCCCCGACGTACCTCAACGGCTCATATTTCGATGAGATATACCACGTGCGCACGGCGTACGAGCATATCATAAACATCAAGCCCTACGAGGTGTCGCATCCGCCTCTCGGCAAGCTCATAATTTCGCTCGGCATCAGGATATTCGGCCTCAACCCGTTCGGATGGCGCTTCATGGGGACTCTGTTCGGAGTGCTGATGCTGCCGGCTCTTTATATCCTGCTGAAAAACATGTTCGGCAAGACTGTCGTCTCCGCGTGCGGCACTCTCGTGTTCGCGTTCGATTTCATGCACTTCGTGCAGACGAGGATAGCGACCATCGACACCTACGGCGTGTTTTTCATCCTGCTGATGTACCTGTTCATGTACAGATACTTCGCGCGTCCGGCGGACGCGCCGCTCAAAAACACGATACTGCCGCTATTCCTCTCGGGCCTCTGCTTCGGCCTCGGCGCCGCGAGCAAGTGGATAGTGCTCTACGGCGGAGCGGGACTTGCCCTGCTGTGGCTCATAAGGCAGATAGCCGTCGGACGGGAATACAAAAAGAGCGGTAAGCAGGGCTTCGGGAAATATCTCGCGGCGACCGTCGTCCTCTCGGCGGCGTTCTTCGTGGTGATCCCGTGCTTCATTTACCTGCTCGCATATCTGCCGTACGGCAGGGCGGAGGGAGTCAAGCCCTTCTCGGCGGAGTACCTGCAGATAGTGCTGAACAATCAGAAGTTCATGTTCTCGTATCACAGCGGGCTCGTCGCGACGCATCCGTACAGCTCGCCGTGGTGGTCGTGGGTGCTTGACGGCAGACCGATACTGTACTATCTTGAATACCTCGACGGCGGGATGCGCTCTGCGTTCGGCGCGTTCGGAAACCCGCTCGTATGGTGGACGGGGATACTCGCCGCAGTCGCCTGCGGTGTGAGCCTCGTAAAGCACAAAAGCGGCAACGCGCTTTTCATCCTCATCGCTTATCTGTCACAGCTCGTTCCGTGGATATTCGTCAGCAGGATATGCTTCATATACCACTATTTCCCGAGCGCGCTCTTCCTCGCCGTCGCGATAGCGCTGATGATGAACGATATCGTCAAGGAGCGGCACATCCGCGGGAAATGGGCGTGCCTGTTGTTCACGGCGCTCTGCCTGATACTGTTCGTGATGTTCTATCCCGCGCTGACGGGCGTGCCCGTCTCGGGCGACTACGCGGGTACGTGGCTGCACTGGTTCGCGGGCTCGTATCCGTTCTGATCGGAGTGATGACCGATGCTTTATTTTGACCAGCACGTCCACAGCGCTCTGTCGAATGACTGTGAGATCCCGATGGAGGAGATGGCGCTCGCCGCCGCCCGCGCGGGGCTCTCGAGCGTGACGTTCACGGACCACTGCGACATCGAAAACTACGAGACCGGCGAGGTCGACCCCGACTGCTACGACGCGGGGGCGGTGCGCGAGGCATACGCCCGCGCTCTCGCGGGAGCGGAGACGGAGGTGCTGCTCGGCGTCGAGATAGGCAGCGCCAACCACAGGCCGGAAAAAGCGCGAGAGGTCGCGTCGAATGCTCTTGACCTCGTAATAGGTTCGGTGCATAATCTTCTTGGACTGCCGGATTTCTATACGCTCGGCGCCCGCGGCCTGCTCGACGACCGCGCGGAAAACGAAAAGCTCCTCGAGCGCTACGCCATGGAGCACCTCGAGCTCGTATCGCTCGGCGGCTTCGACGTACTCGGACATATAGGCTACCCCATACGATATATGAAAAAGTCGGACGTCTCGCTGCTGCCGTACCGCGACGTATTCGAAAAGACGTTCCGCATCATGGCGGAAAAGGGGATAGCCCTCGAACTCAATACGTCGTGCATACGCTACGGCATGGAATGGACTCCCGCGCCGTGGCTGCTCTCGCTCTATAAAGAGGCAGGCGGCGAGCTCGTGACCCTCGGGAGCGACGCACACGAGCCCCAATATATCGCTCTGGGCTTCAAAAAGGGCGCGGAGCTCCTGCGTTCGGCGGGCTTCCGCTACCTCACAAGATTCAGACAGCGCAGACCCGAGCTTATCGGGATTGAATAAGGAGAGAATAAAAATGATAGCACTTGCAAGCGACCACGCGGGCCTCGAGCTCAAGCACGAGATAGCGGCCTATCTCGATGAGAAGGGACTCGAATACAAGGATTACGGCACCTACACCTCCGAGAGCTGCGATTACCCCATATACGGAGCCGCCGCCGCGCGCGCGGTGTCCTCCGGCGAATGTGACCGCGGTATCCTCGTGTGCGGGACGGGCATAGGCATAGCCCTTGCCGCCAACAAGATAAAGGGCATCCGCTGCGCCACCTGCGGCGACTGCTTCTCCGCCGAGATGACGAGGCGGCACAACGACGCGAACATGATAGCGCTCGGCGCGCGCGTCATAGGCGGCGGCCTCGCCCTCAAGATAGTCGAGATATTCCTCAATACGCCGTTCGAGGGAGGCAGGCACGCCCGCCGTGTCGGCCTGATAACCGAGCTGGAGGCCGAAAAGTGAGAGCGGGAGCTGTCTATCACGCTCATAAGCCCGGGAGGATAGTGCTGAAGGTCATCGGCTGGATAGTGCTCATTGCCGTCGTGCTGACGGTATTCATGTTCTTCTGGTTTCGCAGATACATCGTCTATACCGACGACGGGCTCCGCGTTCAGGTGCCCTATCTCGCCGGGACGATGACGGACTGACGCGCCGGTAAGGCAGAGAGGAGGGCTGACGTGGAGAACAAAACGAAGAAAAAGATAGTCACCGCCGCGTGGCAGCTCTTCTATGAGCGCGGCTACGACTATACGACCGTAGACGAGATAATTGCCCGCTCGCAGACCTCGAAGGGCTCGTTCTACCATTATTTCGAGGGTAAGGACGCGCTCCTCGGCAGTCTCTCGATATTGTTTGACGAGAAGTATGAGGAGCTCATGAAGACCGCCGATCCGACCGCGGACGCCTTCGAGCAGCTGCTTTATCTCAACAGAGAGCTTTTCGCCATGATAGAAAACTCAGTGCCGCTCGAGCTTCTCGCGAGACTTCTCTCGACGCAGCTCGTCACGAAGGGCGAAAAGCACCTGCTCGACCGCAACAGAACGTACTACCGCCTCCTGCGCACGATAGTGAGCGAGGGCCAGCGCCGCGGCGAGATACGCTCGGATATGAGCGTGAACGACATCACGAAGCTCTATGCCCTCTGCGAGCGCTCGCTGCTGTACGACTGGTGCCTCTGCGGCGGGGAATACTCCCTGCGCGACTACGCCGAGAAGACGATGCCCATGATGCTTCGAGAAGTTCGGGGAAAAGTTTATTAAGCGTTCTCCAAAACAGTACAGCCGGAAAACCGCATAAACAAAGCAAATTTCAAAAAAATGACAGAACGCAGTACAGACTTTGGTCTATACTGCGTTCTCTATTGTGTTTTGTAAAAGAAAGTAGTATAGTTTTTCTATTGATACATTCGGAGGGAAAACTGATGATTATTACAGAACTCATAGTATTTATCCTGTACTTCCTCATCGTCCTCGCTATCGGTCTATACTTCTTCTTCAGGACCAAGAGCGGCGGCGAAAAGGCGTACTTCCTCGGAGGCCGCGAAATGGGCGGCTTCGTCTCGGCTCTCAGCGCCGGCGCGTCGGACATGAGCTCGTGGGTGCTCATGGGCCTGCCCGCCTCCATCTTCACGGCCGGTCTCGGTCAGGTGTGGATAGCGGTCGGCCTTGCCATCGGCACCGTGCTGAGCTGGATACTCGTAGCGCCGCGTCTGCGCCGCTTCTCCATCGTCTCGGGCGACTCGATCACGCTCCCGCAGTACCTGACCAACCGCTTCAAGACGAGCAACAAGGCTTTGCAGATAATCTGCGCGATCATTTTCCTCTGCGCGTACACGGTATACGCCGCATCCAGCATCAAGGCCTGCGGAACCCTCTTCCACACCGTGTTCGACGGAGAGGGCATTGACCACTCGACTCTGTACATGTACATAGCCGCGGCGATAATCATCGCCTACACATTCCTCGGCGGTTTCAGCGCCGTCTGCTGGACGGACTTCTTCCAGGGTCTGCTGATGCTCGCGGCTCTGATGCTCGCGCCTATCATCGCGCTCTTCGCCGTCAACAACGGCACGGTCGCCGCTGCGACGGCTGAGGTCGGCGAGAACTACTGGAATCTCCTGCCGAGCGGCAAATTCGACTGGGAGAGCATTTCCGCCATCCTGACGGGTCTTGCCTGGGGCCTCGGCTACTTCGGGATGCCGCACATCATCATCCGTTACATGGCCATCAAGTCCCCGAAGGAAGTCAAGAAGTCCCGTATCGTCGGCTCGATATGGACCTGCCTCATCCTCGTCTTCTCCGTTGCGGTCGGCCTTATCGGCAGAGTCCTCCTCGGCGACAGCATCGACGATTCGAGCGTGGTGTTCATCTCCATGGTCCGTATGCTCTTCCCGGCGCTCATCTCCGGCATACTCCTCTCCGCCATCCTTGCCGCGGCCATGTCCACCGCGGACTCCCAGCTCCTTGCCTCCGCCTCCGCCTTTGCGAGCGACGTGTATAAGCCCGTCTTCCGCAAGAACGCGGGCGACAAGGAAATGATGTGGATGGGCAGGATAGTTGTCATCATCATCTCCATCATCGCCGTCATCATCGCCGCCAACCCGAATTCCGGCAGCATCATGAGCCTCGTCGAGAACGCATGGGGCATCTTCGGCGCCGCGTTCGGCCCGGTCGTCATACTCAGCCTCTTCTGGCGTAAGTTCACGTTCGGCGGCGCCATCGCCGGCATAGTTGCGGGCGGTGTGGTCGACGTTCTCTGGCTCATCTTCCTCGGAGGCACCGGCCTGTATGAGCTCCTGCCCGGCTTCGTCGCCGGTATCATCGCGGCTATCGTGGTGTCCCTCATCAAGGGCCCGTCCGAAGAGGTAAAGCAGCTCTTCGACGAAGCGAAGGCGTACGACAAATAACCGACAGTATGAAAAAGCTCCCCGCCGCCGTTTCCGGTGACGGGGAGCTTTTGGTATTCCGCATTGAAGCCGGAATTTTGCCCGTTCGGCGTATCATCCGGAGAGAAACGAATGCGCGGGGGGAGAAGACGTGGAGCCCATCCGATACAAATACCGCGATAGCGTGTTTTTCAAAGTTATGCAGGCGAAGCACGGGTGAGTATGCTCCCACCGCATGATGAAAGAGCTGTAAAATGTAAAAAAGACCGGCATGACATTTAGTCATGCCGTCCTTTCTATGCAGCAGATTTACTTGATGCTGAAGCCCGCGACGGAGCGGATGACTGCACCGCTACCGTCGATGGGATCGGACACGATGACGACTGCGAGCGCGGTGGAGGGCTCGGCGGTGACGCGGGTCGCGGCGCAGAGAAAGGCGTAATTAGTTCCTGCGACGACCTGCTTGCCGAGGAGCACGGCGGGAGTGTAGCCAACACCGACGAAGCCGTTCATCGCCTCGTCAAAGGCGGCGCCGGCGTCCTTGGGAAGAAGACCGGTGCTCTCTGTCCAGACGGTCCATCCGCCGGGGATACCACCGGCAGGGGGATAATTGACGGCGGAGTCCTCGGTGTAGTCGGCGATGTTGACGTCCCTAACGTCCGTGATGGAGGCGTTGCCGCTGAGGTCCTTGTAAACGATGACGACCGCGAGCTTGCTGACAGGCTCGGCGGTGACGGTAGTGATCTTGCAGAGGTAGGCGTAGTTGATGCCTGCGACGACCTGACTGCCGAGATAAGCGAGCGGGGTGTAAGAGGCTCCGGTGAGACCGCCGGCGAGAGCGAGATCAAGGGCCTCGCGGGCGTAGTCGGGCATATACACGGTGCCGGCTTCGGTGTTAACGGTCCATCCACCGACGATCGTGGCTTCGCCGGAGCCGAGGCCGTAGACGTAGGCGAAGCGGTCGATGATAGCGGTGACCTCACCCGGGGTGAGACCGTCGAGCGGACGGAGATAACCGTCGGCGCTCGAGGCTATGCCCTCGCCGCAGGCCCACTGGAAGGCCGCGACGGCGTAGGAGCTGATGTCAAAGACATCCTCGTAGCTGAGGATGTTGGTCTCCTCGCCGACGGAGACGTCGAGCTCCTTGTACTTGGCGTAGCGCCAGAGTATCGTGACGAGCTGCTCGCGGAGGATGGTATCCTCGGGGCCGAATCTGCCGTCGCCGTAGCCACCGACGATGCCCTTGCCGTTGGCCCACACGACGGCGCGCTCATAATCGCAGCCGGCGGGGACGTCGGAGAAAATGTTGTCGTTCATGAAGGCAGGCTCGCCCTCGAGCGCATACAGCTCGGAAACGGTCTGCGCGCGGGTGGCGAGGGGCGCGCTGATGATGACGAAGCTGCCATCTTCGGCCTCAGGCTCACCGACTGCAAGCGCGAAGCCGGGAACGGCCGCGAGAAGCAGGCAGAGCACGAGTGCCGCGGCGAAAACTTTTTTGAATGTTTTCATTTGAAACGTCCTTTCAGAAGTAATATATACGATTATACGGTATATTCGCAAAAAAAGCAAGCTCTCACCGCGCCCAGACGAGCCAGATGAAGACCGAGCCGATGATTACTGCAACAAGCGTGAAGGGGATACCGATGCGGAAGAAGTCCTTGTTTTTGACCTCGAAGCCATCCTTGCGGAGGATGCCGATGGCGGTGATGTTTGCCGAGGCGCCGAAGGGCGTGATGTTTCCGCCGAGCGTAGCGCCCGTAAGGAGCCCGAAATACAGGACGGTCGGGTCTATGCCCTTCGTGGCGGCTATCGAGCTCACGACGGGGAGCATCGCGGCGACGTAGGGTATGTTGTCGATGAACGCAGAGAGGATGACGCTGACGCCGACGATGATGACGTACAGCAGAAGCAGGCTCTTGCCGCCGACGAGCGAGAAGAAGTCCGCTATCGCGTCTATTATGCCGACCTCGGACACGGCGGCGATGACTATGAAGAGTCCCGCGAGCATCAGCAGGGTCTGGTAGTCCATCTCGGAGGCGACGAGCTTCAGCGGCTGCAGGCTGCGGCGCTTTATCATCGCGCGGACTACGCCGATGACGCAGAGAGCGACGCAGATGAGGCCGTTGGTGATGGGCCACTTATCCTTGATGAAGGACGCCGCTATGAGCAGAACGACGACGCCGACCATGAGCACGGAGGGAAAGTAGTCTGTGACCTTCGTCTCCTCGGTGGGAGGTATGGGCAGCTTATCCTTGCGGAAGAGGATGAGCAGGACGGGGATGGTGCAGAGTGCTCCGAGCTCGACCGCGAAGAACATCGAGGGCCTGCCGTGCCAGAATATGAACTGCGTGAAGTCCATTCCCGCGTAGCCGCCGAGCATGATGCTCGTCGTATCGCCGACGAGGGTCGCGGCGCCCTGCAGGTTGGAGGAGACGGCTATCGAGATAAGTACGGGCACGGGGTTTAGTTTCAGCTCCTTGGAGATGGCGAGACCGACCGGCGCGAGCATCAGCAGCGTCGCGACGTTGTCGACGAAGGCGCTGATGAAGCCCGAGAAAAGCGAGAGGGCGATGACGGCCCAGCAGGCGTTCGGCACATGCCGCAGGAGCATCTGCCCCATACGCTCGGGCATCCCGCTCTCGATGAAGAGCGAGACGATGCCCATCGTGCCGCCTATCATGAGGATGACGTTCCAGTCTATCGCCTTTACTGCGTCGAACGGCGCGAGGATACCCGCGACTACGAGCACGACGGCGGCGCCGACGGCGACGAACATCCTGTGCTTGGAGAAGATCAGCATCAGGACGTACATGAGAACGAAAACAACGATCGTGAATATCACGCGATAAGCTCCTTTCAAGAGATCCGTTATACGTCAGAGTATTCGTGGACCGGACGGGAGTTGCGAAATACGGCCGGGCCATGTAGGCGGCTCGGCCGTATTCATCAGGAATTATTCTCTGTCGGTGGGAAGACCGGCCTTTTCTCTCTCGCGGATGGCGTCCTTGCGGGAGAAGTTGAGGCGGCCGCGGTCGTCGGTGCCCATGCACTTGACCCAGGTCATGTCTCCGACGTTCAGGACGTCCTCGACCTTCTCGGTGCGCTTGAACTCGAGGTCCTTGATATGGACCATGCCCTCCTTGCCGGGAACGAGCTCGACGAATGCGCCGATGGGAATGACTCTGGTGACCTTGCCGTAGTAGAGAGCACCGGTCTCGGGAACGAAGACGATGTTCTGGATCATGCGGATGGCGGCGCGGCAGCACTCGATATCCTGAGCGCTGACGAAGATGCTGCCGTCGTCCTCGACGTCGACCTTCGCGCCGGACTCGGCAACGATCTTCTGGATGACCTTGCCGCCGGAGCCGATGACTTCGCGGATCTTATCGACGTCGATCTTCATGGTGAGCATCTTGGGCGCGAACTCGGAGAGCTCCTCGCGCGGCTCGGAGATGCAGGGAAGCATGATCTCGTCGAGTATCTGGATGCGCGCCTCGTGGGTGATCTCGAGGGCGTTCTTGATGACGGGGTGGATGAGACCGTCGTTCTTGAGGTCCATCTGGATGGCGGTGATGCCCTTCTTCGTGCCGGCGACCTTGAAGTCCATTTCGCCGTGGAAGTCCTCGACGCCCTGAATGTCGATGAAGGTCGTCCAGTCATCGCCGTCGGAGATGAGTCCGCAGGAGATACCGGCAACGGGAGCCTTGATGGGCACACCGGCGTCCATGAGGGCGAGGGGGCTGCCGCAGACGGAGCCCTGGGAGGTACTGCCGTTGGAGGAGAGGACCTCGGAGACTACGCGGATGGCGTACGGGAACTCCTCGATGGGAGGAATGACGGGCTCGAGAGCCTTTTCCGCGAGCGCGCCGTGGCCGATCTCGCGGCGGCCGGGGCTACGGCTTCCTCTGGCTTCGCCGACGGAGAAGGCGGGGAAGTTGTAGTGGTGCATATAGCGCTTGGTCTCCTCCGGCCAGATGGTGTCGAGCTTCTGCTCGGCGGCGAGGGTATCGAGAGTGGCGATGGAGAGGACCTGCGTCTGACCGCGGGTGAAGAGTCCGCTGCCGTGTACGCGGGGGATCAGGCCGACCTCGGCGGAGAGCGGACGGATCTGGTTCATGGCGCGGCCGTCGACACGCTTGCCGGCGAGCAGCCACTTCTTGACGACCTTCTTCTGAAGGCGGTAGATGATCTCATCGTAGTAGGACTCCATGTCGGGGTGATCGGCGCCGTACTTCTCGGTAACGGAGAGCCACCACTCGTTGACGCGGGCTTCGCGGACGTTCTTGTCGTCGGTGTCCATGCAGTATTCCATGGCCTCGAACTCGTTTTCGACGAGCTTCTCGAAGAGAACGTCGTCGAAGGCGGCGTGCTCGAAGGTGAACTTCGGCTTGCCGATCTCCTCGACCATCCTGTTGATGAGGTCGATGATAGGCTGCACGGCTTCGTGGGCGGCGACTATACCGTTATACATGATATCGTCGGGGATCTCCTTGGCGGCGGCCTCGATCATAACGACCTTCTGCTTCGTCGCGGCGACGGTGACGGTCATCTGGGAGGTCTCCTTCTCGGCGGCGGTGGGGTTGAAGAGGTACTTCTCACCGTCCCAGCCGAGGACGACGCCGCCGAGCGGGCCGGCCCAGGGGATATCGGAGATGGAGACGGCGGCGCTGGCGCCGAGCATGGCGGTTATCTCGGGGGAGCAGTCCGGGTCGACGGAGAGCACGGTGCAGGAGATAACGACGTCGTTCCTCAGATCGGAGGGGAAGAGGGGACGCATCGGCCTGTCGATGAGGCGGGAGGCGAGGGTGCCCTTCTCGGAGGGACGGCCCTCACGGCGGAGGAAGCCGCCGGGGATGCGGCCGACAGCGTAGAGCTTTTCTTCAAAGTCGACGTTGAGGGGGAAGTAGTCTATTCCGTCCTTGGGACGGGCAGACGCGGTGGCGGTGACGAGAACGGTGGTGTCGCCGTAGCGGGTGAGGACGGCGGCGTTGGCAAGCTCGGCCATCTTGCCGACCTCAAAGCTGAGGCGACGGCCGGAGAACTCCAGCTCATAGAGCTTGCGGTTGGGGAATTCTCTGTGGGTGATGATCATTGTCTTTGCTCCTTTCATTCGTTGGGAGCGGCGGTTTAGCACTTGGAAAAACGCCGCCGGTGCGGCACTTTTTCAAATACTAAACCCAAAACCGCTCGATAGTGAAATGACGGCGGGAGAATTCTCCCGCCGTCAACGTTCAAACCTTCATAAGTCTCGGCGGAGGGGAAGAGCTTACTTTCTGATCCCCAGTTTGGCGATGCAGGCGCGGTAGCGCTCGATGTCGGTCTTGGCGAGGTAGTCGAGCAGGCTGCGGCGCTTACCGATCATGAGGAAGAGGCCGCGGCGGGAGTGGTTGTCCTTCTTGTGCACCTTGAGGTGCTCGGTGAGGTTGGCGATACGCTCGGTGAGGATGGCGATCTGGACCTCGGGGGAGCCGGTGTCGGTCTCGTGAGTGCGGTTGGCCTCGATAATAGCGGTCTTCTGTTCTTTCTGAAGCATGGTGAACCTTCCTTGTTAAAATATTTGCCAGACCCGCCGGGCTGCGTAAGGGGTGGGAAGGCTGCCGCGATGGCGGCGTTATCCCCAAACGAGGCTCGGGGGCAGACTAAAAAGTACTGTACCACATCTAAGCGCATTTGTAAACAATTATTTGCAAAAAAGAATACTTAAATTCTTATATTCAATATGGTATAATCTACGCAGCAGATCCCTTGCAGGGATCCTGCACGCAGCCGCGTGCCGCCGCTGTTGCGGCGCTGCGCGATTGACGGCTGCGCAAAAATGCCCTTGCAAGCAAGCATTTTTGATATAATCTACGCAGTAACTTCCGACAGAAAGGCAGGGACGGACAATGGAGATAAATATTCTCGCGGTCGGCGACGTGGTAGGCGCGTCGGGACTGTCCTTCCTGAAAAAGCAGCTTCGTCCTCTTGCAAGGCTCAAGGGCGCGGATTTCGTCGTCGTGAACGGCGAGAACGCCGCGGGCATCGGCCTCACGCCGGATGACGCGGAGGACATCTTCGCCGCGGGAGCAGACGTCATAACGCTCGGCAACCACACGTGGGGGCGCGACAGCATAAAGAACTATCTCGACGACTGTCCCTATATCGTCAGACCCGTCAACTACGCCCCGCAGGTGCCGGGAACGGGTGCGATAAAGGTGCATGCCGCCTTCGGTGACGTAGCCGTCATAAACGCGATAGGCCGGTGTGACATGGAGTTCGGGCCGGACAACCCGTTCTACGCCGTCGAAAACGCCGTAAAGAAGCTCGGCTGCCGCTATACGCTCGTGGATTTCCACGCCGAGGCGACGAGTGAGAAGCTCGCTCTCGGCTACTGGCTCGACGGGCGCGTCTCCGCCGTATGGGGGACGCATACGCACGTACAGACCTCGGATGCTCGCGTGCTTCCGAAGGGCACGGGCTATATCACCGACCTCGGGATGACGGGCGCGGTCGAATCCGTGCTCGGGATAGAGAAGGAGCAGTCGATAGCGCGCTTCCTCGGCGAGCCGCCGATGCGCTACAAGGCCGCGGGCGGCGCGTGCAAGATGGAATGCGCCCTGTTCACGCTCGACGCCGACAGCGGCAGGTGCACGAACGTTGAAGCGATGAGGATATTATAGAGAGGTAAAAGATGAAACTGTTTCACACGGCAGATCTGCACATGGACAGCGCTTTTGCGGCGCTCGATGAGGAAAAGGCGGCCCTGCGCCGCTCCGAGCAGCGCGCCCTGCTCGCGCGCATGGCGGACCTCGCGCGCGCCGAGAAGGCCGATGCCGTTCTCATGTGCGGTGACATGCTCGACAGCGCGAGATCCTTTGCGCAGACGGACGAGGCTCTTGCCGAATTCTGCGAGAGCGTCGCAATGCCGGTATTCATAGCTCCGGGCAACCACGACTGGTACGGCGCGTCATCGCCGTACGCGAGGCTGAAGCTCCCGGGCAATACGCATATTTTCAAAACGCTCGAGCCGGAGGCGGTCGAGCTTGCCGACGGCACCGTGTGGGGCGCGGGCTGGCTCGCGGAGACGGCGCCTCCGCTCACGGGCTTCCGCGTTCCCGAAGGCGGAGTGAACGTAATGGCTCTTCACGCCGTGGTCGGAGCGCCGGACGGCCGATACAGGACGATAAGCGAAGAGGCGATAGCGGCAAGCGGACTCGACTATCTCGCGCTCGGGCACGTGCACTCCTTCTCAGGCGCGCGCAGAGCGGGAAATACGACGTGGTGCTACCCCGGCTGCCCGGAGGGCAGAGGCTTTGACGAGACGGGGGAGCGGGGCGCCGTCATCGCGGACGTGACGAAGCAGGGAACGGAGCTGCGCTTCGTGCCTCTCGCCGCGAGACGCTACGAGATACTCGAACTGCCTGCCGGAGATGACGCGCTCGCGGCGCTGCTCGCAGCTCTGCCGGAGGGAGCGCCGAAGGACATATACCGCGTCATATTCACCGGTGAGACTGACGTGAAGCCGGATCTGCAGGCCGTCCGCGCCGCCGTTGAGGCTAAATTCTTCGCTCTCGACCTGCGGGACAAAACGGTGCCGTGCCGCGACCTTTGGAGCGGCGAGGGCGAGGAGACTTTGCGCGGCGCGTTCCTCAAGCGCATGAGGGTCCGCTACGGTGCCGCGGATTCGGACGAGGCACGTGAAACGGTCATGAAGGCTCTGCGCATAGGGCTTGCGGCGCTTGAAAACCGCGATTGGAGCACGATATGATAATAAAGAAAATGACTGCGACCTTCGGTTCGCTTGAAAAAAGCACGCTCGAGCTGAAGCCCGGCCTCAACGTCATCGAGGCGGGCAACGAGAGCGGAAAATCCACGTGGTGTGCGTTCATCCGCGCCATGCTGTACGGCGTCAATACCGCCGAGCGTTCTAAAAACGGAAGCACGCCGGACAAGGTGCGCTTCCTCCCATGGAGCGGCGCGGGCATGGAGGGCACGATGACCGTCGAGCACGGCGGCACGGAGTATGAGCTCACGCGTCTGCCGCGTCAGGGCATACTCGGAGACTGCTCCGCGGCCTATGCGGGGACGGCGGAGTCCGCTCCGGAGCTCTGCGGAAAGAGTCCCGGAGCTCTGCTCGTCGGCGCGTCGGAGGACGTGTTCAGGCGTAGCGCGTTCATATCTCACGGCGCTATGCGCGTTGAAAATTCCGGAGAGCTCGAAAAGCGTATCAGCGAGCTCGTGAGCGCGGGCGAGGAAAATTACAGCTTCGAGGAATCGTACGACCGCATCTCGAAGCTCCACAAGCGCATAAAGAATTCACGCGGAGGCGGGGCGCTCCCCGAGGCCGAGCGGGAAGCGAACAGACTCGAAACGGAGCTTGCCGACATAGAGGCCGCGAGCGCCGGCTCGGTGCGTTCCTCGGGCGAAAGGGAGGGACTCATTGCCGCCGCAGAAAAGATGGAGGCATACATCGCCGCGAAGGAGCGGTGGGATAAAAAAGTCGGCATGCGCCGCCTTTCCGCCGCGCGCGCGATGGAGAGCATGAAGGCGCAGGAGCTTGAAAAGGCCCGTGCCGCGCTTACCGAGGGCGGGCACAGCATCTCCGAGGGCACGATAGCCCTCGCGCTTGACGCGCGCAGTGCCGCCGAGGAATGTGAAAAGCGCGCCGAGGAGTGCCGCGAGGCACTCAAAAACGTGCCGGAGCCCGACGAGAGCGGGAAAAACACGCCGCTCTTCGGCTTTATCGCCGCGGGACTCGGCGCTGTGATGGCTGTCACTGGTGCCGTTTCGAAGAACGTGACCCTGATAGCGGGCGGCGTGGTCGTGCTCGCGGCAGGGCTCGTCATCGCCCTGAGCGGGCGGAAAAAATACAATGAGCGCATAGAGAAGCAGCGCAAGGACGCCGCCCGCGCAGAGGACGCCGCGGCGGATGCCGAGCGGGACCTCGCCGCCGCCGTCGAGCGGCGCGACGGGCTGTTCGCCGAGCTCGGATGCGAGCCGGAGGAAGCGGAAAAACTCCTGAAAGCCGCCAAGACCGCCGAAAACGAGAGCGAGGCCGCCTCACGTGCCGCCGCCGCGCTCGGTTATCTTGAATGTGACGACCCGGATATCGAAAACGCGGAGGAGCCGACGGGCGCTCCCGCAAACCGCGAGCTGCTCGAACGCACCCGCGCGAGGATAGAGGAGCTCGGCATCCTCGCCGCCCGCCTCGACGGTGAGCGCGCACACCTCGGCGACCCCGCCGTGATAGCGACGAAGCTCGAGGCAGTCCGCGCGAGAGCGGAGGAGCTGCGAGGATACGAGGACAGCATCATCATGGCTGAGGCCGCGCTCGAGGAGGCCTCGCGCGAGATGCAGAACCGCTTCGCGCCCATAGTCGGGGAACGCGCGGCGGAGCTTCTCTCGTTCATGACGGGCGGCCGCTATGCCGCCGTGAGCTTCGACAGAGGCATGATGTTCAAGACCCGCCTTTCGGGGGATGCCGTCGCGAGGGACGCCGCCTATCTCAGCGAGGGAACGGCAGATCAGATGTATCTTGCCGTGCGCCTCGCGATATGCCAGCTCGTACTCAGCGGAGACGAGCCGTGCCCCATCGTGCTCGACGACGCGCTCGCGTGCTTCGACGACGCGAGAGCCGAGCAGGCACTGATACTGCTCAAAGAGTTAGCCAGGGAGCGTCAGATAATCCTGTTTACCTGCCGCGCGAGAGACGCGGAGATAGCCTCCCGGCTCGGAGAAGAGGCATGAAGGAATTTGACGTGACCGCCCTCGGCGAGCTCCTTACGGACGAGCTCCGGACGAGGGAGGGAACTGTAAGCAGCGTAGGCGGCGCGCCCGCGAATTTCGTGCGCGGAGCCGCCCGCAGAGGCCTGCGGTGCGCGTTCATCGGTGCCGTCGGTGCCGATGAGCGGGGTAGGATATGCGTTGAAGCCGTGAAAGCGGACGGTGTGCACGCCGTCTGCCCGGTCAAGCCCGCGGATACCACTCTCGCGCTCGTGACGCTCGACGCGAGCGGCGACAGGAGCTTTCGCTTCGTGCGCGGAGCCGACGCCCTGCTCGGACCCTCGGACGTCAGCGCGGAGCTTATCGCGCGCTCGCGCATACTGCACATCGGCACACTGTCGCTCTCGGCTGAGCCTGCGCGGAGTGCCACACTCGCGGCGCTCGCCGCCGCAAGGGAAAACGGCGTGCCCGTCTCGTGCGACGTGAACTACCGCGGAGCGCTTTGGGAGTCTCCCGATGAGGCCCGAAGGGCGGCGCTTGGCGTCATCCCGGAGGTCACGCTGCTGAAGGTCTCGGGCGAGGAGGCGGAGCTCCTCACGGGCGAGAGCTCGCCCTATGCCGCGGGTAAGAAACTCGCGGAGCTCGGCCCGAGTCTCGTCGCCGTAACGCTTGGAGCGGACGGCGCCGTGATAATTTCGGGCGGTGAAGCCTTCTCCGTGCCCGCGGAGCCCGTTCACGCGGTCGATACCACCGGCGCGGGGGACAGCTTCTGGGGCGCGTTCCTCGCGTGCCTGCTCGCGGACGGATGGAACGGCGGCGAGGTCTCCGTTGAGCTCGCGCGCAGGTGTGCCACCTCGGGTACAGCCGCCGCGTCGGAATGCGTGACCCGCATCGGCGCGCTGTGAAATGTCGCCGCAAAACGGAAGGAAAAGCCCGCGTTTGATAATGAAAAAGCACCCCGCAGGCATACGCCCGGCGGGGCGCTTTTTTTGAAAAGCGTTGACAAAAACGGCTCCCGCGGATATAATATCGTTAAATGATATCATATAACGATATCGACGGAGGGAACGAGATGCCGAAGAAGCCGATGGTCATTCTGACGGAAACCATGCTTTACGTTCTTATGGCCTTTCACAGCGGGGAGATGTGCGGGACGGACGTTGCCGACTTCATAGAGCGCCTCACGGACGGACGCGTGCAGATAGGCCCCGCCACGCTTTACACCATTCTCGGGAAGTTCGAGAAAGAGAAGTATATAAAAGAGACGAGCGTCGAGGGGCGCAAGAGGACCTACGCCATCACGGAAAAGGGCCGCGAGGCGTGCCGCGCGGAGCTCGCGCGGCTCAGACAGTGCGTGGCAGACGCGGAAAAGGCCGTCTGCGGAGGGGAGGACCGGTGATGAGCAGAAAGTATGTGCCCGGGAAGCACTATCACCGCATGGTGCCCTGCCCGTACTACGAGATATCTAAAATAGAAAACTGGCTCTCCGGCATGGCTGAGGAGGGCCTGCTTCTTGAGGAAGACGGAATATTCGCGGGGATAGCGACCTTCGGGTACAAGGGTCCCCAAAAGGTCAGATACCGTCTTGAAGTCGTGCAGGGAGGGTCGGAAAACGGGCCGGACCCCGAGCAGCTCGAGATAAGCGAAAGGTATTCGTGGGAGTATATCGCAAAGCTCCGCGCCTTTTATATTTTCCGCAGCTCCGATCCCGACGCGAGGGAGCTGAACACGGACCCGGAGGTCCGGGCCATGGCGCTGAACGCGGTGAAAAAGCGCGCGAGAAGCTCACTCATCTGGTCGCTCATCAAGCTGATCGTATATCCCGCTCTGCTGACGCGAGGCTGCTTCCTGCTTTCGACCTTGTCGATGGGGACGTGGTGGATGCTTGCCGCCCTCGTCCTCTGCGCACTGATCATCGCAGGCGAGCTGCACGCGTTCGTTCACCTCAGAAGACTGTGGCGCTCTCTGATGAGCGGGGAGACGTGCGACGAGGATTCTGACGTGAAAAAGGAAAAAAAGGCGTTCCTCGCGGGTAAGCTCGCGGAGACGCTGCTCGGGATATTCCTCGTCTGCATGCTGCTGCGCGCATGGGGAGTGTCCGTCACCGGGGAAAATAAGATACCGCTCAAAGAGTACGGCGGCGCGCTCCCGTTTTCGACCATAACGGACTTCGCGGGCGAGGGATACTCGGATTACGCCTTTACGATGACGGGGCTTTCCGAAGGATTCAATACCGTCGAGGAGAGGTCGGACCTTCTCGCGCCGCGCATGATCGAGTATAATGAGCAGGCGGCCGTCACAAAAGCCGACGGAGATACCATGGATTGCGGATTGTACGTCGAGTACCTCGAGCTCCGCAGTCCAGCTCTGGCAAGGCTGTGCGCGAAGGAGCTCCTGCGGCTCGACAAGCTGAGAAAAGGCTTCCGCCTGCTTGAAACGCCGGAGCTTGACGCCGATTTCACCGCCGCATATATGAATTTCGTGCATTTCCAGACGGTAATCATCCAAAAGGGCAGCACCGTCATCAAGGCACAGTTCCATTCCTATCAGACGTCGTCGTATCAGATGCCGCTCGAGGAGTGGTCCCGCATCGTATGCGGCAGCATAGGTTGAAAAAACAAAAGCGGCCGGGCAAAGGTAAAGCCGCGTAACAAAGCTTTTGGCAAAAGTTTAACCCGCCGAAGGGAAAACCAAAATGAAAAAAGTACTATGTATTGTGCTGGCCATGCTTTTGCTAACATTCAGTCTGGCCGGGTGCAGCAATTATTCTTCACGTTATTACGCGGTCGGACACGTTCATTCAAATGATTCCGATTCTGCCTGGACGAGTTTTGTCGAGTTTGAAGGAACTGAAGTATTCAAACTGAAATGCAAAAGTAAAAATCAAGCAACGATCGTTTATTCCGGAGAGCTTGAAACAGGAAGCTTGACCGCGTATTATGACTGTGGAGGAACGAAAAAAGAACTGTTTTCTCTTCGATCCGGAGACGATATTCAATCAGCCGGAGGGTATCTCCCTGAAGATACGATTTTTATTATCATCGAAACAAGTGAAAAATGCAGTAACGGAAATCTGAGTTTTAAGGTCATGTACGGATGACAAACGCGCACGGCGCATTTGCGGCACAAGAAAGGAAAACAGACCGTATGGAAACGATAATACTTTGCGGTGTAGGCGGGAACCTCGGCGGAAAGACCGCGGAATTCCTCCTTGAAAAATATCCTCATGACAAGCTGATATTCACGTCCCCGCGGGCGGAGAAGCTCGGGAAATACGCCGCCCTTGGCGTGAACACCCGCATAGCCGATTTCAACGAAGCGGCAGGCCTTTCCGGCGTCTTTGAGGGCGCGGACGTCATGATTCTCGTCTCGATGCCCTTCGTCGGCGAGAAAAGAAGGCAGGCGCACAAGAACGCGCTTGACGCCGCGGTCAGCGCCGGAGTACGGAAGATAGTATACACGTCCGTCGTCGGAGCGGGAGACGCGGAAATCGACGCATACGAGGTCAACGACCACGTGTGGTTTGAAAAATACATCCGAAGCAGTCCGATACACTATCTGATACTCAGAAACTCACAGTATGCCGAGGCGATGATCACCAACTATATGTTCGCGCATGAAAGCAATCACGACGTCATCGCCAACAACATGGGCGACGGGAAAATGGCGCACGTTTCGCGCACGGACTGCGCAAAGGCCGCCGCAGCCGCTGCCATGAGTGACCGGGAGGACTGCGTTATCGACGTAAACGGCGCGGCGCTTCTCTCCATCGGCGAGTTCATCGCCGTCGGAAACGAGGTAACGGGCTATGAAGTACGCTACGAGGCCATAAGCGACGAGGAGAATTACAAGATCTTCGACGCCATGGGAGTGCCGAGAAAAACAGAGGGCGAATGGGCAGGCGACGCCGCGAAGTTCCCGTACTGCTCGGACGGCATGGTGAGCTTCGGCAGGGCGATACGGAAAAATCAGATGGCCGTCCTCACGGATGATTTCAAAAAACTGACCGGAGACGACCCGATAACCGTGAAGGAAATGTTTGAAAACATGACGGATTATCAGGTCGGTGAAAGAAATTCGGTGGATACCTACTGACAGACGAACGTGTCTGCCCTGATGCAAAGAAAAACGGTACGCGGAAATGCGTACCGTTTCTTTATTTTACGGATAGATCTCGGAAAATCCCTCCGGCAGCTCGAAGGAGCCGTCGGGAATGGCGTCGTCGAACTCCAGTACGGTGACGGGCTCGCGATCCATTATCACGCAGCGCAGCTCGTCGGTGCCGGGGGCAAAGAGCATCGTGATGCTTTTCCCGCCGTCGACGAAGGATTCGTAGTCGTACGTCTCCGCGTCATAGACGGTCTCACCGCAGTCGAAGCTGTATCCCGCGCCGGCAGAGAGCCCGCGCAGGCGCTCGCGCAGGGCGAGTATCGTTTCGCCGCCGTCTCTGTAATAGGTTTTCCCGCCGTACTGTATGACCCACGCGGTGCCGTCTGTGAGAAGCATCCCGTATTCGTCGCTGCCGCTTCCGAGGCGGCAGGAGATATCGTCGCCGAGTGCGCATACGGTCAGCACGCCGGAGTAGCCGTCGATGATACCGGGAGCGGCGTCGAGGGAGAGGTGCAGCGGGGACTGCGCGTCGCTCAGCGTAAGCAGGACGGCGAGCGTGCGCTCTCCGTCGGCATAGAGCGGATCGGGAGCCTCCGTAACGACGCCGTCGGACGGCGCGTCGGGGCGTGACGCCGCGCTGTCCGGCCTTTCCGCGTCACAGCATACGAAAAAGAGCGCAAGAAATGCCGCAAGAAGGGCAGGAACGAGCCTTCGTAAGTAGTCGGGCATGGTACGTCCTCCTGTAAGTGATGTGCCATTATAACCCAACTGCGCGTCGAATGCAAGAAAAGCGGCGCGCTTCACAGCGCGCCGAGAAACTGCTGGAGCTCTTCGAGCTTGTCATGCGTGACGAGAGCATTCTCGTCACAGCCGCGCAGAGCGGCGGAATACGTCCATCGCCCGTAAGGATAGAGCCGCGTTATCGCCGAGGCGCGGACTATATAGGCGCGGTGCGTGCGGATGAAGCCGTGCCCCTCGAGCTTCTGCCAGAGCTCGGCGAGACTTGACGCCGTGGAAAAAGTCTCCTCCGCGGTCACTATGCGGGTCTCCCGCTTCTCGCGGTATACAATGATGACGGAGGAGAGGGGAATGAAGCTGATGCTGTCGCGCCCTCTTATCAGGAGGCTCGTGTCGTCGTCCGACCTGGTGCGCAGAGCCTTTTCGGCTCGCCGGAGCGTCTGACGGACTCTGTCGGAGCTGAAGGGCTTTACGATATAGTCGAAGGCGTACACCTCGAACGCCGCGGGCATGTATTCGCTGTGTGCCGTGGCGAATATCTCGATGACGTCCGGCAGGGCGGCGGAGATGGCCGCGGCGGCATCAGTACCGCTCATTTCGGGCATTTCCACGTCAAGAAAAACGATATCGGGGCGCAGCTCCGCCGCGAGCACGACGGCGCGTGCCCCGGTCTCGGCCTCGCCGGCAACGGTGAAGCCGTCCATGCTTTCGATTATGGAGCGCAGGGCGAGACGCATACCTGCATCGTCGTCTGCTATCAGGATGCGTACTGCCATCAGCGCCTCCTTCTGGAGAGCGGGGGAGAGATGATCTCGCTCATTATTACCGCCGATCTCACGTCGGCGGCGGTGATGCGGGGCCTTATGCGCGCAGACTCGTGCTCGATCGGCGTCTCCGCCTTTTCGGGAGCCTTCTCGGGCTCATTCTTCGGGAGAGGCTGCGCCGTCTGCCGCTCAAGAGAGAGCCCCGCGCCGCAGATGGGACAGAATTTGCTGTCATCCGGTATCAGATAGGCGCAGGCCGGGCATTTCATAAAGTCGTTCATGGTACCCTCCGTGATATGGAAGCGGGGCCGGCCATGGGGCCGGCCCGACTGTTACTTGTGTTCCGGATGCGGATCGCTCTCTGCGATGGACTTGCGCATGGCGGTATCGGAGATGACGTTCTGCATATTGTAGTAGTCCATGACGCCGAGCTTGCCCTCGCGCAGAGCGGTCGCCATCGCCTTGGGGACCTCCGCCTCCGCCTCGACGACCTTCGCCTGCATCTCCTGAACGTAGGCCTTCATCTCCTGCTCGCGGGCGACGGCCATCGCGCGGCGTTCCTCAGCCTTCGCCTGCGCTATGCGCTTGTCGGCCTCGGCCTGATCGGTCTGCAGCTGCGCGCCGATGTTGCGCCCGACGTCGACGTCCGCTATATCGACGGAGAGTATCTCGAACGCCGTTCCGGCCTCGAGGCCCTTGGTAAGGACCGTGCGGGAGATCTTGTCGGGATTCTCGAGGACCTCCTTGTGCGTCTCGGCGCTGCCTATCGTAGTGACGACGCCCTCGCCGACGCGGGCGATTATCGTCTGCTCACCGGCGCCGCCGACGAGTCTGTCGATGTTGGCGCGGACGGTTATCTTCGCCTTGGCCTTGAGCTCGATGCCGTCCTTGGCGATGGCGGCGACGATGGGAGTCTCGATGACCTTCGGGTTGACGCTCATCTGGACAGCTTCGAGCACGTCGCGTCCGGCGAGGTCTATCGCGGCGGCGCGCTCGAATTCAAGCGAGATGTCGGCGCGCTGGGCGGCGATGAGGGAGTTCACGACACGGTCGACGTTTCCGCCGGCGAGATAGTGGGCCTCGAGCTTGTTGATGGGTATCGAAAGGCCCGCCTTCGAGGCCTTTATCATCGGATTGACGATGCGCGCGGGAACGACGCGGCGGAGCTTCATGCCGATGAGCGTGAAGATGCCGATGCGGACGTTAGCCGCGGCGGCGCTTATCCACAGCGTGACGGGGATGAGCGTGAAAAACAGAACCAGAAATACGATCGCTGCGGCGATGATTACGAGAATGAGCCATGTTTCCATCTTTATTTGTCCTCACTTTCATGTTTCGTCCTGACGATTATCCTATTTCCACTTGTCTCGATGACCTCGACGGGGACGCCGCTCTCGATGTAATCGCCCTGCGATACGACGTCGAGACGGACTCCGTTGAAATCCGCGTTGCCCGCCGGACGGAGCGGAGTTATCGTGACGCCGGAGGCGCCGACGAGGCAGCTCATGTCCTTCGCGGAGGAGAAACCGGAGGAGCGGTCCGTGCTCTGCCGGAGCACGAGCTTGCCCGGCAGCCTGCCGTGCGAGGCAAGCACGGCGAATATTATGAACAGTATGATGAGAATTATAAAAATGAACGCGGCAAGGATGAGTCCCTGCTCGATGCTCTTCGCGGTCATGAAGACGTCGGCCGCAAGACATATTATACCCAGAATACCGCATACGCCGAAGCCGGGCATATACATCTCGATGACCATGAGCACTATGCCGACGACGAACAGCGCCACGGATAACATCGAAATGGAAGAGAGCAGTTCAGCCATACTCCATCACCCCTTTTTCAAGTCTGATGATAACACATCCGCCCCGCGTTTCAACGGCAGCGCCGCAGAAACATCACGCGGAGGGATGAAACGTCGTTTCAGCGGGTCGGGAGTTCCGCCCTGCGCGGGAGCTCGCCCTCGAACACGGTCTCCGCGTCGTCCGAGAGGACCCGCAGACTGCCGCCGCACGAGGAAAGGAGCTTCCTGCATATCGCGAGCCCCATGCCGTCGCCGGTGGGACGGGTCGTGAAGCCCTCCTCGAATATGCGCTGCCAGAGCTCCGGCGGTATAGCCGGGCCCGTATTCGAGATGCGGAAGCGAAATCCGCGCAGATCCTCGAATATCTCAATGCGCAGGCGCTTTTCGCGCGAGGTCTCCGCCAGCGCGTGGATGGAATTGTCTATGATGTTCCCGAGCACGCGGCAAAACTCCCAGTCCTCCAGAGGAAGCTCGGAGAGCGTCGTGCGGATATCGAAATCGACGGTTATCCCGCGGCTTTCGCACATGAGCTGCTTTGCGTGCAAAATAGCGTTGACTGCGGGGATGGAGGTGCGCATCACGCTGCTGACCTTTTGGATGTCGCCGTACACCTTCTCGATGTAGGCGTTGGCGTCGTCGTATTTGCCGAGGTCGATAAGCGAGTACACGACCTGCAGGTGATTGAGAAAATCGTGCCGCTGCGCGCGGAGCGTGCCGTTGAGCTCACCGAGCGCGGCGATGCTGTCCTCGCTCTGGCTGACCTGCTCGCTCATCAGATGCAGCGAGCGCCGGAGCAGAAGGAACACGACCAGCGCCGCGGCGGACGCCGCGAAAAGGACGCAGAGCGCCGCGATACCCGTGGCGGAGACGCCGTTGAAGAGAACGTAAACGGCACAGACGATCACGGCGATCATTTCGAGTACGCTTACCGCGATCATGAGCGCCAGTGCCTTTTCGAGCTTGAATTCCTTTTCCGTCCGCGCCGCCCTCCCTTCAAATGAGATGGTATATTTACTTTTATTGTATACTTTCACCGCAAACTATACAAGCAAAAATCGCCGCCGCTCTTGCAAACGGTGCATATTTTGCATATACTTGGGGCATAGATAGAGCTGGAAAAAGGAGGAATCCGCATGAAGATCAAAAGAGCGAAGCCGGTATCCGATGAGCTCCTGAAAAAGATGGATGCATGGTGGTCCGCGGCGAACTACCTTGCCGTCGGCCAGCTGTACCTTCTTGATAACCCGCTGCTGCGCCGTCCGCTGACAAAGGAGGACATAAAGCGCAAGATAGTCGGCCACTGGGGCACGGTGCCCGGCCAGAACTTCATATATACCCACCTCAACCGCATCATAAAGCAGTATGATCTCGACATGATATATCTGTCCGGCCCCGGCCACGGCGGCAACGCCATGGTCGCGCAGGACTGGCTCGACGGCAGTTACAGCGAGATATATCCCGACATCCCGCGCGATGCGGAGGGAATGCAGCGCCTGTTCAAGCAGTTCTCGTTCCCGGGCGGCATCTCGAGTCACGTCGCGCCGGAGACTCCGGGCTCGATAAACGAGGGCGGCGAGCTCGGTTACAGCCTCGCCCACGCCTTCGGAGCCATATCCGACAATCCCGACCTCATCGCCGCCTGCGTCGTGGGCGACGGCGAGGCGGAGACGGGTCCGCTCGCAGCCGCCTGGCACCTCAATAAGTTCATGGACGCGAGGACGGACGGCGTCGTACTGCCCATCCTGCACCTCAATGGCTTCAAGATAGCCAACCCGACCGTCTTCTCGCGCATCTCACACGAGGAGGTCGAAGCGTTCTTCCGCGGCTGTGGATGGACGCCGCTCTTCGTAGAGGGCTCCGACCCGATGGAAATGCACCGCAGGATGGCGGACACACTCGACGAGGCCGTCTATATGATACGCACGGCGTGGCAGCGCGCCCGCGAGCAGGGGATAACGGAGCGTCCGCGCTGGCCGATGATAGTCCTGCGCTCGCCGAAGGGCTGGACAGGGCCGAAGACCGTCGACGGGAAGAGCGTGGAGGGCAGCTTCCGCGCCCATCAGGTGCCCATCTCGATGACGGGGGAGGACCACCTTGCGCTGCTCGAGAGCTGGATGCGCTCGTATCATCCCGAGGAGCTTTTTGACGAAAACGGCACTCCCGTTCCGGAGCTCCTTGCTCTTGCGCCGGAGGGTGACCGCCGCATGGGCGCTAACCCGCACGCCAACGGAGGCAAGCTGCTCCGCGCGCTTCGTTTGCCCGACTTCCGAGACTACGCCGTCGACGTGCCGTTCCCAGGCTCTGTCGAGGCCTCGGATATGACCGAACTCGGCGGCTTCGTGCGAGATATATTCAAGCTCAATAAGGAGCTTCGCAACTTCCGCGTCTTCGGACCGGACGAGACGATGTCGAACAAGCTCGGCAAGGTCTTCGAGGAGGTCGGCCGCGACTGGAACGCCGATATATACGAGGATGACGAGTTCCTCGCCTCCGACGGCAGAGTCATGGATGGCCTGCTTTCCGAGCACTGCTGCCAGGGAATGCTCGAGGGCTACCTGCTCACCGGGCGCCACGGCTTCTTCAATTCCTACGAGGCGTTCATCCGCGTCGTGGACTCCATGTTCTCTCAGCACGCCAAGTGGCTCAAGGTCACGAAGGCGCTCCCGTGGCGCGAGGAGATAGCGAGCCTGAACTACGTGCTCTCCTCCAACGTCTGGCAGCAGGATCACAACGGCTTCACCCATCAGGACCCCGGCTTCATGGATCACGTCGCCAACAAGAAGGCCGACGTAGTGCGCATCTACCTGCCGCCTGATGCCAACTGCCTGCTCTCGTGCTTCGACCACTGTATACGTAGCAGGAATTATGTAAACATGATAGTCGCCTCGAAGCACGCCCGCCCGCAGTGGCTGACGATGGACGAGGCGGTGCGCCACTGCACGCAGGGAATAGGCATATGGCGCTGGGCGTCCAACGACGACGGCTGCGAGCCCGACGCGGTGCTTGCCTGCTGCGGCGACACGCCGACGCTCGAGACTCTTGCCGCCGTGACGATACTGCGCCGCCGACTTCCCGAGCTGAAGCTCCGCGTTGTGAACGTCGTGGACCTAATGCGTCTCCAGCCGCGCGAGGAGCACCCGCACGGTCTCGACAACGCCGACTACGACGCGCTCTTTACGAAGGATAAGCCCGTCATCTTCGCGTTCCACGGTTATCCGAAGCTCATCCACGAGCTGACCTACCGCCGCACGAACCGCAACCTCCACGTGCGCGGCTACGTCGAGGAGGGCACGATAACCACTCCGTTCGACATGCGCGTGCAGAACCAGCTCGACCGCTTCGACCTCGTCATAGACGTCGTCAAGCGTCTGCCGGAGCTCGGCAACAGAGGCGCGTTCCTTATTCAGGAGATGCGCGACAAGCTCGTCGAGCACAAGCAGTATATCTCCGAGTACGGTGTCGACCTGCCGGAGATAACCGACTGGAAATGGGAAGAGATACAGTAAGCAGAAAATAACGAAGAGCTGCCTCCGGCCACAGGGTCGGGGCAGCTCTTTTGTGCTTGGAAAAACGCAGATGAAAAAAGGCGGTCCGGTTATCCGGACCGCCTTTTTAGAGGTGAAAACTTATTTCACGAACTCATCGTAGAATTCAGCATAGACCTCGGGCAGGATGGCGGCGAGGTTGGTGAACTCCTTGATGTTGTGGTGCAGAAGGGCCTTTACAGGCTCGAGGGTCGGGAACTTCATTCCGTCGGGAAGAGCCTTGACCATCTTGCCGTTCTCGCACTTGTAGCCGAAGAAGAAGCGGGTACGGAGCTCGCAGCCGGTGGCAGTCGGGCGGAAGAAGTGGACCATGTTGCCGGCGGCGGAGCAGACGATGGTGCCGTCGAACTTCGCGAGCTTCTCCTTGCTGAAGCCGATGTCAGCAGGATTGCAGAACTTGATCTTGAGAGGCTGCTTGCCCATGTTGCAGTCTTCCTCGATGGCGTGGGTGGTGTTCCACAGACGCACGCGGAGAGAGAGGGACTTGTTAAGAGCGATCTCGGGGTTCATGGTCTGGCAATAGTAGTGCTGATCGCGGTTCCAGATCTTGTAGCGCATGGACTCGATGGGATGCCACGCGAACCAGAAGTCGAACATGTCAACGGTGACACCGGGGAAGTCGGTCAGGTTGGCGAGGATGGCGCAGCCGTCGGGAAGATAGCCGTAGCCGAGCTCAACGGGCATGTAGCCGGGCTCGAAGAGGTTATCGAGATGAAGAGCGCTCTCTTCCTCGGGGAAGTCGACGGGATCCTGAGTCATTTCGTACTTCGCAGGATCGGGCTCGACCATATCTCTTATAAAATACTTATAAAGCGGTCCGTTTTTTTCGGCATCAGTAATAGGTACCATGATGTAACCTCCCTATGTAGTGATTTTGGTGGGCTCGGATTATTCGGGCTTGTTGGGATACTTGTCGATGGGAACGTCCATGGTGTTGAGAGTCATCTTGCCGTCGACGTTCTGGACGATGATCCACTTGAGCCAGTTCTTGTTGTCGATCTCGGGATAATCCTCGCGGAGGAACCAGCCTCTGGACTCCTTGCGCATCTCGGAAGCGGCATAGAACATCTCGGCGCAGAGCACCATGGCTTCGGCCTCGTGGCAGGCGAGAAGATCGTGCCAATCTTCGGCGACGAGATCCTTGGCAGCCTCGCGGGCCTGAGCGACGATGCCTTCGGCCTTCTTCATGCGGTCCTCTTTCATGTAGACGGACTGCTCGATGGGCACCATGGCCTTCTGGATGAGGTCGATGACGTCCTTGGCCTTGTGGCCGTTGGCTCTGTTGAGAGGAGCATAGATGGCTTCCTCGGCAGCGGCGACGGCGCAGTCGCAGATCTTGGCTTCGCAGCAACAATCCTTCTTCGCGGCGATGGCGTCACCGGCAACGATACCGGCGAACACGGCGTTGAGGATACCGGAGCCGCGGTTGCGTCCCGGAGGAGCGGGAACGGCGCCGGGGGCGGCGGAGCCGGTGTAGCTGCAGTCGCCGATGGCATACATGCCCTTGATGGAGGTGGCCATGTTGTTGTCAACATAGATGGGGGACTGCTCGCCTATGAACAGCGGGCAGATCTCCATGCTTCCCTGATCGGCGCCCTGGGAGCTGATGGTGTTGAGCATACGGAAGGTCCTGCCGTACGGACGGTCGAACAGACGGGCCATGGCGGCGCCGCCGTCCTTGCTGTCGGAACCCTCGGGAGGCCTGGACTCCTGCTGACGCTCGGGATACTCGAGGTGCACGGGGCCGGTGCCGGCGAGCATCTGCCAATACCACTCTCTGATGGCGTTGGAGTTGATGTCGGTCTCTCTGTAAGAGCGGAAGTTCGGGGTGATGAACTCGCCCTTGGCGTTGTACATGTTGTTCTCGCCGAAGACGACCTCGTCATGGCTCTTGACCTTCGCGATCTGGGTGAAGTTGCCGAACTCGCAGTTGCGCATCTGAGCGCCCGCGCGGTAGGCAGCAGCGATACCGTCGCCGCGGCCGCAGCTCCACATGGAGGCGAAGCGATAGTTCTGAGAACCGGTGGCGACGATGACGTTCTTGGCCTTGATGACGTAGAAGGTACCGTCGAGGATGCTGTAAGCAGCAGCGCCGGCGATGGCACCATTGTCGGTGAAGAACTCAGCGACGGTGGTCTTGTCCATGATGCGGACGCCGAGCTTTTCAGCGCGCTGACGCATCTTTAGGGTGATGTCGAGGTCGACGGTGATCATGCTGGTCATCGGGCCGGTGGGGATGACGAACCAGGAGCCGTCGGGGTTCTTGGGAAGGTTGCAGCCCCAGGAGATGAGCTTCTCGAGCATCTCGGTGTTCATCTCGACGTACTTGTACATGACGTCCTGATCGCCGAGGTAGCAGCCGATGTTCTCGACATGGAACTTTACGAATTCAGCGGGGGACATTTTGGGATCGAAATACTGGAGGACGCCGCCGCCCTTGTTGGCCTTGCCGCCGTAACCGGTGGTCTGCTTCTCAACGATAAGGACGTCCAGGTCGGGGTTCTTCTCTTTGATCTCGAGGGCGCTTGTGAGGCCACCGACGCCGCCGCCGGCGATGAGAACGTCACAAGACAGCTCAACTTTCTTGTAATCCATACGTTCTACCTCCTTATTTGTACTGCGGGAACGACTGAAGGAGTCGCTCGCTGGCATAGTTGGGAACTACCTTGATGGCTTCCTTCTTGCAGACGCTCTGGCAATAGAAGCAGTGCTCGCAGTCCTCAACATACTTGAAAACAGGCTTCCTGTTTTCGGCGTCCCAACGGATGACGTCGACGAAGCAGGCCTTGTAGCAAAGACCGCAGCCTACGCATTTCGTGGGATCAAACTCGATGTTGTGTTTTGTGAAGATCGTAGGAAACACCTCCCATAATAGTCCGGAATCATATTCCGGCAAATACAAATGATCCTGCTTAAAATAATACTATATTGTAACTTGTTATTCTAATACGATTATAGTAAAATGCTTATAACGTATTGATTATAGCTTGATAAGCTGGAATATTTATTCATAATAAACAAAAACGGGGGAAAAACCGGCATAACGCCGGCATAGAACGTATGACAAAGGTACAGATAAACGCATTCCTGACAGTCGCAAGGGAAAAGAGCTTCACACGCGCGGCGAACGTGCTGTATATCTCGCAGCCCGCGATAAGCAAGAGCATATCCACCCTGGAGGAGGAGCTCGGCTTCCGCCTCTTCGACAGAAAGGACAACGTGCTGTCGCTTACGGGCGCGGGCAAGCTCATGTTCGAATTCTTCGTGCGCGTGATAGATGAGTACAACATGCTGATAGAGAACATTGAGCATTCTCTGTCGAATGATTCCGCCTCCCTGCGCATAGGCTGCCCGGACACGTGGAATCCCAAAAAATTTTACGACAAGATAAAAGCGAGCTTTTCCAGGACCCATCCGGACGTACGCATAAACGTCGACTGCGGGAAGCTCTCCGACCTCATCATCGCGCTCAAAAGCGACAAGCTTGATATCGTGCTGACGCATGATTTTTACAGTCCCACGCTCTACGGCATCGAGTCGGAGCTCCTCGGCTCGACAGGATGCGGGCTCATATACTCGCGCGAGACGTTCGGAGAGGTGACGGACGTAACGGCCTTCCGCGACACCTGCTTCCTGCTGTACGACAACGACATACAGAAGAAGCTCGAAAGCGTCATCCGCGAGATATGCAGGGACAAATTCACGCCGACCATCAAGATAAACGGTCAGATGGCGAACACCCTGTTCAGCGTGGCCTGCGGAGAGGGCGTCATGCTCTTCAGCGACTGGGACAGCGTCGTCTCCAACAGCACATACGGATATTTCCCGCTCGATATGAGGATGCCGGTGCGCATCATATATCCCGCCGAGAACAGGACTCCGCTCACAGATATGGTGATAAAGGAGCTTCCGTCGCTCTTCATGGATTAAAAAAGAGCGCTGCGGGTCCGGCCCGAAGCGCTCCGGCGCGGAGTCACGTCCGCCCGAGTATTAAAAGTATGAGCCCGTACACGACGCTCGCGGCAAGCCCGTAGGTAATGACGGGCCCCGCTATCTGATACATCTTCGCGCCGGTGCCGCTGATGAACCCCTCGGTCTTGAATTCGAGGGCGGGGGAGACGACGGAGTTTGCAAAGCCGGTTATCGGCACGAGCGTTCCGGCTCCGGAGAACTTCGCCATCTCGTCGTATACGCCGATGCCGGTCAGCAGCGCGCCGAAAAAGACGAGCGTCACGGAGACGGCGATGGCGGCGTTAGCCTCCGAAAGACCGACCGCCGTCCACATCATCAGCAGTGCCTGCCCGACGGCGCAGATGGCGCCGCCCGAGGCGAAGGCCTTCACGCAGTCGGCGGCGACGGGAGAGGCGGGCGAGAGCTCCTGAACGAGCTTTCCGTATTCCTTGTTGCTCAGATTCTGCATTAGTAAATACACCTCGGACCTATTATCTGCGGAAAAGCGGCGCAGACGGCATGTAAAAAATGCCGGGTCCGCACGGAGGAAAATATATGGGAAAATCACTCGTACTTGCCGAAAAACCGTCCGTCGGGCGCGAGCTCGCGCGCACACTCGGATGCGCGCGCGGCGGCGAGGGCTTCATGGAGGGCCCGAAGTGGATCGTGACGTGGGCTCTCGGGCACCTCGTGACGCTCGCAGACCCCGAGGCATACGACGTTAAGTACGGTAAGTGGAACATGGAAGACCTGCCCATGCTCCCGGATAAGCTGAAAACCGTCGTGATAAAGCAGAGCGCGAAGCAGTTCGGCGTCGTGCGCAGCCTCATGAAGCGGACGGATATAGACGAGGTCATCATAGCCACCGACAGCGGCCGTGAGGGCGAGCTCGTCGCGCGCTGGATAATGGAGAAGGCGGGCTGGAAGGGCCCTGCGCGCAGACTGTGGATATCCTCGCAGACGGAGAAGGCGATACGCGAGGGCTTTGCCTCCCTGCGCGATGCGAAGCAGTACGATCCCTTGTATAAGAGCGCTCTCGCCCGCGCGGAGGCGGACTGGCTCGTCGGCCTCAACGTATCCCGCGCGCTGACGTGCCGCTTCAATGCGTCGCTCTCCGCCGGAAGGGTGCAGACTCCGACGCTCGCGATGCTCGTGCGCCGCGAGGAGGAGATAGCGCACTTCGTCCCGAAGGAGTACCGCACGGTCCGCGCGGCGTTCGACGGCTTTTCTGCCGTCAGGCAGGACGTGAAGGGGAATATCCGCATTTCCGACCCCGCCGCCGCGGAGGAGACGGCCGCGAAGCTTCGCGGCAAGTCTGCGCGCGTGACGCAGGTAAAGCGCACCTTCAAGCAGACGCCGCCGCCTGCGGCGTACGATCTCACGGAGCTCCAGCGCGACGCGAACAAGCACTACGCTTACACCGCGAAGGAGACGCTATCCATCATGCAGTCTCTCTATGAGACGCACAAGGTGCTGACCTATCCGCGCACGGATTCACGCTATATAACCGCCGACGTCGCAGCGACCATACCGGAGCGCCTCGCGGCCCTCGCGGGCACGGAGGCGGGCCCTCTCGCGCTCTCTCTGCGCAGAGGGAAGCTCAATACCCGCTTCATCGTCAACGACGCGAAGGTGACTGACCATCACGCCATCATCCCGACGGAGGAGACGCCCGACTTCATGCGCATGACGGGCCCGGAGCGCAACATCTATATGCTCGTGGTGCGCCGCTTCCTTGCGGTGCTGATGCCTCCGCGCGAATACGAGGAGGTCACGCTCGAGCTCAGGTGTGAGGGCGAGACCCTGCGCGCCCACGGCACGACGGAACTCGAAAAGGGCTGGCGCGCGGCGTACGGAGATATCGGAGCGGCAGACGACGGGGAAGAGGATGCCGACGACGGAACGCAGCTCCTGCCGCGCCTCGCGCAGGGCGACGTGCTTCCGGTGCGCTCCGTCACTGTCACGGCCGGGAAGACGAAGCCGCCAGCGAGATACACGGACGCAACTCTGCTTACCGCGATGGAGCATCCCGAATCCGCGGCGTCAGACAAAAAGATACTCGAGGCGACGGGTGGGCTCGGCACTCCCGCGACCCGGGCGGAAATAATAGAGAAGCTGCTCTCCTCGTTCTGCGTCGAGAGGCACGGAAAGGAGCTCATCCCCACGGCCAAGGGAAAACAGCTCGTTGAGATCGTGCCGGAGGAGCTGACGCGCGCCGAGCTCACCGCCGCGTGGGAGACGCGCCTTGCTCGCATTGCCGAGGGAAAAGAAAACGACCGCGAATTCGTCCGGGAGATGCGCGTATATGCCTCACGCCTCGTCGAGGCGGTGAAGACCTGCGACAAGACCTATCGCCACGATAACCAGACGCGCGAGAGATGCCCCGACTGCGGAAAATTCCTGCTCGCCGTAACGGATAAAAAAGGCGGGAAGATGCTCGTATGCCCCGACAGGGAGTGCGGATACAGAAAGCACACGACGATAGCGACGAACGCGCGCTGCCCGAACTGCCACAAGAAGATGGAGCTTCGCGGCGAGGGCGACAAAAAGACGTTCGTATGTGTATGCGGCTTCCGTCAGAAGCTCTCAGATATGGATAAGCGCTCCGGCGGAGCTGGAAAGAGCGACGTGCGCCGATATCTGCAAAATCAGGAGACTGGCGGCGGGAGCACGGCGCTCGCCGAGCAGCTCAAAAAGTGGCAGGAAAGCTCAAAATGAAGTGCCGCGTCTGAAAAATTGCAGAAACAAACTTGCACCATGGCCGCAATATGCACAAATATAGTAATAATATGTCGCCGTGATAAATAAAATATCACGGTTTCTGCAAGAACGCTTGACAAATAATTCAATTTGATGTAGTTTTATAAAAATCATTCAATACGCTGAAGCCTGCCGGAGAAAGGGTAAGTACGAAATGGATTATTATCTCGGTAAGGAAAAAATAGACCTCATGGTCCAGGAGTCGATAGTCAGGGAATCCCGCGAGCTCATCGACGACCTGTCCGATGAGATCAGGAACAACAACTACATAGCGCCGGGCGAGTATTCGAAGTTCGGCGTCAAGCGCGGTCTGCGCAACGAGGACGGGTCCGGCGTGCTCGCCGGCATAACCCGCATCGCGAGCGTCCAGGGCTACTACATGCTCGACGGCGTGCGTACCCCCATGCCCGGCCGCCTTATATACCGCGGGATCTCCATCGAGGACCTCATAGACGGCTTCGTCAAGGAAAATCGCTGGGGCTATGAGGAGACGGTGTATCTCCTCCTCTTCGGCTCTCTGCCGACGCAGGCCCAGCTCGACCAGATGCACCACATCCTCAACGAGTGGAGCACGCTTCCCACGGGCTTCACCGAGGATATGATACTGCGCGCCCCGAGCCGCGACGTCATGAACAAGCTTGCCCGCGGCGTGCTCGCGCTCTATTCCTACGACCGCGACGCGGAGGACATGAGCCTCGAGAGCGAGGTATTCAAGGCCATCCGCCTCATAGCGCGCACTCCGACCATCGTAGCGCATGCCTACGCGGTCAAGCAGCACTACTACGACAACCAGAGCCTGTATCTGCACCGTCCCCAGCCCGATCTCAGCCTCGCGGAGAACTTCCTGTACTCCATCAGACGCGACAACAGCTATTCCGAGGACGAGGCGAGGCTGCTCGACCTGTGCCTCGTGCTCCATGCCGAGCACGGCGGCGGCAACAACAGCGCGTTCAGCTGCCGTGTCCTCTCCTCGACGGGAACGGACATCTATTCCGCCATCGCCGCGGCGGTGGGAGCTCTCAAGGGCCCGAAGCACGGCGGCGCGAACATGAAGGTCATGGAGATGTTCTCCGCCATCAAGGAAGACGTCCGCGACTGGAAGGACGACGACGAGATAAGAAACGAGCTGCGCAGGATCCTCAACAAGGAGGCGGGCGACCGCAGCGGCCTCATCTACGGCATGGGCCACGCAGTCTACACGCTGTCCGACCCGCGCGCAGTCATGATAAAGAAGTTCGCGCGCAAGGTCGCGGCGGAAAAGGGGATGCTCGAGGAACTCGAGCTCATGGAGCGCGTCGAGCGCCTGTCGCCGGACGTGTTCTTCGATGAGAAGGATTCCGACAAGGTGATATGCGCCAACGTCGATATGTACTCCGGCCTCGTCTATTCGATGCTCGGCATACCTGAGGAGCTGTTTACTCCGCTGTTCGCGATAGCGCGTATGGCCGGCTGGTGCGCACACCGCATCGAGGAGGTCACCGGGACGAGCAACCGCATCATGCGCCCGGCGTACAGGTACATGAACAACAACATCTCCTACGTGCCTCTCGACCAGCGCAAATAGCGCTTGACAAACCGCGAAGTCGTGATAAAATAAACTGCAAATACGTTGATGAAGAGCGGCCCCCTGCGAGACCGGCACAGAGAGCGTGCGGATGGTGCGAGCACGTGCGGAGCATCGGGCGGATCACTTCGGAGTACGGGCCTGAAAAGTCCATGACTGAGTAGGCGTCTGCGTATCGGCTGCGTTAAAGCCGGGAGATTTGATGGAATCTCGCAGAGCGGCGGCGCGAAAGTGCCGCAATATGGGTGGTACCGCGGATATTCAGTCCGTCCCATGCAGCGCATGGGGCGGACTTTGTTTATTTTGGAGGTGTCGTATATGGAACCGAAGATTTATGAGATAGCACAGAGGATCAGAGTGCTCCGGGACATTCTCGGCATGGAGGCCTCCGAGGTCGCAGAGGCCGCGGGCGTCTCCGAGGAGGAGTATATCAAATATGAAAACGGAGAGCTGGATTTCACCTTCAGCTTTCTGTACCATTGTTCGGAGGCGTTCGGCGTAGATATCGTCGAGCTGCTGACGGGCGAGAACCCGCATCTGACGGGCTATACGATAGTCCGCGGCGGGAAGGGCCTCCCCATCAAGCGCGGGCACGGCTTCGACTATTTCCATCTCGCCTCCAACTTCCGCGACAAGATATCCGAGCCCTTCCTCGTCCGCGCGCCGTACCGCGAGGAGGAGCAGAACGCGCCCGTCGAGCTGAGCGTCCATGACGGACAGGAATTCGACTACATCCTTTCCGGGCGGCTCAAATTCGTGTTCAGCGACAACACCGAGATCCTCGAAGCGGGCGACTCGGTCTACTACGACTCC
This sequence comes from Oscillospiraceae bacterium, assembly GCA_045628845.1. Lineage (GTDB taxonomy): Bacteria > Bacillota > Clostridia > Oscillospirales > Oscillospiraceae > RGIG7949. Next base: position 37,670 of record JAZQQE010000074.1, read on the forward strand.
GGCCACGAGCACGGCATGATCGCCATAACCCCGGAGGGCTGTTCCTTCCTGGCGATCGTTATGAGAGAGGATGACATCGATGCGCAACCTGAACCTTAAATACTGCGAGGAAGCTTTCGACGAAAACGGAGTCCTGACTTCGTTCCGCCTGAAATACCCCGATAACTATAATTTCGCCTACGACATCATCGACGATATCGGCACCAACGACCCCGACCGCCGCGCGATGGTCTGGTGTGACATACACGGAAACGAGCGCGTCTTCACCTTCGGCGACATCATGCGCCTTTCAAACAAGACCGCGAACCTGCTGTCCTCGCTCGGAGTCGGCAGGGGAGACATGGTGCTCGTCGTCCTGCGCCGCCGCTACCAGTTCTGGTACGTGGCGCCTGCCATAATGAAGCTCGGTGCGGTGCTCGTTCCGGCGACGCACATGCTCAAGCGGCACGACGCCGTTTACCGCATACAGAACGGCGGCATCAAGACCGTGATATGCACCGCCGAGGGAGATACCGCCGACGCTTTTGACGAGGCAGGACCCGAGTGCCCGGAGCTTAAAGTGAAGCTCATGGCGGGCGGCGCGCGCGAGGGCTGGGTAGATTTCGACGCCGGCGTCGAGGCCGCGTCCGACGTGTTCGAGCGCCGCGAGACGGACGTACACGATCCCATGCTCATGTACTTCTCCTCCGGCACCTCCGGATACCCCAAGATGGTCCTTCACGACCACCGCTACGGCCTTGCCCATCTCTTCACGGCCAAGCACTGGCAGAACGTCGACCCCGAGGGCATACACCTCACCATAGCCGATACGGGCTGGGGGAAAGCCGTCTGGGGCAAGCTCTTCGGTCAGTGGATGATGGAAAGCTGCATCCTGACGTACGACTTTGAAAAATTCGTCCCGTCGGATGTTCTCGGAGTCATAGAGAAGTATAAGGTGACGACGCTCTGCTGCCCGCCGACGATGTACCGCTTCTTCCTGCGCGAGGACCTCTCGAAGTTCGACCTGACCAGCCTTAAATACTGCACGATAGCGGGCGAGCCGCTCAATCCCGACGTGTTCTACGGCTGGCGCGAGGCGACGGGCATAACCCTCATGGAGGGCTTCGGGCAGACCGAGACCACCGTAACGATATGCAATTTGCGCGGCACGACGCCGAAGGCGGGCTCGCTCGGCAAGCCGTCCCCGCTGTACGAGGTAGACATCGTGAATGCCGAAGGCGAATCCTGCCGTCCGGGCGAGACGGGCGAGATAGTGCTGAAAAACGGCTCGAAGCCCGCGGGACTCATGATGTGCTACTACCGCAACGAGGAGAAGACCGCCGAGGCGATGCGCGGCGGCTGGTACCATACCGGCGACACCGCGTGGCGCGATGAGGACGGATACATATTCTTCGTCGGCCGCAACGACGACATCATCAAGTCCAGCGGCTACCGCATAGGCCCCTTCGAGGTCGAGAGCGTACTGCTCGAGCATCCCGCGGTGCTCGAATGCGCCGTGACGGGCGCGCCCGACGAGATCCGCGGTCAGGTCGTCAAGGCGACGATAGTGCTCAACGGCGGCTGGGAGCGCACGGAGGAGCTGAAAAAATCCCTCCAGAACTACGTCAAGCGCGAGACCGCGCCGTATAAATACCCGCGCATCATCGAATTCGTGGACGCGCTGCCGAAGACCATAAACGGAAAGATACGCCGCGTCGCCATCAGAGACGGAAGATAGGCAAAAAACTGTGGATTTCAGTGCCGCGTCGCTGTATAATATATAATGTACAGCTTCATCCCGCGCGTCCTGCGCAGGGAGGGAGTCATTTTCTGTATGACGGGCGCGTCCGTTCGGGCGGCCCGGCCGGGAGGTGCTTCATTTTGAACATCGAGCTGACGGAAAAGGAATTCCGGCGCCTGCTTGACATGGTTTACGTCGGAAACTGGATTCTCAATTCAACGAGAGAAGACAAAAGGATAAAGGAATACGACGATCTGGAATCCAAGCTGTTTTCATACTGCATCAAGGCGGGGATGTATTCCCTGTTCGAGGTCGTCGACAACGAGGTCCTGCCCTCGATGGAATTTGCCGACGGAGGCATCCACGAGGCGATAATGGACTATGAGGACACGGTATTCTACGAAATACTCGCCGAGGAGCTTGCCCGCCGCGACATGGACTTCGCACCGATAGATTCCAACAACGCCGATGAGCTTGCCTCGAGGATAGACGAGTATATCGAGGAGTTTGAAGAGAACGGGGTAGACAACATCACGCTCGACAAGTGACCCGGGCTGCGTCTGAAAGGATATATACAAATGAGTAAGTTCGGTGAATTCCTCAAACGCAAGGATATAGTGATAAGCGGAAAAAGATACGGAGTCGAGGCACTCGGCGCGATGGCGCAGGGCCTCTTCTGCAGCCTGCTTATCGGTACCATACTCAATACGATAGGAACGCAGGCACACCTGCCGTTCTTCAATACGGTCGGCGGCTTCGCGACTGCGATGGCGGGCCCGGCGATGGCGATAGCGATAGGCTACGCGCTGCACTGCCCGGCGCTCGTGCTGTTTTCGCTGGCCGTAGTCGGTTGGGCGTCGAACAGTCTCGGCGGAGCGGGAGGCCCGCTCGCCGTGCTGATAATCGCGATAGTCGCGGGCGAGCTCGGCAAGGCCGTCAGCAAGGAGACGAAGGTGGATCTTCTCGTCACACCTCTCGTGACGATACTTGCCGGCGTCGGCCTCGCGTACCTTATCGCCGAGCCGATAGGGACGGCCGCGAGCTGGTTCGGAAAGCTCATCATGCTCGCGACTGAATTGCAGCCCTTCCTCATGGGCATAGTCGTATCCGTGCTCGTCGGCATCGCGCTGACACTTCCAATTTCGAGCGCCGCAATCTGCGCCGCGCTCGGGCTGACGGGAATAGCGGGCGGCGCCGCCGTCGCGGGCTGCTGCGCGCAGATGGTCGGCTTCGCCGTGATGAGCTTCCGCGAAAACCGCTGGAGCGGCCTCGTATCGCAGGGCATCGGCACCTCGATGCTCCAGATGGGCAACATCGTGAAAAATCCGCGTATATGGCTCCCCGCCATAGTGACCTCCGCCATCACCGGCCCCATCGCCACGTGCGTATTCAAGCTCGAAATGAACGGTGCGGCCGTCTCCTCCGGCATGGGCACCTGCGGCCTCGTCGGTCCGATAGGAGTCTGGTCCGGCTGGCTTGCCCCGAGCGAGCAGGCAATAGCTAACGGAGCCTCCGCGATAGTCCCCGGTGCGGGGGACTGGATAGGCCTCGTGCTCATCTGCGTAGTGCTCCCCGCGGTGATATGCGAGCTCCTCTGCCTCCTCTGCCGTAAGATCGGCTGGATAAAAGAGGGCGACCTCAGCCTCGGTACAAACGACAAAAAATAAAAAAGAAAACGGCGCCGGTCGGGAATGACCGGCGC
>JAZQQE010000075.1:0-29826 GCA_045628845.1 Oscillospiraceae bacterium
GGGGGCGGGAGCGGGCTCGGCGGCGGGAGCCGCGGGCTCGGCAGCCTCCTGCGCGGCGGGGGCGGGCTCGGCCTTGGCGGCGGGAGCCTTGTCAAAGCCGGTTGCGATGACGATGACTCTTATCTCGTCGTCGAGGCTCTCATCGAACGCGGCACCGAAGATGATGTTCGCATCGGGATGCGCGGCGGCCTGCACGAGGCCGGCGGCGACTTCGACTTCCTCGAGGCCCATGTCCATGCTGCCCGTGATGCTGACGAGGACGCCGTGCGCACCGTCGATGGAGGTCTCCATGAGGGGGCTCGATACGGCGGCGCGGGCAGCTTCCTCGGCCTTGTTCTTGCCGCTGGCACGGCCGACGCCCATGTGAGCGTAGCCCGCGTCCTTCATGATGGTGGACACGTCGGCGAAATCGAGGTTGATGAAGCCGGTGTTCTTTATGAGATCGGAGATGCTGGTGACGGCCTGGCGGAGGACGTCGTCGGCAATCTCAAAGGCGTTGATCATCGTCACCTTCTGATCGGTGGCGTATTTGAGGCGGTCGTTGGGGATGACGAGCAGGGAGTCGACCTTGCCGAGCATCTCCTCGACGCCGGCCTCGGCCTGCACCATGCGGCGCTTGCCCTCGAACGTGAAGGGCTTGGTCACGACGCCGACGGTAAGCGCACCGGCATCGCGGGCGATGTCGGCAACGATGGGAGCCGCGCCCGTACCCGTGCCGCCGCCCATGCCGGCGGTGATGAACACCATGTCGGTGTCCTCGAATATCTTGGTGATGTTGTTTCTGTTCTCCTCGGCGGACTGACGGCCGACGTCGGGATTGGAGCCCGCGCCCTGACCGTGCGTCAGCTTCTCGCCTATCTGGATCTTCTGATCGGCGGTGGAAACGGAGAGCACCTGCTTGTCCGTATTTATGGCGACGAACTCGACACCCTTGGTGCCGTCCGCTACCATTCTGTTGACTACGTTGTTGCCGGCGCCGCCGACTCCGACTACCTTTATGTTCACGACGTTATCGGGACCTGAATCGTATGAATACGCCATCTGCTGTACCCTCCTGATTTATTCGCAAGGATGCTTTTTTGTAATTTTATAACTTTTTCGTTCCGCGGTCAATAGGGAAAACGCTTAATCGCGGCCGAAGATGTTCATAAGCTCGCTCCACTCTTTGTCCTCGTCGGGCGCGACGGCGACAGGCTCGGGCGCGGGCACGGCGGGCTCGGCGGAGAGCTCGGGAACGGTATCCTCCGACTCCTCGTCGCCCTCGAAATCGGTGGCGATGACTATGACGCCGATGGCATCGACGAGCTGATCGTCGAAGTCGACGCCGAAGATGATGTTCGCATCGGGATGCGCGGCCTCTTCAACACGGCCGACGACGCGCTCGACGTCCTCCATGGTGAGGTCGAGAGAGCCCGTGACCTTGATGAGCACGCGGCGCGCGCCCTGGATGGAGGTCTCCATGAGGGGGCTGAATATCGCGTCGCGCGAGGCGTCCTCGACCTTGTTCTTGCCGCTGGCGAAACCCGTTCCCATGTGGGCGCAGCCTGCGTCCTTCATGATGGTCTTGAGGTCGGCGAAGTCGAGGTTTATGAAGCTCGTGCTGCGCAGGAGGTCGGCGATGCCGGTCACGGCCTTGTTGAGGACTCCGTCCGCTATCTGGAAGGCGTTGGCGAAGGTTATCTTCTGGTCGGTGACGTCCTTGAGCTTGTCGTTGGGGATGACGAGCAGGGTATCGACGCAGCCGGTGAGCTCCTCGATGCCCGCGTCGGCGATGGCGGCCTTGCGGCTGCCCTCAAACTTGAAGGGACGGGTCACGACGCCGACGGTCAGCACGCCCGCTTCCTTTGCCAGCGACGCTACCACGGGAGCGGCGCCCGTACCGGTACCGCCGCCCATGCCGGCGGTTATGAATACCATGTCGGTATTCTCGAATATCTTTTCGAGATTGTTGCGGCTCTCCTCGGCGGCCTTCCTGCCGACGTCGGGATCGGAGCCCGCGCCGCGGCCGTTGGTCACCTTCTCGCCTATCTGGATGCGGACGTCCGCGTCTGCGGCGTTGAGGCTCGCCTTGTCGGTATTTACGTTGATGAATTCTATTCCGTCGGTCGTTCCCATCATGCGGGAAACGACGTTGTTTCCGGCGCCGCCTACGCCGATGACCTTTATTCTGATGATGTCTCCGCCGGCAGTTTCAAAGTTTGTCATATCCATAACCCCCATACTGTATTTGTCATTCTTCGGGAATGAAGTGTGCCACGCCGTCGTTCGACAGGTCTATCGTGCCCCGTTCGCCGGCGTTTTTGCTCTCTACAACGGTCGCAAGAAGTTCGAGTTTGTATTCAAGACGCTGGTGCTTGCCGAGAAGTACCTTAAAGCGGCCCATGTAGTCGAAGCTGACGTTTGCCAGCGAGGACAGATCCACGCGCGTCACCTGCCTGTCCATGTCAAGGCGTGTGAGCTGGCCGAGAAGGTCTGAAAGGTATTCGAGCTTGGACGACTCGCCCTTTTCCGCGGTGAGCTGAGCTCCGACGCTCGGCTTTACGGGACTGAGTCCCGCCACCTCGATGAGAGTCGCCGCGCCCGCGTCGTCCGTCCTGCCGAGCACGCGGCAGTTCTTTCCGAGAACGTACCAGTCGTCTCCGTAGGCTATGACCGCGGTCGGGCTCGATTCGACGACGCTGATGACGACCGTCGCGGGTGCGCGGCGCGTCACCGTTATCTCGTCGACGTAGGGAAGCTGATTCATCATGCGGAGCGTCACCGCGCCGAAGCTCAGGAAAACGAGGTTGTCTCCCTCGTTTATGCCGGAGGCGCGGATTATCTGCTCGTCGGTGTAATACGTGTTGCCCGTCACGCGGACCTCGGACACCTGAAAGAATACGCTCAGGCCAAGCAGGAGGCAGAATATGATCAGCACCGCGAGCAGCGGCTTTATCAGCATTTTCAGTACCCCGCGCCGCCTTTTGCGCGGGGTGGTCGGGTTGGACACGGCCAATCGGTTCACCCCTTTATCCTGTGTAGCACGCGCTCGCCCCGAGGGAGCGGAGCGCCTCGTCCATCCTTTCGTAGCCGCGCCGGAGATGCGCGGCCGCACATATCTCGCTGACTCCCTCCGCGCCGAGCGCCGCAACGGCAAGCGCCGCGCCGCCGCGCAGGTCCGCCGCGCGCACCGCAGCCCCGTGGAGCTCCGGCACGCCGCGGACTATGGCAGTCCTTCCCGATACGCGCACGTCGGCGCCCATGCGGATGAGCTCCCCGGCGTGGCCGTATCTGTTTTCAAAAATGTTCTCAATGAACACCGTAGTCCCCGCCGCCTTCAGCGCCGCCGCCATAAGGGGAGGCTGCGCGTCCGTCGGGAAGCCGGGATACGGCGCCGTGGATACCGGTCTTATCGCACGTAGAGGGCGGAAGACCCGCGCCGACACGGCGTCATCGCTCCGGCGTATCTCCGCGCCGAGGGCTTCGGCCGCCGCAGTCACGGTCTCGAAATGAGCGGGGACGCAGCCGGTCAGCTCAACGGTGCCGCCCGCCGAGCACACGGCTCCGAGCCACGTCGCGGCGACTATGCGGTCGGGTATGACCGAGTGCTCCGCGCCGCCCTGCGCCACAGCGCCGCGGACGGTTATCACGGGGCCGCCGGCGCCTGAAACGTCGATGCCGAGCTTCCGCAGGTAGTCCTGCAGGTCTGCTATCTCCGGCTCGCGCGCGGGATTCATTATGACGGTCTCCCCGTCGGCTCGGGAGGCGGCGAGCATGGCGTTCTCCGTCGCTCCGACGCTCGGCGTGGCAAGGTGTACCGTCCCGCCGCGCAGGTGCGCGGCACGGCAGAATATCCTGCCGCCGGTCTCGTCTATCTCTGCGCCCAGCTCGCGCAGGGCGGAAAGATGCAGATCTATCGGGCGCGGGCCGAGCTCGCACCCGCCGGGATACGTGAGCTCCGCGCTGCCCGTCCGGGCGAGTATCGCGCCCATGAAGACGACCGAGGAGCGCATCTCGCGCATGAGGCAGTCCGGGATGTCGGAGCGGTCCATCCCCGAGGGGTCGACCACGACGCAGTCGCCCTCGCGGAAGGCGCGGCATCCGAGATGCCGCAGGATGCGGACGGAGACGTCCACGTCCGAGAGGTCGGGGCAGTTGCCTATGACGCTGACACCACCGCCGAGCAGCGACGCCGCGAGGATGGGCAGTACGCTGTTCTTCGAGCCCTGGACCTTTATGCTCCCGTCAAGGGGGCGTCCGCCCTCAATACGCAGAATATCCATTCAAGCACCCTCCGCTTCGTTTTTTTCGCGACATCCTATGCGAAGGGTGCGGATTTGGTTAATTTTCCATCAGTCCGAGCGCCTCGGAGACTATCAGTCCCGCAGAGTCGCTGCTGTTGAGAGAGAGCATCGCGGCGCTCATCTTATCAAGGCGTTCCCCGTCGCGTATGGCGGAGGAGACGCATTCGAATAGGCTTTCGCCCGTGCAGTCCCGCTCGAGCATCAGTATCGCCGCGCCCGCATCGGACAGGACGCGCGCGTTGTGCTCCTGATGGTTGTGCGTGACGTTCACGCTCGGGACGAGCAGCGCCGGAGTCCCTATGGCGGTCAGCTCGCCGAGAGTGGATGCGCCGGAGCGGCACATGACGAGGTCGGCTTCCGCCATGACGGCGGGCATATCGTATATATACGGCAGGAGCGTGGTGTACCGCAGCTCTGTCACGCCGAGCTCCGCGAGCTTTGCGCGCATGGCTGCGACGCCCGCCTCCCCGCCGCCCGTGGCATGGACGTGGGTGAACGCGCCCTCGCGCTCGTTTTTCGCGATGAGCTCCGCGGTGAGCTCGTTCATTTTCGAGGCTCCGAGCGAGCCCCATAGACTCACGAGGCGCGGCGGAGCGCCCGCGGGTCTCGTGCGCCTCTTATCGGGCGTGAAGCCGCTACGTACCGGCATACCGACGACGGCGGTCTTCGTCCCGTCCTTATAATATTTGCGGCATTCGGCAAAGTTTATAAGTATTGTATCACAAACAGGCTCCAAAAGGCGAGTGGTAAGTCCGGGGACGGCGTTGGCTTCATGCACTATCGCGGGAATTTTCAGCTTCGACGCGGCGCGGAGGACGGGATAGCATACGTATCCGCCCGTTCCGATGGCGGCGTCCGCGCCGAAATCGCGCAGTATCTTCTTCGCCTTGCGCACGGACGCGGCATTGATGAATACGCCCGAGACGTTGTGGACTATATCACGCGGGGCGAGGCTTCTGTGGAAGCTGCGCGCCTCGACGGCGACTATGTCGAAGCCCTCGCGCGGGACGAGGTCCATCTCCATGTTGCCCGCGCCGCCGACGAAGAGTATGCGGCAGTCCGGCATCACCTCGCGCAGACGCTGTGCGACGGCGATCCCCGGGTAGATGTGGCCGCCCGTTCCGCCGCAGGTGATGACAAAGCTCTTTCCCATGCTACTTATCCTCTATATCCCGCGAGAACGCGAGCACTATCCCCATTTCGACGAGCTGTATCCACAGCGCCGTTCCGCCGTAGCTGAAGAACGGGAGGGATATGCCCGTGCAGGGGATGAGGTTGGTGACGACTGCGATGTTCAGGAAGACCTGAAGCGCGAGCAGAGAAGTTATGCCCGTTATGACGAGGGAGCCGAACTTATCCTTGGCGTGCATGGCGAGCCAGAAGCCGCGGATTATGAGCAGGGCGAACAGTATCAGGATGAGCACCGCTCCTATGAAGCCGAGCTCCTCGCATACTATGGAGAATATGAAGTCGTTATGCTCCTCGGGCAGGTAGAGGTACTTCTGCCGGCTCTGTCCGAGGCCGAGGCCGAGCAGGCCGCCGCTCCCTATCGCGTAGAGCGACTGCACCATCTGCCAGCCGTCTCCGAGCTTGTTGGCCATCGGGTCCTGCCAGATCTGGATGCGCGCGCTCGCGTAGGCGAGCTTGTTTACGAGCAGCCAGCCGACGCCGCCCGCTCCGAGGCCGACGATGATGAACCAGTATATGCGCGTGCCGCCGGCGAACATCAGTATCGCGCCGAGGGCGACGATGATGACGCACGCGGAGAGGTGCGGCTCAAGCGCGAGCAGGCCGACGATGATGGCAAGTATCACGACGAACGGCAGCACACCGTACTTGAAGGTCTTCATCTTCTCTTTGTACGTCGCCGCCATCGCCGAGAACGACAGCACGACGCCCGCCTTCGCTATCTCCGAGGGCTGGAAGGTGAAGGAGCCGCCTATTCCGAGCCAGCGGCGCGCGCCGTTGCTCTTTACGCCTATGATGGGGACGGCGAGGAGAAGGATAAGCGCCGCTATCAGCACCCACATGGACACGCGGCGGTAAAAGCTCGTCGGAAAGCGGGAGGCGATTATCATGAAGGCTACGCCTGAAACGGAAAACAGCAGCTGCCTCGTGAAGACGTAGGCCGCGTTGCCCTCCTCGTAATATGCGCGGGCAAAGCTCGCCGAGAGCACCATGATAAGGCCTATGACGAGGATTATGAGCGTCAGGAGCAGGAAGGGCAGGTCCATCTTGCCCCTCTTGACTTCCGTTTCATCCGTTCTGTCACGCAGCAGGTTTTCATGCTCCTGACCGCGCTCCGGGAATTCATACTGTGCCATGGCTTTGCCCTCCTTCCCAAAAGGATCAGCCGACGTATCTGAACATTACTCCGAGCCACGCTATGACCGCGAATACGACCGACGCGCCCGTGAAAACGAAAAACAGCTTTTTCTCGCTCCATCCGCACTTCTCGAAGTGGTGGTGGATGGGAGCCATCTTGAATATGCGCTTGCCGTGGGTGAGCTTGAAATAGGCGACCTGGATGATGTCGGACAGGGTCTCGATGATGTACACCATGCCGACCGGGATGAGCACGAGCGGCATATCCATCGAAAACGCGAGCGCGCAGACCGCGCCGCCTATGAACAGCGAGCCCGTGTCGCCCATGAACACCTTGGCGGGGTTGAAGTTGAAAACGAGGAAGCCGACGAGGCTTCCCGCGAGAGCCGCGGCGAACACGCCCTGCACTCTCATCCCCCACTTGAACGCGGCGAACGCGAAGAACACCGCCACGGGGAGCGTCACGCCGCTGAGCAGTCCGTCCACACCGTCGGTGATGTTGACGGCGTTGACCGTTCCGACGACGATGAACGCCGCGAGGATGAAGTAGACGACCTCGGGCAGCTTGACGTAAACATTGAAATACGGGATGTAGAGGTTCGGCGTGATGTAGCCCTCAAGGCGCAGGAGGAGCAGGAACGCGAGCGCCGCGACGAGCTGCAGCAGGAACTTCGGCAGCGCCGTCAGACCCGTATTGCCCTTCTTTTTGACCTTCTCGAAATCGTCGAGGAAGCCTATCGCGCCGTATATGAGCGCCAGAGCGAGCATCGCGACGTGCGCGAGCTCTCCGGCGGCGAGCTCTCTTATGCAGAGCGCGAGGGACGTCACCGTTATGGCCGCGATGAACATCAGTCCGCCCATCGACGGCGTGCCCTGCTTGTGCATATGCCACACGGGGCCGTTTTCCTTTATGCTCTGCCCTGCCTTGAGGCGGCGGAGCACCGGTATGAGCACTATGCCCGCTATGACCGTTATCACGGCGCCGAGAAGCGCCGCTCCGATAAGGCTTATCGTCATCTGTCGTCTTCGCCCCAGTCTGCAAGGACGTCGGCGACTATTTCGCGCTCGTCCATGTGATGCTTTTCGTGTCCGATTATCTGATAGTCCTCGTGGCCCTTGCCCGCGAGCAGCACGACGTCGCCGGTGCGCGCGGCGTGCATGGCCTCACGGATGGCGAGGCGGCGGTCGCTCTGTCTGTGTACCTCGGCTTTGGCGCCCTCAAGGCCGACCATTATCTCGTCAATTATCGCCTCGGGGTCCTCGGTGCGCGGATTGTCCGACGTGACGTACACGACGTCCGCGAGCCTGCCGGTCACCTCGCCCATGAGCGGGCGCTTGCCGCGGTCCCTGTCTCCGCCGCAGCCGAACACCGCGATTATGCGCCCCTCGGCGTAGCCGCGCACGGTCGAGAGTATGTTCTCGAGCGCGTCGGGCGTCACGGCGTAATCTATGAGCACGGAGAAATCCCTGCCCGTCGGCACTACCTCCGCCCTGCCCTTGACTCCGCGGCAGGTCGTGAGCGCCATGGAAATATTCGTGAGGTCGAAGCCGAGCGCGAGGCAGCAGCAGGAGGCGGCGAGCGCATTTGCAACGCTGAAGGCGCCGGGAATGGCGAGCGTCATCGGGACGCGGCCATCCTCGCAGTTGGCTGTGAACATGACCCTGTCCGAGCGCAGGCGCACGTCCTCCGCGCGAAGGTCCGACGGAGCGCCGGACGGAGAGAAGGTCAGCGCGCGTTCGCCCTTGAACGCCGCGAGCATCGCCTCGCCCGCCTTGTCGTCGGCGTTGACGGCGGCGGTGTCGCACATCCCGAAGAGAATCGTCTTCGCGTCGCGGTAGTTTTCCATGGTGACGTGGAAATCGAGGTGATCCTGCGTGAGGTTCGTGAAGACGGCCGAGGCAAATCTCAGATTCGCGACGCGCCCCATGACGAGCGAGTGAGAGGAGACCTCCATGACGCACCAGCGGCAGCCCTCGGCCACCATCAGCGCGAAAAATTCCTGCAGGTCGCGGGACTCCGGCGTCGTATGCTCGGTGTGGAGAAGTCTGTCACCGATCATGCTGCCGTTGGTCCCGATGAGTCCGACCTTGTCGCCGGAGCAGTATTCTATCATGCTCTTGATGAGCATGGAGACGGTCGTTTTGCCGTTGGTGCCGGTGACGCCGACGATGCGGAGCTTCTCCGAGGGGCGCCCGAAGAAGTTTGCCGACGCCTCTGCGAGCGCGAGCCTCGAATCCTCCACGACGACGCAGGGGCAGTCGAAGTCGGGCTTCTGCTGGCATATCACGGCCGCCGCGCCCGCTTTGAGTGCGGCGGGGATATAGGCGTGCCCGTCGCTCACGAGGCCCTTGACCGCCACGAACAGCGCTCCGGGCTTCACGGCGCGGGAGTCGTACTCAACGCCGGTTATTTCGGTCTCCGCCGGGACTCCGAGTTCCCTGACGGATATGCCTGATAGGACTTCACCAAGTTTCATAGTCTGCTGTCTCCGTTAATCGGTCGCGCCTTCCATGATGGAGGCGTCGTTGTCGATAAGGTTCACTTCTATAACGCTGCCGTACTGGACGTTCGTTCCCGCGGGGATGGACTGGCCGGATACGATTATCACAGAGCCCGAATTGGAGCCCGGGGCAACGCCTGTCGAGCGGATGAAGAGGCCGAGTGCGGCGAGGTTCGCCTTCGCCTGCGAGTAATTCATTCCGAACAGGCTCGGTACCTGCACGGTCTCGGACGGCTTCGAGCCCTCGGTATAGAGTATGACGGTCGAGCCGCTGTTAACCTTCTGCCCGCCGAAGGGCGCCTGATCGGTCACGACGCTGCCCGAGCCCTGAACGCTGACTTCGAAGCCGAGGGCACGCAGGGTCGCGGACGCATCTGCGACGGTGTAGTCGCGGAGGCTCGGCATCGTGATGCCGACGGCGTTGGAGTTCGCGGTGCCGTAATCCTTTTCAACGCCGAGGTAGCTGAGCACGTCGTTGAAGATATTGGCGACGACGGGAGCCGCCATCGCGCCGCCGGACACGGCAACGTTCGTGTCGCTGCCCGGAGTATCGAGCACGACGAGCACCGCGACCTGCGGGTCATCGGCGGGAGCGTAGCCGATGAAGGATACCCAGTATTCCTTCTGGCCCGTCTGTGCCTGAACGGTCGTCTTGGTGCCGGTGCCGGTCTTGCCGGCTATCCTGTATCCGGAGACATAGGCGTTCTTGCCCGTGCCGCCCGAGGCGGAAACGACCGTCTCGAGTATGGCGTTGACGCGCGCGCTCGTCTCGTTGCTGATGACCTGACGGATCACCTTCGGCTCGTGAGTATAGAGCACGTTGCCGTCGGCGTCGAGCGTCTGGCGGACGACGTACGGCTCCATGAGGTAGCCGCCGTTGCAGACGGCGGAGATGGCCGTGATGAGCTGGATGGGGGTGATGTTGAAGGTCTGGCCGAAGGAGGCGGCGGCAAGCTCCGCCTGCGAGTTCGGTCTCGTGAACTGCGCCTCGCTCCACCAGATGCCGTAGCTCTCGCCGCTGAGGTCGATGCCGGTCCTGTCGAAGAAGCCGAAGGCGTCCATGTATTCGTAGAAGCGCTCCGCGCCTATGCGCAGGCCGAGCGTGACGAACGCGACGTTGCAGGAGTGCTGCGCGGCCTCGGCGAGGTTCTGCACGCCGTGTCCGCTCGTGTTCCAGCATTTGAGCGGGTCGTCGGCGTCGCGGCCGCGGACCATCATTGAGCCCCGGCAGTCGAAGAGGTCGGTCTCGGTCGTAAGTCCGTCCTCAAGGGCGGCGGCGAGTGTGATTATCTTGAAGGTCGAGCCAGGCTCGTACGTGTCGGAGATGGCTCTGTTCCTCCACGAGGCAAGGAGCGCCTCGCGGTACGCCGCGTCGTACTCCTCCTGCGTCAGGCCCTGCTCGAGGAGCTTCGTGTTCGTCCCCTCGTCGAGCGTGAGGAAGTCGTTGAGGTCGTATTCGGGGAGCGTCGCCATGCCGAGCACGGCGCCGGTATTGACGTCCATCGCGATGGCCATGCCGCCGTTGAGGATGCCGTAGTCCTCTATCGCCTGGGCGAGGTGCTTTTCGAGGTAGAACTGTATGGTCGAGTCTATCGTCAGGACTATGCCGGAGCCGTCGACGGCGTCGTAATAGTTTTCGTAGCCGGTGAAGAGCATATCCGTGCCGCCGGAGGTCGTGGCGCGGACTATGCGCCCGTTCGTGCCGCGCAGCGTGCTCTCGTACTTCGCCTCGATGCCCTCGAGGCCGGTGTTCTCGCCGCCGACGAAGCCGATGACCTGCGCGGCGAGCGTGCTGTACGGATAGTAGCGCTTGCTGTCCTCGATGAGGTGGATGCTCGTGAGCCTGTTATCGGTCTTGAAGGCGAGGACGCGGTCCGACGTTTCCTTCTCGACCTTCTTGGCGACGGTCTCATACCACGAGTCGGTATGCTGCCATTTGGCCATGATGGTATCGTAGCTGACCCCGAGCATTTCGGAGAGGTTCCGGGCGATGAATTCCGGGTCCTCCTTGTTTTTTATCATCTCGACGGGGCTGATGTAGATGGTGTCCACGCTCGAGCTGACAGCCAGCATTTTCATGTTGCTGTCGTAGATCGTGCCGCGCGAAGCGGTGATGGAGGTCTCCCTCACCTGCTGCTCCACGGCCGCACTTTCATACTTGTCATGGTCTATGATCATGACCTTATAGAGCTGTACTATAAGAACTATAAAAGCAACTATGCCGCACACTGCAAGAAGGAACAGTGTGCGGCCGTTATTGAGCCTTGTGGGCTTTTTATTGGTAGAATCCATGTAGTGTTTTACCCCCGGTTCGCTGTCTGCCCTCACGGTTACATTTATTGCTTCTGCTACCGGAAATATTCCTTAAATTCCGTGAAGAGCTGCCGTACCGTCCCGATAAAGCTCTGCTCCTCCGTCTCTGCGAGGATGACCGCCTGATCTCCCGCGGCGCGGTGTACGTAGGTTATCTGCGTGCTGTCCGCCTTTATCATGCCGAGCACGCCGACGGCGTACCGCTCGACCTCGTCGAGATCGAACGCGCCCTCATACTGTATCTTCAGCCGCTCGCCCTCGGCGTTGAGCTGCTCGAGCTCGTTGGAGTACTCAACGTACTGCGCCGAAAGCTCCGAAAGTTTCATGTACCCGATGACCACGAGGAACAGCAGCACCATCACGACGCAGGTGCCGATGACGGCGAAGGGCGATACCCCCGTCCGCGGTGCGGCGGCGGTGCCGATGGATACCTTCGCATCGTCGCGTGTGCGCGGGTGCCGCTCGTGCGGATCGCGCGCAGGCGCCTCGACCTCCGGCTCCTGAGCCGGGATCGCATCGAAATCATATGCAAGATTTCCGTATGCCAGCGCGTCGAATTCGTCCACGGTACTATATCCTTTCTGCCACGCGCAGCTTCGCGCTGCGCGCACGCGGGTTTTCTTCAAGCTCGGCCTCGCCGGCCGTTATCGGATTGTGCCCGACGCTGCGGAGCGTCTGCACGAATCCGCATACGCACACCGGAAGCCCCGGCGGGCATTTGCAGCCGCGCTCACGGTCCCGTATGGCGTTTTTCACGAGTCTGTCTTCAAGGGAATGGAAGCTGATTATCGCGAGCCTGCCGCCCGGCGCGAGCATGTCCGGCACGGTCGCGAGCATCTCCTCGAGTGCGCCGAGCTCGTCGTTGACGGCGATGCGCAGCGCCTGGAACACTCTCTTGGCGGGGTGCTGCTTTTCGCGGAGCGCCGCGGCGGGCATCGCCGAGCGTATTATCTCAACGAGCTGACCCGTCGTCGTGACGGGGGCCTCCGCGCGCTTTTTCACTATCGCGGCGGCTATCCTGCGGGAATAGCGCTCCTCCCCGTAGCGGAAGAAGATATCCGCGAGCTCGTCCTCTCCGGCACTCGCTATGAGGTCTGCCGCCGTCGCCCCGCTCCCCGCGTCCATGCGCATGTCGAGCGGCGCGTCGGCCATGTACGAGAAGCCTCTCGAGGCTTCGTCGAGCTGCGGCGAGGATACGCCGAGGTCGAAGAGCATACCGTCGACCTTCTCTATCCCCATGCCGCGGAGAATGGAAGCGGCGTCGCGGAAATTCCCGTGCACCGCGGTAAAGCATCCGAATCCGGCGAGCCTCTCCGAGGCCGCCGCGAGAGCGACTTCGTCACGGTCTATGCCGATGAGGCGACCGCCCTCTCCGAGCCGCCGGCATATTTCAGCGGAGTGGCCTCCGCCGCCGAGCGTCCCGTCGACGTATATGCCGTCCGGCCTGATGTTCAGCCCCTCGATGCACTCATCGAGAAGGACCGAGCGATGGCTGAATCCCGCCATTACAGACCCAGCTCCGCAAGACCGGCGGAGATGTTTTCGGGCGTGAGCAGCTCGGCCTCCATGGCGGCGTACTCGTCGCTGTCCCAGATCTCGGCGTGATTGGAAAAGCCGATGATCATGACGTTCTTTTTAAGACCGATGAGGTCGCGCAGCTTCTGCGGAATGAGCACGCGGCCCTGCGTATCCGTCTCGCACTTGGCGGTGTTGGCAAACAGCATACGCATGCGGCGCGACTCCGCGAGAGGCTTCGCGTCGACCTTCGCGCAGAAGGCCTCCCAGCTCTCGGTCGAGTATACGGAGAGGCAGTGGTCTATGCTGAGAGTGACGTAGCAGACGTCGCCCAGCTCCTCGCGGAGCTTGGCCGGGATGAAGAGCCTGCCCTTGGCGTCTATGCTGTGCGAATATTCACCTGTCACTCCGCTCACCTCTCCTTCAATTCCGGTCGATTTGGTGAAAAACGAGACACTTTCCACCACTTCGCACCACTATACGGCTATTATATAGATTTTTCAGAAAAATGCAATAGCTATTGAAAAAATTATGTAAATCTTTTTTTATCCATTTGTGCCCGTTTGGCCCTGCTTGTGTTCATTTGCGCAAACAGCGCGCCGTTGACTTTGGCGGAGAATCATTATATAGTTTAGATGTACCGCGCACAGCACGCCGAATCGCGCGGAAAAAGGCGGATGCAGACATGCTTACAGGACGTATTTTCGATATTCAGGGCTTCTCCGTTCACGACGGACCCGGCATAAGGACGACGGTATTTTTCAAGGGCTGTCCCCTGCGCTGCGCGTGGTGTCACAGTCCCGAAAGTCAGGAGTTCCCCACGGAGCTCAACTGGATGGAGATCAAGTGCGCGGGCGTCGCGGCCTGCGGGAAATGCCTGAACGTCTGCCCCTCCGGTGCCATCTCCGCCGGCGGGACGAGGCGCGACTCGCTCTCCGGCGAGGACCTGACGCTCGTACGGGTGGACAGGAAGAAGTGCGTCCGCTGCTTCAAGTGCACCGAGGTGTGCATGCACAAGGCTCTTTACGTCTGCGGGAAGGAATACACGGTCGACGAGCTGATGGAGCGCATAGTCAAGGACAGGCCGTTTTACGATCAGTCCGGCGGCGGCGTCACCTTCTCGGGCGGCGAGTGCGTATGGCAGCCGGAGTTCCTGCTCGAGGTCCTCAAGCGCTGCCGCGCCGAGGGCATACATACCGCCGTCGACACGACGGGATATGTAAACTGGCGCTTCCTCGAGCCGATAGTCCCCTACACGGACATCTTTCTGTATGACATCAAGAACACGGACAGCGCGCTTCACAAGCAGCTCACGGGCGTTCCGAACGAGCTTATTCTCGAAAACGCGGTGAATCTCGCGGAGGCGGGCGCGAAATTCCAGATACGCATCCCCGTCATCCCGCTCTTCAACGACAGCGTGGAATCCTTCGACGCGGCCGGCCGCTTCATTCTCTCGCTCGGGAGCGCGGTCGAGGTCGTTCAGCTCCTGCCGTACCACAATCTCGGCACGGTCAAGTGGGGCAGGCTCGGGCGCGACACGAAGGTATTCGAGGCGGCTCCGCCCTCCGACGAGCTCATGCAGGCGCGTAAGGAGCAGCTTCAGGCGATGGGCCTGAACGTCATGATACACTGACTCTTGTCCGCGCCCGCGCGGCGTGGTATAATAATATGAATATGCCCGGAAACGGAGGTGCGCCATGCCCGAATACAATACCGGTACCCACGCATGGCTGCTCCACGGCGGCACGGCGGCAGAGCGCGAAAAGCTCGCCTCCGAGATAGCCGCGGGCGCCGTCTGCCGCGGAAACGATCCGCCGTGCGGCGTCTGCCCGGCGTGCGTCAAGGCCGCGAAGGGCCTGCACCCCGACATCACCAGGATAGAGCGCATCGAGGACAAGGCATCCATCATCGTAGGGCAGATACGCGCCCTCGCGGAGGACGCGGTCGTCGCGCCGAACGAGGCGGAGCGCAAGGTATATATCATTCCCGAGGCGGACAGGCTCAACCCGCAGGCGCAGAACGCATTTCTCAAGCTGCTCGAGGAGCCTCCGAAGGGAGTCTGCTTCGTGCTGTGCGCCGCCGGGCTCGGAGACATACTGCCGACCGTGCTCTCGCGCTGTACGCGCATCAGGCTGCGCGGTGAGGAGCAGGCAGCCGTCTCTCCCCTGCTCGAAGCGGTCATCCACGGCAGCGAGACGGAAAGGCTCGCCGCTGCTCTCTCCTTTGAAAAGCTCGACCGCGCCGCTCTCTCCGACGAGCTCACGGCTCTCTGGCGCGGCATAGCCGGCGCCGCCCGCTCCGCGGACACGGACTCCGAGCGCGCGAGGCTCGCTTCGCTCGCCGACCTCGTGTACGACCTGCGCGGGAAGTCGGCTTTCCTCTCCGCAGGCTCTACGGCGGGTCTCCTCGCCGTCGGCCTACTAAAAACGAATGAGGTAGACAAATGACAGACGTTGTCAGCATACAGTTCCGCGGACGCGGAAAGACATATTACTTCGACCCGAACGGGCTCGCTCCCGTGGAGAACGCCCCCGTCATCGTCGAGACGGCGAAGGGCCTCGAATACGGCATATGCGTCAGACCCGTGCACTCCGTGGCGGACGACGCGGTCGTACAGCCCCTGCGCCCCGTCGTTCGCATAGCGACCGACGCGGACAACGCGCTCTTCGCAGCCAACGCCGAAAAGGAGAAGCACGCCTTCGACGTGTGCACCGAGCGCATCGCCGCGCACGGGCTCGACATGAAGCTCGTCGACGTCGAGTACGGCTTCGACGGAAGCAAGATACTCTTCTTCTTCACGAGCGACGGGCGCGTCGACTTCCGTGCGCTCGTCAAGGACCTCGCCGCCATATTCCGCACCCGCATCGAGCTCCGCCAGATAGGCGTGCGCGACGGGGCGAAGATGCTCGGCGGCCTCGGCATATGCGGCAGACCCTTCTGCTGCTCCACCTTCCTCGACGATTTCCAGCCCGTCTCCATCAAGATGGCGAAGTCGCAGAATCTCTCGCTCAACCCCGCGAAGATAAGCGGCACCTGCGGGCGCCTCATGTGCTGCCTGAAATACGAGCAGGAGGCCTACGAATATCTGATACGAAGCTCCCCGAAGGAGGGAAGCACCGTCGATACTCCCGCGGGCAAAGGCGTCATAACCGACCTCAACCTCCTGCGCCGCACCGCGCGCGTCAGGCTCGACGACCCGAACGAGACCACGCTCCAGACCTTCCCGCTCAGCCGCCTCGGCTACACGCTCAACGGCTCCTACGTCGAGCCAGAGCCCGAGCCCGAGCCGGAATACGTGCTGGAGACTTCGTTCTCCTCCGAAGCTTCGGATGATGCCGCGAGATCCCGCAGACCCGGCCGGCACGGCGACAGGAACAGGCACGACGGCGAGCGCAGAGCTCCCGAGGCCGCGAAGGGCGAGAACCGCTCCTCCGAGAAGCAGCAGGGCAGGCCCGAGCAGAAGCAGGGCGGCAGCTCCGAGCACCGCGGCGACGGCAGATCCGAGCAGCGCAGGGACGGCAGGTCCCACGGAAGACACGGCAAGCACCCCGACGGGCAGAAGCCGAAGCAGGGCGGTAAGCCCGAGGGACAGAAGCCGAAGCAGGGCGGAAAGCCCGAAGGGCAGAAGCCGCAGGAGCAGCGCGCAGAGGGCGCGAGGGCCGAGGGAAGCAAGCCGCAGCAGCACAGACACAGGCATCACCGCGGCGGCGGCCAGCACCAGCATCCCGACGGAAATAACGGAAATAGCGGGAATAAAAAAAGCTCGGAATAATTCGGAACAGCAAAAAAACAATAAAAAGCACGGGACAGAAGCGATAACTTCTATCCCGGGTCTCTTTATCTTCATGCGCCGGAGCGCCGCCCGCATAACGGCAGACGGCGCCGCATATAATAAAAAGCTGCCTCCGAAAAACGGAGGCAGCTCTTATTTTGCTTATTTCGCCGTGTCAGCGGACGCGGACGATGCACTTGAGGGTCTGGCCGTCGACCTCGACGGTGATGTTGCAGGTACCCGCGGAGACAGCCTTGACGAATCCGCTGCCGTCAACGGTCGCGACGCCGGAGGCGGAGGAGGAATAGGTCGGCGTGCCGCTGTTGCCGGTGACCTTCAGGGTGAAGGAGTCATAGCCGGACTTGCCGATATTGAGCGTGACGTCCTCGTGGCTGAGCTTCGGAGCGCTCGTCGTGGGAGTCGGGCTGGTCGTCGGGGCGCTCGTCGTGCCGGGAGCCGAGGGATTGCTCGTCGGGGCGCTCGGAGTTATGGGCTCGACGGCGTCGGCCGTGACGCGGACGATGCACTTGGCCTGCTTGCCGCCCGCCATGGCGACGACGTTCGTCGTGCCGCGGTTGATGGCGGTCACCATGCCGGTCTCGTTTATTATCGCGACGGACTCATCCTCGGAGTACCACGTCACCTCCGCGCCGGAGGCGGCGGGCGAGGTCGTGGCTGTCATCTGCCACTGCGCGCCTATGGTATTGAGCGTGAAGTCCGTTCTGTTGAGCGTAATGGAGGTCACGGTCGGAGTCGGGGTCGGAGTCGGAGTGGGGGTCGGGGTCGGAGTCGGGGTCGCGGTCGGCGGCAGAGTCACCTGACCGTCGAGCGTGCTGATGCCGCTGTCGGGATCGACGAGCGAGCTCGCGGCCGGATTCTTGGTATCGTCATCCTTCTTATCTCTGTTCTTCGTGGACGCAGAGACGAGGATGATGACCGCGATAATGATTATAAGGAGAATGACTATGCCGACGATGAGCTGCAGGCGCTGGTTGCCCTGCTTCGTCCCGCTGCCGCTCTCGGCCTTTCTGTCGTTATTCGTCTTTCGTGCGCCGCAATAGGGGCATCTGCCTCTGATAGAGGAGTAGCGCCTGTCGCATCTCCCGCACTTAACTTCCTTGAACAGTCCCATTAGCGTCCTCCCTTGTACGAGTATATTTCTATGTAGAAGTACAGTTCACATAATGTCTGTAAATGATTGTAACCTTTTATTCGGCGTTCGTCAACGGTATTTTTTCAAATTTGACGCATTCTTCGACGCTTTGACGCGCTTCGTGCCCGAAAAGTTCCCTTATTCCTCCGGGAATATCTGCTCCGTCACGGCGTCGCCGGCGTTCGTGCCCGACACGCGCAGGTAGTACACCTCGCCGAATTTGAGCTCGAGCGGCACGGCGGGGCCGCAGGACTGACCCACTCCGTTGTAGCCGAGGAGCAGGACACGGGCCTTCACGTTCATGCCCTTCTTCAGATCGTCCTCCATGAGACGGAAGTTCACGACGTCGCCCGCGCTGTATCCGCCCTCAGGCGGCGCGGAGACTTTCGTTCCGGCGTTGACGCCGTTGACCTCCCATTCGAGCTCCATCTTTTTCCCGACGAGCTCGCCCTGTATCTCGACGGAGATGACGACGTTGTAGCTCCGGCTGAGCTTTTCCGCCTCGGTGCGGGCGCACCCGGCGAAGCACAGCAGCAGGACGGCAAGCGCGAGTATAAGTGCGGCGGCCTTTTTCATAGCTTTTCGAACTCCTCTCTTCCGTGATTGCACAGCGGGCATACGAAATCCTCGGGGCGGGCTTCTATGGTCCGACAAAGGTACAGCCCGCAGATGAGATCATATAATGCATGACTTTCTCCCGTGTTATTTCATTTTACACCATATGTCCGCACTTGTCGATAGTGTTTCCTTCGTCTTGCATTGGGGCGGTGCGTGTGTTATTCTGTGAAAAAACAAGACCGGAGGCGCTCAGATGGACGCTCTTATAGAAAAGATACTCCAGAAGGACAATCCCACCGTCGCGGGACTCGACCCGAGGCCCGCTCACCTTCCCCCCGAGCTCGCGGAGCTCCCGCTCGACGAGGCGTATCTGCGCTTCAACCTCGGGCTCATCGACGTGCTCGCGGATATAGTCCCCGCCATAAAGCCGCAGGCCGCGTGCTACGAGGCGCTCGGCTCAAAGGGCATCGCGGTGCTCGAAAAGACGATAGCCGCGGCGCACGACGCGGGGCTCTACGTCATCGGCGACGCCAAGCGCGGCGACATCGGCAGCACCGCCGAGGCCTACGCCGAGGCGTGGCTCGCAGACGGGCCGCTCGGCTGCGACTGCGTGACCGTCAATCCCTACCTCGGCTCGGACGGCATACTTCCCTTCCTCGCCTCCGGGCGCGACATCTTCGCCCTCGTCAAGACCTCCAACCCCTCCTCCGCCGAGCTGCAGGACACCGACTGCGGCGGCATCCCGCTTTACAGGCGCGTCGCCATGCTGATAGAGAAGCTCGGCGAGGACACCGTCGGTGCTCACGGATACAGCCGCATAGGCGCGGTCGTCGGCGCGACGCACCCCGCGGAGCTCGCGGAGCTTCGCGCGGCGTTCCCGCGCACCTTCTTCCTCGTGCCGGGCTACGGCGCGCAGGGCGGCGGCGCGGCCGACTGCGCGGGTGCCTTCGACAAAAACGGGCTCGGCGCTATAGTCAATTCCTCGCGCGGGATATTCGCCGCGTGGAAGAAGACGGGCGGCGACTGGCGCGACGCGGCGCGCGGCGAGGCTCTCGCCATGCGGGACGCTCTCCGCTCGGTAAGGCAATAATTTCTGTTGATTTTTCCGACCTTTTTGTGGTATAATCAATCAAGATTGAGATCAAGGAGGTGGTCACGATAAAAAACTGTAATTGTGACTGGAAGCTTATTGGAAAGATAGCCGCCGCCATTCTCGCCGTGGCCGCTGTCGTCGCGCTTATCGTTATTTTCCGCGACGATATCTGCCGCTTTCTGTCAGCAGCAAAGGATAAGCTCTCCGAAAAGAAGAGCTGCTGCTCTGAGCTTGACGATTTCGAGGATATCTGATCCAGGCAAGTGACCGGTCCGGCTCCCCGCGGAGCCGTTGAACACGCCCGACGAAGGTCGGGCGTGTTTGCTTTATGCGGCGCTCTGCGGTATAATCTGGGCGGGAAATACTTTTACGGGAGGCACGCGCCATGAAAAAGCTCCTGATATTCTGTATGCTCGCCGCCCTCGCCCTGCTTGCCGCGGGCTGCACCGCGGCGCCCGCCGCTCCCGCTCCCGAGCCCGGCGGCAGGGTCACGGCAAAGCCCGAAAAGACCCCGGAGCCCTCCGCTCCCGAGCCGCCGGACGGCAGAGTCCCCGTGGACGGCGGCACCGTCTCCTCGACGGACGGCGGCGCGCAGAAGGTCATAGAGTCGAAGGACGTCTCGGAGCTCTCCGCGCGCTTTTACGTCTATGATGGCGAGGGCTACGGCGCGGGACTCTACGATCTCACCATAACGAAGGAAGCGGACGGCTATCTCCTCGAGGAGACGCAGTTTTTCGAAAAGAGCGCCTCCGGGAAAAAGCTCGGCGAGGCCGCGCAGGAGATAATAGACGCATACTCCCTCGCGGAGCGCAGCGGCTTCGACGAATACACGAACGGCCTCCCCGCGGAATATCAGCCGAGCTCGCTTTACGTCCTCTACGCCTCCGGCGAAACGCTGTGGTTCCGATGTGACGGCGAGCCCGAAGCGGAATGGGCGGGCGCCCTCGCGCGGCTCGTCACGGAAGCCCTCGCGGGATAAAAATCATACGGGAGGGGCAGGCCCCTCCCCTGCGCATGAATAAAAAAGTGCAGTCTTTTCAGACTGCACTTTTTATGTGTCTTATGCGTTTTGTGCTTATCAGCCGCCGTATTTGATGCGGGACTGCTTGTAGAGCTCGGCGCGGAAGGCGCGCGGGAGCGTGTAGTTGCTGTAAAGGTTGAGGATGCTCGGCTTCGCGGGATCGCAGAATTTTTCGGCGTAGGCGGCGGCCGCGGCGCGGAGCTCATCCTCGGAGGCGTTCGGGTCGATGGGATCGGGGATGACGCCGATGAGGATCTTGTCGCCGTAGAGCTCGTATATCTTCTGCGTATCGTTCATGGGCTGGCCGCTCCACGCATCCCAGCCGGCGGCTATCATGTTGGGGATCTGCTTGAGAGCCATGCCGCAGGAGTGGAAGTCGGTGAATCTGCCCTTGGAGTGGATGTAGTCGGTGACTCTGCGCATATAGGGCACTATCATCTCGGCGACGACGTCGGGCGAGAAGAAGGTCTCTCTCTGGGAGCCCCAGTCGTCGTGGATGCAGAAGCCGTTTATCTGCGGGAAGTAGGTCAGATACTTGTCGATGAGCCTGATATAGAAGTCGGAGAGCTTGTCGAAGAAGTCCTTGACGGCCTGCTTCTGGTCATCGTCGATGAGGGCGAGGGCGGCGCCTTCAAATTCCATGAAGGAGATAAGACGCTCATACCAGCCGTTGAAGAACCAGACCATGATGAACTTCGGAGACGAAAGGAATTCCTTGTTGAGCTTCGCGGAGCCCTCCCAGTCCCAGCTGTCGATGTCGGGGAACTTGACCTTGTCGTACCACTCGTTGGCGTCCTCGAGGAAGGGCTTGCCCGGGCGGACCATGCTGCCGCCGACCTTGGCGACGTACTCCCACTCGATGCCGAACATATCGGGCACGGGGCCCTCCTTCGGTGGGGTGCGCTGACCCTCGATGACAAGGGCGCGGGCGATGTTGTCCGGGTTGACCGACGGGGAGAAGAACTGCTGCTCGACGCCGGTTATCTGCCATATCGGCTCTCTCTTGAAGGTGGCGATGAAGGCCTCCTTCGGGGTCACGGGGAAGTTGTAGATAGGGGTGCCGGGGCCTTTGCCGCCGAGGCCCGGAGTTTCGGATACGATCTCGAGCTCTGAGGGATCGAATTTCTTTATAGCCATGGGGTTATCTCCTTCCTGTCAGGGAATATATACTTTTTTTATTTATTATACAGAAGTCTGCTCGTTTTTTCAAGCGTCAGAGCGTCTTTTCCCTCCAAAAGACGCGGCGGGCAAAATTACATCGTTTTGGAGATTGTTTTTGCGGCACGGTCTGTGTTACAATCATAGCAGTATCCCCCCAAGCAAAGGAGATCATCATGAAAGCTTTTGTCATTGACGTTTCAAAATGCAACGGCTGCCACAACTGCCAGCTCGCCTGCAAAGACGAATACGTCGGCAACGACTGGGCGCCCTATTCCCGCCCCCAGCCGCAGCTCGGCCAGTTCTGGTGCAGGGTCGACGAGCACGTCGAGGGCACCGTTCCCAAAGTGAAGATACATTACGTTTCGCGGCTCTGCAACCACTGCGAGAACGCCGCGTGCATGGCCGCCTGCCCCGCTGACGCCATAGTGCGGCGCGATGACGGGCTCGTCCTCATAGACCCCGCCAAGTGCACGGGCTGCGGCGCCTGCCGCGAGGCGTGCCCCTACGGCGTCATATACTACAACGAGGAGCTCGGCATCTGCCAGAAGTGCACCGGCTGCGCGCATCTGCTCGACGCGGGCTACCGTCTCCCCCGCTGCGTCGAGAACTGCCCCACCGACGCGCTCGTCTTCGGCGAGGAGGAGGAGCTCGCGGACCTCATCCGCGGCGCGCAGGTGCTCAAGCCCGAGACCGGCTGCCGCCCGAGGGTCTACTACCGCAACATCCCCGGGAAGTTCATCGCGGGGACGGTGTACGACCCCGTCGAGAAGGAGGTCGTCATCGGTGCGCGCGTCATCGCCGTCACGGGCGCGAAGGTCATGGAGACCGTCACGGACGCCTACGGCGACTTTTGGTTCAAGGACCTCGCGGTCGGCTTCTACGACGTCTCGATATACGCCGACGGCTTCGCTCCCAAGAACTTCTTCAAGGTGGACACCGGCGAGAGCGTCAACCTCGGCGACATCCCGCTCGACAAACAATAAACGGGGCACGCACCCCGTAGGGAACGGTACGGCGGGAGGGGCAAGCCCCTCCCCTACGCACATAATCCGGGACGAATATGTATCCCGGTATGTGCGCTCAATGATAATAAACAAGGGCGCGCTGCAAAATTAGCAGCGCGCCCTTTTCGTCAGCCGGCGTTGATATTCAGGTCGTCGGCGGTCATGGGGCGTTTGAGCGGGCTGACGCCGCCGTTGAGGATGTCGAGCGTGCCGTCGCGGTCTATGACGTAGTAAGACGCGCCGTTTATCATCGCGCCGCTCCCCGGGAGCGTCGCGCTCTCGGCGTCATCCGTTCCGCAGCGCAGGAGAGCCAGAGCGAGCCACACGAGCTCGCGCGTGTCGAGGTCGGTCACGACCTTGTCGTCGATGAGCTGCATGAGCTCCGGGATCTTCGGCACGTTTTTGAACGTCAGCCACTGTGAGAGCGCCGCGCGGATGAAGTCGCGCTGGACTCCGACGCGGGTGATGTCCGCCATCGCGTAGCCCGAGCGGTAGCGCACGAGGCCCATCGCCTGCACGCCGTCGAGCGTCTGCGGTCCCTCGTGCAGGTCTATGAGCAGGTCCTGCGTCGGGTCGTAGTAGTACATATCCTGCGGCACGTCGAACTCCACGCCGCCCATGAGGTCGACCGCCTCTATGAAGCCGTCGAGCTCGACGACGGCGTAGCCGTCCGGCCGGAAGCCGATGACGTCGGTGAGATGCTTGATGATGCCCTCCATGCCCTCCGCGCCGCCGCCGTAGACTCCGTAGGCGCTGTTGAGCTTGGGGACGTTCCATGTGCCGTGCGTGAGCGTGTCGCGCGGGATGCTCGTGAGCCTGATGACGCCCTCCCCGGCATCCACAGTGAGGAGCATCATGGTATCGGTGCGCAGGCCGCCCTTGTCCGTGCCCGCGATGAGCACCGTCGACACGAGGGGACGGCGGGCCTCTCCGAGCTCCGTCTTCGGCTGCTTGGCGTATACGAGCACGGCCGCGGCAAGCACGGCGATGATGATGACGAGCGTCAGCAGGAATCTGCCGAAGCCGTGTCTTTTTTTCTTCTTCCGCCTGCGCGGCTCGGGAGGCTCCGCGCCCGGCGCGGGTACAGAGGGGTCACCGAGCTCGTCGAGGTAGTATCTGGTCTCGAGGTCGTCGGACATGGTATCAGTCTCCGAAGACGGCTGGCATGGTGAGCTTATGGGCGCTCGCGGCGTGCCGCGCGTCTATCTTATTCTTATCCTCGGGCGAGGCCTCGCCCGTGAGGATGTAGCGGTCTATGGCGGCGTAGGTGATGCCCATGTCCGCCTCGTCCGTCTGGCCCTCGAAGAGGCCGGCCGACGGCGCTTTTCTGATGATGGACTCGGGCGCGCCGAGATATTCGAGCATGGCGTACACCTCGCCGACGGTGAGGTCTGCGATGGGATTGAAGTCGCACGCGCCGTCGCCCCACTTGGTGAAGTAGCCGACGTAGCGCTCGCTCCTGTTGCCCGTGCCCGCGACGAGGCGGTTTTCCGAGGCGGCGACGCCGTACAGCGTCATCATGCGAAGGCGCGGGGCGAAGTTTATCTCCGCAGACTGCGTGACCTTCTCCGTGACTCCGGCGACGGTCTCCCTGATGAGCGCCTTGAGCGGCGTGAGGTCCGCCACGCGGGTCTCGATGCCGAATTTCTCGGCGACCTCGTTCCCGTCGCGTGCGTCGCTGCCGAAGTTCACCTTCGACTCGCACGGCATGATGATGCCGACGGTATCCTCGCAGGCGCGCTTGCACAGTATTCCGACGAGGGCGCTGTCCTTGCCGCCGCTGTTGCCGAAGACTATGCCCGTGGCGTGGGCCTCGGCGAGCTTGCTTCTTATGAATCCGACGCGGGCTTCGACTTCCCGCTCCCAGTTTCTCTCCATATTATATTATCCTCCGTGGAATCAAAGCTCGCAGAAGCGGCGCACGCCGCCCTTTCCGAGCCATATTATCATTATTACCGACGCGATGACGAGCGCCGCCGTCACTGCGAGGCCGAACGCGCTCCCGAGGAAGATGCACAGCGTTATCGGGAATAAGCTTATCCCCATTCCCACGAGTACCGCGGCGAGCACCGCGCCGCTCTGCTTGACCACCGCCGCCTCGTTCGTCCAGTCGAGCTTCGGCATGCGCAGGTTCATCACGAGCCCGAACACCGCCGAGAACAGGCAGTACGCCAGCGGGAGCACGTAGAACACGACGCGCTGCACGGGGTCGAGCTCGAACACGAACATCAGCACCGTCGATACGACGACGGAAAACGCGGCGTCGAGAAGAAAGTCGAACATATACTTGACGGTGAGCAGCTTCTTCGGCGAAACGGGCATCGAGCGGATGAGCCAGAAGCGCCTGCCCTCCATCGAGATCGAGCTCGCGGAGATGCAGCACATGCAGATGCAGAAGCCCATTATATACGGGACGATGTCCTCTATCCCGCCCGGCCAGTCGTCCGGCAGGGGCACGGCGAGGAGCTTGTCGCGCAGGAATATGAGCACTACCGCGCCCACGACGAGCAGGAGAAGTCCGAACGCGGTATTGAAAACGTACAGCGCCGAGGACGTGTACATCTTCGCCTCGCGCCACATGAGCGCCTTTCCCGGCGTCGTCTCACGCACGCGGTAAGCCTTCGGAGCGCGGCTCTGCGCGTTCTCCGTCCTCGCGGCGAGGACGGGCGAGAGCTTCACGGCGGCGAATATCATCAGCACGATGAGCGCGAGGCTGACGGCGACGAACGCCGCGAGCTTCATAGGCTCGCCCGCGAAGCCTCCGCAGAAGAGGCCGACCGTCGGCATGAAGCTGCGCACGGAGCTGACTATGCCCTCCATCTGCATTACCGTCTGCGCGGAGAGAGCGCCGCCGCCCGCGGCGTAGCCGCTGCTCATTGAGAGCGCCATGATGCCGAGCGCGAACACGGCGAGCACGGCGTAGCGCAGGAACTTCGCCCCGCGGAAGCCCGCGAGCAGCGCGGAGAGCGCCGTCCCCACGACGGCGCCGACGAAGACGGGCGCCGCGGCGGCGAGCAGGCATCCGAGCACCGCGCATACGACGTAGTAGACGTTTACCTCCACGTATCTCCCGCACACGATGAACATCGGTATCATCATGACGAGCGTGAAGAGCGATTCATATGATAGCATTATCAGTACACGCGAGGCGGCGAGCTGCCACGTCTTCACGGGCATCGCGGAAAGCATGTCGCGGTCGCGATACGCGAAGAGGATGTCGCGCGCGGAAAAAAGCGACGAGAGAATGACGAGGGCGCTCGCGCCCGTCATGAGAAGCGCAGGGAGCATCATGAGCGCGCCGACCTCGTTGAGGGACGCGGCAAGCGACGCGGAGAACGAATACATCAGCACGAGCGCGTATACGGCTATCGCGATGAGGCCGATGAGGCGCCCGCGCGCCTTCTTCTCCGTCTTTACCGCGCCTATTTTGAGCGTCTGCTCCCAGTAGACGGCGACAAGTTTAAGAATCATGGTCTATCAGCTCCATGAACACGTGCTCGAGGCTCTCGTTGCCGCGCACCTCGTCCATCGTGCCCTCCGCGATGATCCGCCCCTCCTTGATGATGGCGACGCGGTCGCAGAGCTTTTCGGCGGTGTCGAGGACGTGGGTCGAGAAGAATATCGCGCCGCCCGCCGCCGTCACGTCGCGCATGATGCCCTTGAGCGTGAACGCCGCCTTCGGGTCGAGCCCGACGAAGGGCTCGTCGAGCACGAGCAGGCGCGGGTCATGGATGAGAGCGGAGATGATGACGAGCTTCTGCTTCATGCCGTGAGAATACGTGCTTATCGTATTGCCGAGCTTCCCCGTCATCTCGAACGCCTCGGCATATTCCCCGATGCGCTGCTTCCTGTCGGCGAGGTTCACTCCGTACACGTCCGCGACGAAGTTGAGATAGCGCTCGCCCGTCAGGTTGTCGTAGACCTCGGGGCTGTCGGGAATATATGCGAGCAGGCGCTTTGCCTCCTCGGGCTCGCGCGTTATGGACTTACCGCCTATGAGTATCTCTCCGGAATCGAAGGACTGCGCGCCGACTATGGCGCGGATGGTCGTCGTCTTGCCCGCGCCGTTATGGCCTATGAAGCCGTATATGACGCCGGGCTCCACGTGCAGGGAGAGCCCGGCGACGACCGGGTGACCCTTCTTGTAGCTCTTGACGAAATCTTTTATGACCAGCATGGATATCCCTCCTCACGAGCCGATCTTCCCGTTATTGTATCATGCGCGCGCGCACTTTACAAGTTTGCCCCCCCGCGCAAGTTTCTTTTGACACGGGACGATTATTCCTTTATAATTTCATCAAATATCTCCACGAACAAGGAGTACGGACCATGACTACGGGAACAAACTTCTGGGATTTGAGCGTCTGGAATTTCGTCATCGTGCTCACGGTGCTGCTGTGCGGCATGATGATAGCGAACATCCTCCGCAGAGTCATCACTCCCCTGCGCCGCTCGATGATACCGAGCTCTGTGCTCGGCGGCTTCCTCGTTCTCATCGTCGGATGGATCTATAAAAAGATTACCGGCAATCCCATGCTCGACATCAGGACGCTCGAGGCCCTCACGTACCACGGCCTCGGCCTCGGCTTCGTCGCGATGTCCCTTAAAACGACGGAGCGCGAAAAGGACCCGCACCGCCAGCGCGACATCTTCAATACAGGCCTTACGACCGTCGCAGGCTATCTGCTGCAGGCGATAGCGGGCATCGCGATAACGATAGGCCTCTCCTACGCGATGGACGTCTTCCCCGCCGCGGGACTCCTGCTCCCCATGGGCTACGGGCAGGGCCCCGGGCAGTGCTACAACTGGGGACACAACTATGAGATGAACTACGGCTTTGCCAACGGCACGAGCTTCGGACTCACCGTCGCCGCCGCGGGCTTCATCGCCGCGAGCATAGGCGGCATCATATATCTCAACGTCCTGCGCCGCCGCGGCCGTTTCAGCGGCGAGACGGGCTCCGACGTCGACGATATGCATCTGACCGCGCAGCACATCACCGGCAACGGCGAGATCCCCCTCTCCGAATCCATGGACAAGCTCACCGTGCAGGTCGCGCTCGTCTTCATAGCGTACATAGCGGCCTACGCCTTCATGTATGGGATAAACGCCATAATCGACACGGGCATCCTCGGGAACTTCGGCGTCAATACCGTCCAGCCGCTCATCTGGGGCTTCAACTTCCTGTTCGGCACGGTGTTCGCCATCCTCCTAAAAACGATACTGCGCGGCTTCAAAAAGGCCAACGTCATCAAGCGCGAGTACACCAACAACTTCATGCAGTCGCGCATAGCGGGCTTCATGTTCGACATCATGGTCGTCGCTTCCATCGCCGCTATCGACCTGCACGCCTTCACCATCAAGGAATTCATCATCCCGCTCTCGCTCATCTGCGTCGTCGGAGGCGTCGTGACCTACCTTCTGCTCCGCTTCACCTGCCGCCGCCTCTTCCCCGAATACGAGGACGAGGCTTGGCTCTCGATGTACGGCATGCTGACCGGCACCGCGAGCACCGGCGTCATCCTCCTGCGCGAGCGCGACCCCGGCTTCGAGACTCCCGCGGCGAACAACCTCGTCTATCAGCAGCTCTGGGCGATAGTCTTCGGCTTCCCGATGCTGCTGCTCCTCGCCGTCGCGCCGCAGGGCACAGGAAAATCCTGGCTGACGCTCGGCCTACTCGTGCTCCTCTTCATCGTCATAGAGATAATCAGCTTCCGCTCGTTCATATTCAAAAAGCGCAAAAAGAAATAAACAAGAAAACTGCCCGCCTCCGAAGGGGGGGGGGTGTTTCATATCTTCGTGTTTTTCAGATGTGCCTTGATGAGCTCGAAGCTCTCGTCGCTGATGTCGTGCTCTATCTTGCACGCATCGGCGTACGCGGTCTCGCGCGACACGCCTATTTCCATCAGCATCTCCGCAAGAGTATTGTGTCTGTCGAAAATGCGCTCGGCGATGGCGAGCCCCGACTCGGTGAGAGTTAGGTATCCGTTCTCGTCGGTGAGGACGAAGCCGTCCTCCCTCAGCTTTTTCATCGCTATGGAGACGGTCGGCTTTGAAAATCCGAGCGCAGCGCAGATATCCACGGCGCGCACTCTGCCGAGCCTCCGGCTCTCCGTCAGTATGGTCTCGAGGTAGTTCTCGCCGGATTCGTGTATGCTCATGCCGCTCTCCCTTCTCCGAATATCCGATAGTCTGCCATTATATACTGTTATCATCATAACAGATGCGCGCTTTTTTTACAAGTGCGCGGACTGGAGGCGGAAAATGACGCTCGCACAGCTCGGCCCGGGGAGGATCTGCACGGTCGTCTCCGTGCGCGGGACGGGGCCCTCGTCGGTGAGGCTCGCGGAGATGGGCTTCGTGCGCGGCACGGAGGTCAGATGCGTGCGCGCCGCGCCGTGGGGCGACCCCGTCGAATTCGTCCTGCGCGGATACAGGCTCGCTCTGCGGCGCTCCCTCGCGGAGCTCGTCATCGTGCGGGAGGAGCAGCCGTGACCGCGGCGCTCGTCGGGAATCCGAACGCGGGCAAGACCACGCTCTTCAACGCGCTCACGGGGCTCTCCGCGCACGTCGGCAACTTTCCCGGAGTCACGGTCGAGGTGCTCTCCGCGCCCGCGAAGGGGCGGGACGTCGTCCTCGCGGACCTGCCGGGCGTATACTCGCTGACGCCGCTCGGCGGTGACGAGCTCATTACGCGCGACTTCCTGCTCTCCGGGCGGGCGGACGTCATAATCAGCGTCATCGACGCGACGAGCGCGGCTCGCGGGCTCAGCCTGACGCTACAGCTAGTCGGGCTCGGGCTGCCCGTCGCCGCGGCGCTCACGATGACAGACGAGCTCGAGCGCGCGGGAGGCGGCGTCGACGTTCCCGCGCTGTCACGGGCGCTCGGCGTGCCCGTGACTCCCGTCCGGGCTTCGCGCGGGGAGGGGCTCGCGGAGCTCCTCGACCGCGTGGAAAACTGCGCCGCGCCGCGTTTTTCCGGCTTTGACGGCGCGGAGGAGCGGTGCGCGTACATAGATTCGCGCTGTCTGCCGTGCTTCACGCTCCCGCCGAAGCGGGACGGCTTCGACCGCGCGGCGCTCGGAAGGTCCACGGCGCTCCCCGTTCTCGCGCTCGCGCTCGCGGCG
>JAZQQE010000076.1:0-3931 GCA_045628845.1 Oscillospiraceae bacterium
CAGACCTTGTTTCTGAACACGCCGTTCGTCGTTGACGGCGGCTCGGTCTACCATGTCACCGGGAACGACGAGCTCGTGCGCGAAGACGCGGACGGGGCTCTGACCGTGTTTGTGCGGCCGGCCTTTCCCCTCAATCACACCATGTGCCTCGACGGAGGGCGTGTCTATACCTGCTGGGCGGCCGACTGCCGCCGCTACGACGCCGCGACCGGCGGCGGAGAGAGAATAGAGACGGGCGTCGGCGGCGAGGCTCTGCCCAATGCAAAGGCGCATGACGGCTGGCTGTACTACTTCGGAGCTAACTACGAAAACAGGGGCTCGGACGACGTGATGCGCCTCATGGCAAAGCGCATCTCCGACGGGAGGACCGTCGAATACGCGAGGACCGCGGACCTGAGCTTTTACGCCTTCGACAGAGTCGTGACCTTCGGCGAGCGAGGCCTCGTCATCAACGACGGCTACGAGCAAAACGACTTCCGCTACGTCCTCTACTACACGGGAAAGTGAGCACCCCGGCACAAGCACACATAAAAACCGCCTCTTCTTCCGAAGAGGCGGTTTTTTCTATCCCAGCAGGAGGGGCTGTATCTGGCGTCCGTCGAGCGCGGCGGCGAGCGTCTGCGGGATGAGCGAAAACTCCGCCACGATCGACGCGGGCTTGCCGAAGGGGTCATCCTGACGCATCGGGACGAAGTAAAAGCCCTTCCGCGCGAGCAGCTCGCCGAGGTTTTTCGCGTTTCCCGCCAGCGCGTCGTTCGAGCTGACGGCGAGCACGACGGGCCCGCCGTTGCGGAGCTGTGCCTTGCACGCGAGAGCCACGGGCGAGCCCGCCGCACCCGACGCGAGCGCCGAGAGCGTCGTGCCCGTGCAGGGCGCGACGACGACCGCGTCGAACAGCCTGCGCGGGCCTATCGGCTCGACCTCCTGCAGAGTCGTCAGCGGCCCGCGCCCGCAGATGTCCGTCACGCGCGCACGGAAGTCCGCCGCCGTGCCGAAGCGCGTATCGAGCTCCGCGGCGGCGTGCGAAAAAACGGGCGTCACCTCGTACGTTTTCACGAGCTCTTCGAGCACGGGCGGTATGCGCGAGAAGGTGCAGAACGAGCCCGTTACCGCAAAGGCGATCTTCACGCGCCGCGCCCCCTCTCGGCGAGTATGTTCATCACGGCGCGTCCGATAGCCGCGCCCGCCGCCTCCGGCGCCGCCTCTCCGGGCAGGCTGAGCGCCCACAGTACCCGCACGCCGAGCTGCTGCGCCGCTTCGAAATCCACTCCTCCGGGGCGCGAGGCGAGGTCGATGAGCAGGGTATCGCGCTCCATCGCGGCGAGGACGCGCTCTGTAAATACGCAGGCGGGGACGGTATTGAACACGACTCCGAAGCCGCGCAGACTATCGAGCGCGGAGATATCCGCCGCGCGGCAACCGCACGCCTCCGCCCACGCCCTGTCGGGCGCCGAGCGCGCCGCCGCCGTCACCTCCGCCCCGAGCGCGCGCAGGCGCAGGGCGAGCAGCTTCCCTATCCGCCCGAAGCCCGTCACGAGCACGCGCTCGCCGCAGAGCGTGCCCGCCGTCTCCTGCATGGCGAGCATGACCGCGCCCTCGGCGGTCGCGGCGGCGTTCATGACGGCGAGTTCCTCCCGCTCGTAGTAATCCTCGACCTCTATCCCCTTTTCGTGCGCGAGCGCGCGCGAGGCGTCGTCCACTCTCCCCGCGCACACGAGCGGAACGCCGCGCAGGCCCGCGAAGACCTCCGCGAGCTCCGCGGGCGCGGATGCGAGCGGAGCGTTGAGCGTCCCCGCGCGCACGCACAGCGGAAGCGGCAGTATCGCGCAGTCCGCGCCCCGCACGGCCTCCGCGAGTCCGGCGCACTCGGAGGCCTCGCCCGCGACGCGCACGACGCCGTGACCCTGCCTCGCGAGCGCGGCGGCGAGCGACGTCATCCTCATATCTCCGCCGACGACCGCAAATATATATCTCATAAGTTCACTCCCTTGATAAGCATCTTCGCCCCATGATATTCCCGCACGGCGCGCGCCGTTACGGAAATCCTCCTGCGTCCGCCCCCTAAAAAAGGTTGAAATCGGGGCGGCAGTTTGCTATCATTGAATAAAGTATAAAATTAACAGACAGGGTAGGTAATGATAATGGATAAGAAACCCGAAGTTCAGGAAGAAGATCCTCTGCGTGCCTCGAAGCACCGCGTGATCGGCATGCCGCCGACGATACCCAACTACCGCGAGATAGCGACCGCCGCCCGCGAGCAGAAGCGCGGCTGGTCGTGGGAGACCGCGCCCGACCCCATCGACGAAGCTCTGATAGTCGAGACGATAGAGACCGAAGTCGCCGTAGTCGGCGGCGGTATCGCGGGTCTTGCTGCGGGCGCGAGATGCAGCGAGCTCGGCCTGAAGACCATCGTCGTTGAAAAGTACAAGGGCATAGTCGCCCGCGGCGCGCACTTCGCGTGCCTCGATTCCTCCGTCATGCGCGCCAACGGCGTGCACATCGACAAGGCGCAGTTCGCCCGCGACTGGATGCACATCTGCGGCAGCCGCGTCAACGAGGACCTTCTCTGGCTCTATATCAATAACAGCGAGGCCGCGTTCGAGTGGCTTCTCGGCATCGGCGGCGACGACGTCAAGGGCAACCTCTTCGGCGGCGCTTACAAGGGCCCCGACTTCACCGAGTACTACGGCACCCACATCATCTCCCGCAAGCCCGGCAGCACCCGCTACCGCTACACGAGCGGCTCGATGCTCATGTGCGAGATGCTGCAGAACTTCTGCCTCGAAAACGGCGGCCAAATAATCCGCAACACCCGCGTCGTCCAGCTCGACAAGGAGGGCGACCGCGTGACCGGCTTCGTCGCAGTCTGCGAGGACGGTAAGTACCGCCGCTTCAAGGCCTCCAACGCCGTCATCCTCGCCACCGGCGACATCGGCGGCGACCCCGAGATGCTCGCGGCGTTCTGCCCGCTCGGCCTCAAATGCAACGTCAACGGCTACTTCCCCGCCGGCCTCAACACCGGTGACGGCCACAAGATGGCTCTCTGGGCGGGCGCCGAGCTCGAGACCGCCTCGTGGGCTCTCTCCCTGCACCTCATCGCCCACTCCATGTTCGTGTTCTACTTCCTGCACGTCAACCGTCAGGGCAAGCGCTACATGAACGAGGACACCTGGGCGCAGGCCAAGAGCATCCGCACCCTCATGCAGCCCGAGGGCGACTTTGCGTACAGCATATTCGACGACAAGTGGTTCGACGACGTCGGCGAGCGCGTCAAGATCTCCGGCGGCCAGTTCTGCGAGCCTCTCGTCACCATCTACGGCGACGAATGGAATCCCGACAACGGCGTCAGGGACTACATCGACCGCTACCTCCAGAACGGCACCTGCGTCAAGGCGGACACCATCGAGGAGCTCGCCGAGAAGATAAACGTCCCCGTCGAGAACCTCGTGAAGACCGTCGCGCGCTACAACGAGATGTACGAAAAGGGCGAGGACACCGACTACGGCAAGCGTCCGGAGATGCTCACGAGCATAGTCAAGCCCCCGTTCTACGCCCTCAAGTTCGGCCCCGCGCTGCTCAACGTCCACGGCGGCGTCCTCATCGACACCGAGATGCACGTGCTCGACAAGAACAGCAAGCCCATCCCCGGCCTCTTCGCGGTCGGCAACGTCGCGGGCGGCCTGTACGGCGTCGACTATCCTCTGCTCCTCAACGGCAACAGCCACGGCCGCGCCGTCACCTGGGCGCGCCAGGCAGCCGATACCATCGTCAGGGAAAAGAACGCTGAGTAAAGCATCGCCGGTCACGGCTTTGCAGGACCGGCACGACCTGCACACAATGTCTATCCCCGCATTTGTCATCGGCAAATGCGGGGATATGTCTCGGCTTTTTTCCGCTTGACTTCAAATCCCCTCAGTCTGCCTGAAGGCAG
>JAZQQE010000077.1:0-8803 GCA_045628845.1 Oscillospiraceae bacterium
AAGCCTCATTTGAGGCTTATGCAAAGGAAAATCGCAAACGATTTTCCTTTGCACGATGCTCATTGCAATGACTATCGTCTTTTTTTCTCTGAAAAACAGCCAACAAATCGTAGATTTGTTGTCGAAACAATCTTCTAACAGATTGTTTCGATTCCCGATAGTCATTATAAAGAACGGAGGTGAGATGATGGAGCTTTTCAGGCATACCGGAGTGCGGCTCGCGCTCTGTGCGGTCATACTTGCCGCTGCGGCCGCCGTACGCCTCTTCTGGCCGGAGGGCACGCAGAGGGCGGCGCAGGCACTCGCTCCGGTGCTGTATGAGAGCCTCGACCTGCGCGAGGCGGCGGAGACGCTCGGCGGCGCGATAGGCGGGAGCGTCGCGCCGGAGGAGGTGCTCGCCGTATTTTTCCTGACGGATTGAGAGCGGGGAGGTTTGAAGTCGGCTGCGGTTTCCTCCTTGCCGCGGCCGCGATAGTCTTTTTCGGCGGCACGGAGACTCTGCTGTGCCTCGCGGCGGCCTCCGCGGTACACGAGGCGGGGCACCTCGCCGCGCTCCGCGCCTTCGGCGTGCGCGCGGAGAAAATCAAGCTCGGCGTATCGGGCGCCGTCATCGCCGCAGACACCTCGCGCCTCACCTTCGCGCGGGAGGCCCTCGCGGCCGCCGCGGGGCCTGCCGCGGGCCTTGCCGCGGCGTTTGCTTTCGCGCGCTTCTTTCCCGCCTTTGCGGGCACGAGCGCGGCGCTGAGCCTGTTCAACCTGCTGCCGTGCGGGAGCTTCGACGGCGGGCGGATACTGCGCGCCGTGCTCCTTGCCTTCGCCTCGCCGCGGGCAGCCGATACCGTGCTGACACTCACGACCTGCGCCGCAGTTTTTGCCTTCACGGTGCTCGCCGTGCTCGCGGGGACGCCCGCCGCCTCCGTGACCTTCCTCGTCACCGCCGTATGCGCCTCCGCGGGGTTGACACGGGGGGATATAATTAAGTAAATGCGACAAAAGGAGCTGCCAATGAGACCCGAAATCGAAAAACTGCTCCCGAACGTGCAGAAGCCGGCCAGATATACGGGCGGCGAGTTCGGAGAAATAAAGAAAAAGGACGCCGACACCCGTGTCGCGCTGTGCTTCCCGGACGTGTATGAGATAGGTATGTCCAACCTCGGCGTCAAGATACTGTACGGGACTCTCAACGCCATGGACGGAGTTGCCTGCGAGCGCGTGTTCGAGCCGTGGGGCGACATGGCGGGGCTCCTGCGCGAGAGCGGGGAATCACTCTTCTCCCTCGAAACGGGGACGCCGCTCGGGCAGTTCGATATGATAGGCTTCTCCGTCGGCTACGAGATGTCGTACGTCGGCATCCTCAATATGCTCCGCCTCGCGCGCATACCTCTGCGCGCCGAGGAACGCACGGAGCTCTCTCCGATAGTCTTCGCCGGCGGTGCGTGCATGTTCAACTGCGAGCCGATAGCGGACTTTATCGACCTTGCCGTCATAGGCGAGGGCGAGGTGATGGACTGCGAGCTCGTCGAGCTGTACAGGAAGGCGAAGAGGGAAAACCTCACGAAGGCGGAATTTCTCCGCCGCGCCTCGCACATAGACGGCGTGTACGTCCCGTCTCTGTACCGCGTGGAGTACGGTGAAGACGGCACGATATCCGCCTTTGAGCCCATGGACGGCGCTCCGGAGACGGTCGTCAAGCGCATCGTCGAGGACCTTGACAGCTCGTATTTCCCGACGGACGGCATAGTCCCGTCGACGGAGATAGTGCACGACCGCTCCGTGCTCGAGCTCTTCCGCGGCTGCATCCGCGGCTGCCGCTTCTGCCAGGCGGGCTATACTTACAGACCCGTCCGCTCCAAGTCCGTCGAGACGCTGACGCGGCAGGGCATAGAGAGCATGAAGAATTCAGGCTACCGGGAGATAAGCCTCTCGTCCCTCAGCAGCAGCGACTATCCGGGCCTCGAGCAGCTCTGCGACAATCTGCTCGAATGGTGCGAGCCTAACATGGCGAGCCTGTCCCTGCCGTCCCTGCGCGCGGACAACTTCTCCATGGAGCTCATGAAAAAGGTGCAGAAGGTGCGCCGCAGCGGGCTCACGTTCGCGCCCGAGGCGGGCTCACAGCGTCTGCGCGACGTCATTAACAAAAACGTGACCGAGGAGGACGTGCTCGCGTCGTGCCGTACGGCGTGCGAGGGCGGCTGGAACGCGGTCAAGCTCTATTTCATGCTCGGACTGCCGACCGAAACGGACGAGGACGTGCTCGCGATAGCAGACCTCGCATACAAGGTCATAGGCCAGTTCAAGCGCTACGCAACGAATAAGGCCAGAGGCGTCCGCGTCACGGTGAGCGCCGCCTGCTTCGTTCCGAAGCCAATGACCCCGTTCCAGTGGGAGGCGCAGGATACGCGCGCGGAATTCGCGCGCAAGATAGACCTTCTCAAGGAGGCCCTGCGCTCGAAGGCCATATCCTTCAGCTGGCACGAGCCGGGCGTCAGCTTCATCGAAGCCGTGCTCGCCCGCGGAGACAGACGTCTCGCTCCCGTGCTCGAAAGAGTGCTCGACACCTGCGGCGGCCTGCAGGCGTGGGACGAATATTTCAGCTTTGACAAATGGATGGACGCTTTCGCCTGCTGCGGCGTCGACCCCGACTTTTACGCCGTGCGCGAGCGCGGTGAGGACGAGATACTTCCGTGGTCCCGCATTTCCGCCGGCGTGACGCAGGCGCATCTCCTGCGCGAGAGAAGACTCTCCCGCGAGGAGAAGACGACGCCCGACTGCCGCGAGAGATGCTCCGGCTGCGGAGCGGACAGACTGGGGGGCGAGTGCCGTGAACGTTAGATTCAGATATACGAAGACCGGGCGCGCGAAGTACATCTCGCACCTCGATATGCTGCGGACGTTCCAACGCGCCTTCGCACGCGCCGGGATAGA
This sequence comes from Oscillospiraceae bacterium, assembly GCA_045628845.1. GTDB lineage: Bacteria > Bacillota > Clostridia > Oscillospirales > Oscillospiraceae > RGIG7949. The sequence goes on from JAZQQE010000077.1 coordinate 2,926, forward strand.
CGTAAATCACAGCGAGGGCTTCAATCCGCACCCCAAATTCAACCTCGTGCTCCCTCTGCCGACCTGCTGCGAGAGCCTCTGCGAATTCCTCGACGCCGACGTGGCGTCGGAGCGCGGAGCGAACGAGCTCTGCCGCGCGCTCGGCGAGACTCTGCCGGAGGGGATACGCATCGAGAGCGCGGCGGCGCCCGTCATGAAGGCGGGAAGCGTGCGCTTCGCGTCGTGGAGCTGCCTCATAAGGCTCGATTCCGCCTCCCCGCAGGAGACGGCGCAGTACGTCGGAGGCGTACTCTCGGCGGATCCCATCCCCGTCGTAAAGAAGACCAAGCGCGGCGAATCCGTCATAGACCTTGCCGGACACATGAAGGATCTGCGCGTGCACACGGAGGACAGGGGAGTGCGCATAGACGTCACTCTGCCGTGCTTCGAGCCCTCCCTGACACCGCGAAACCTGCTCGCTGCGCTGCCCGACCTGCCCGCGTATACCGAATACTGCGTCAGGACGGCCGTTTTTAATGAAAAAATGGAACCTTTTTGCTGAAAAAAGCTTGCAATCGCGAATAAATCATGCTATTATACTTCGGCGTTGGTCCGCAGACCGGCGTAGTAGCGGCTCCGCCGCTTAGAAGGATGGTCCTCTGCCGCATGGCATGAACATCTGCCGAGAAGGGAGGAAATTTATCATGGATCTCGTTAAAGTTCTCTCCGAGCAGTATCAGAAGCCTGAGGCTCCTGCCGTTGAAGTGGGCGATACCGTCCGCGTCAACGTTAAGATCAAGGAAGGCAACCGCGAGCGTGTTCAGGCCTTTGAAGGTACTGTCATCGCCAAGAAGCACGGCGGCATTTCCGAAACGATCACGGTCCGCCGCATCGCTTATAACGTCGGCGTGGAGAAGGTCTTCCCCATCCACTCCCCGAACATCGTCTCCATCGAGACGATCCGCAGAGGTAAGGTCAGACGTGCCAAGCTGTACTACATCCGCGACAGGATCGGCAAGAAGGCCAAGGTCAAGGAAAGACTCTGATTACGGAAAAAACGCTCCGGACTCCGGAGCGTTTTTTATTTTCCCCGTTTTTCGCCGTATTGAAATTTGCTTATTGTGAAGCCGGGAAAATAATGATAAAATAATATAATGCCGAAGAGGCGGAATATTATCTGCGAGGTGCGCCGATGGATAAGAAGCTCCCGGAGAAAACAAATACCAGGCAGGAGGTCTACGACTGGATACAGTGCGTCGTGACCGCGCTCGTCTGCGCCATTCTCATATTCGTGTTCGTCGGCCGCGTCATCGGCGTCGACGGAGATTCCATGAAGAATACGCTCTTCAACGGCGAGCGACTCGTCGTGTCCAACCTCTTCTACAAGCCCAAGCAGGGCGACATCGTCGTGCTGACGAAGGAGTCCTTCATGGAGCAGCCGATAGTCAAGCGCGTCATCGCCGTCGAGGGGCAGACGATAGACATCGATTTCGACACCGGCATGGTGAGGATAGACGGCGAGATACTGCAGGAGAACTATATCGCCGCGCCAACCCACAGATACTACGACGTGACCTTCCCGCAGACCGTGCCCGAGGGGTGCGTGTTCGTCATGGGTGACAACAGAAACGCGAGCAACGACAGCCGCAACAGTACGCTCGGCATGGTAGACACACGCTGCATCATGGGCAGAGCATACATGGTCATCCTGCCCGTTTCGAAGATAAAGCTTCTCTGATGGCGGCAAAGGGGAGAATTGACGCAAATGCGTGGAAGCGCATCGCGGTGTTCGCGGTGCTCGCCGCGCTGTATATAGCCGCGTTTGCCGCCGTGAGCCGCACGCCGTTTTACGACGTGACCGGCGCTCACAACGACAGACTCTTTTCCTCCGACGACGTGTATTACGTGACGGAATTCTTCTCCGATACGATGGACGATTCGCCGCGCGTCATCAAGCATCCGCTGCTCATCGTCTTCGGCTGCGTATTCACGAAGGCGGAGCGCCTCGTGCTCGGCGAGATAAGCTGGAAGCACCACTACCAGCTCATCGTACTGACGCAGATGGTGTGCTCGCTGCTCTCCTCGGTGTTCCTCGACCTGATACTCGAAAAGCAGTACGGGATGAAGCCGCGGCGCGCGCTTCTCCTGTGCGCGATATACTCGCTGTCGTTTTCGACGGTGTTCTATACGTTCGTCGCAGAGAGCTATATAGGCTCGTCGCTCATTCTCATCATGACGTTCTATTTCGCCCGTGAGAAGAAGTCCGTCATGACGGCGCTGCTCGGCGTTATGGCGGCGGGCATCACGATAACGAACGCCGTCCTCTGGGCGATAATAGTGCTCTGCTGCGGCGGAGTGAAAAAGCGCACCGTGCTGACGCTCCTCTGCGCGGGAGCGGCGTTCTGTGCCGTCGTTGCGGCGCTGCCAATCCGCGGGGCGTTCTTCGGCAATATAATCGCAGGCGGCATAAACAGCGCCCATAATTTCACGGACAGATTCACCTTCGGCGAGACGCTGCGGCGCATATTCTTCGTGTTCTTCGGCTCGACGGCGTTTTACCTCGACACGGTGAACGCCTCGCCCTTCGGTGAATTCGAGGGCGACGCGCTCTCGTTTGTCCCGTCGGCGTCCGCGGCCGTCGTCATAGCCTCCGCCGTGTGGCTCGCGTTCCTCGTGTACGCCGCCGTACGGTACCGCAGGGACAAAATGCTCCTCGCTCCGCTTGCCGTGCTCGCCGTGAACCTCATCCTTCACGGTGCCGTGAGCTACGGACTCAAGGAGGGCTTCCTCTATTCGCTCCATCACCTGCCGGCGCAGATGCTCATAGCCGCCCTGCCGCTCGCGCGGGGGGAGGGCAAGTGCCGATGGGAGACGGCGGTGCTCGGAGCGTACCTCGTGTGCGTACTGGTTCTGAACGTGCCGGGCTGGCGTGAGCTCGCGGCGTTCATGATGAGATAAGGATTGGATATGGACAGCAACGAAAAAGTAAACGTACAATGGTTCCCCGGGCACATGGCGAAGGCCCGGCGCATGATGACCGAGAGCGTGAAGCTCGTGGACGTCGTGTGCGAGATAGCCGATGCGCGCATACCCATAAGCAGCCGCAATCCGGAGCTCGATTCGCTGCTTGCGGGCCGTCCGCGCCTGCTCGTGCTCAACAGAACGGACCTCGCGGACCCCGCCGTGACGAAGCTGTGGGCGGCGCATTTCCGCTCTGAGGGCGTCCCCGTGATAGAGACGGACAGCCGCTCGGGCAGGGGCGTGAACGGATTTCTTCCCGCGGTGCGTTCTCTTCTGAGCGAGCGCATCGCCGCGCTCGAAGCCAAGGGGCAGGGCGGCAGAGCCCTGCGCGCCATGGTAGTCGGCGTGCCGAACGTCGGCAAATCCACGTTTATCAATAAGCTCGCCGGCCGCAAGGCGGCGATAGCGTCCGACAGACCGGGCGTAACGCGCGGCAAGCAGTGGATAACAGTCGGCAGCTCCCTCGAGCTGCTCGACACTCCGGGCCTGCTTTGGCCGAAGCTCGACGGCGAGAACGTCGGCGAGCACCTCGCCTTCACGGGCGCCGTGAAGGATCAGATACTCGATATCGAGGCGATAGCGGCGCACCTGCTCGCGTGGCTCGCGAAGAACTACCCAGAGCTCGTCACCGCGCGCTATAAGATAACTCCCTCGGAGGATCTCGCGGGCTGGGAGCTGCTCGAAATGGCGGCGAGGAAGCGCGGCTTCCTCATCTCCGGCGGCGAGGTCGACACCGAGCGCATGTCGAACATACTGCTCGACGAGTTCCGCGGCGGAGTCATAGGCCGCATCTCGCTCGAAAGGCCTGGTGACGAGGCATGAGAGACGCTGCTGAGGAATTCGGCTGCGTCGTCTGCGGAGCGGACGAGGCGGGCGCGGGCCCTCTCGCAGGCCCGGTATACGCCGCGGCGGTGATACTGCCGCGCGGATGCGTCATCGAAGGGCTCGACGACTCCAAGAAGCTCACCGAGAAGAAGAGGGAAGCCCTCTTCGACGTGATATGCCGCGAGGCAGTCTCCTACGCCATAACGAGCGTCGATGAAAAGAAGATAGACGAGATAAACATCCTGCGCGCGCGCATGCTCGCCATGGATGAGGCCATAAAGAGGCTCGGCACCGTGCCGGAGCTCGCCCTCATAGACGGCAACCGCACCGAGGGCATAGACGGCAACACACAGCCCGTCATCGGCGGCGACGGGATATATTCCTGCATCGCGGCGGCGTCCGTGCTTGCCAAGGTCAGCAGGGACAGATACATGCTCGCCCTCGCGGAAAAATACCCGCAGTACGCCTTCGAAAGGCACAAGGGCTACGGCACGAAGCTCCACTACGAGCGCCTCGCGCAGTACGGCCCCTGCCCGGCGCACCGCGTGACATTCCTAAAAAAGAAGCATGGATAGCCGGCTCATCGGAGCCTGGGGAGAGGCGGAGGCCGCCCGCTTCCTCCGTAAAAAGGGCTGGAAGATACTCGGCATGAATTACCGTACCCGCATGGGCGAAGTTGACATAATATCGTCAAAGTCCGGCGTCGTCGCGTTCGTCGAGGTAAAGACGAGGCGCGGAACGGACCACGGCGAGGCAAAGGAATTCGTCACGCTCCGCAAGCAGGCGCGCGTGCGCCTCGCCGCAGAGGACTGGCTGACAAAGAACGAGACGGGGCTCCAGCCGCGCTTCGACGTAGTCGAGGTGTACCGGAGACCGGACGGTACCGCGGAGGTAAACCATATTGAAGACGCATTCCAATGATATCCCGCTCTTTGACGGGCACTGCGACACCCTGCTGCACCTCAAGGGCAACCTGCTGAAAAACGACTGCCACGTCGACTTGACGCGCGCGGACTATTCGCCGTACGCGCAGTTCTTTGCGATATTCCATCCGTTCAAGGCCGCGTTCGACGAGTATCATTCCAAGCTCATGCGCGAGCTCGAGGCGGCGGGAGAGGCGGTAACGCTCTGCCGCACCGCAGGTGAAGCGAAGGCCGCCGCCGAAAAGGGCGTCGCCGCGGCTTTCATCTCCGTCGAGGGCGCGCACGTCATCGACTGCGACATAGACCGGCTTCCGCAGATAAAGGAGATGGGCGTCTCGTCCGTCTGCCTGACGTGGAACAATCCGACCGTCATTTCCGGAACGAACGTAAAGGAGTCCGACCGGGGGCTCTCCGACAGAGGCAGATCCTTCGTGCGCATGATGAACGACGTCGGCCTCATCGTCGACGTGTCACATCTGTCCGACCGCGGCTTCTGGGACGTCTGCGAGACCTGCGACGGCCCGTTCATGGCCTCGCACAGCAACTCCCGCGCGCTCTGCTCCCACCCGCGCAACCTGACGGACGAGATGTTCCGCGCCGTCATCGAAAAGGGCGCCGTCGCGGGGCTCAACTTATTCACGGAATTCCTCACCGAGCCCGGAAAACCGACCACGGTGGAGGATGCGGTACATCATATCGAGCATTTTCTCGACCTCGGTGGAGAAAAGAACATCTCCATTGGCGGAGACCTCGACGGGTGCGAGACTCTGCCCGAGGGCATAAGCGGCGTCGGTGACGTCGGAAAGGTATTCGAGCTGCTCGTGGCCCGGGGCTGCCCGGAGAGCACGGCGCGTGACATATTTTACAATAATTTGATGAGAGTGGTGACACAGGTATGCGGTATGTAAGCACAAGGAACGCTTCCGCGTTCGTGACGGCGTCCGAGGCGATAACGCGCGGACTTGCGGAGGACGGAGGGCTCTATCTGCCCGAGACCATCCCCGCGCTTGAAGGCGACTTCGTCGCAAAAATGACTCCGATGGCCTATCCGGAGCGCGCGGCGTTCATAATGAAGATGTATCTCGACGAGTTTACGTATGACGAGCTGCTCGCCATGGCGAGGGCCGCCT
>JAZQQE010000078.1:0-5316 GCA_045628845.1 Oscillospiraceae bacterium
GGTGATTCGGGCGGGGCAAGCCCCGCCCCTACGGGGATGCGGGACAAAAGCGATAGGGGCAGGGCAAGCCCTGCCCCTACGGGGAGTGCGGGACAAATATCCGTGCGTCACACGAGGAGCTCGTTTATGAGACCGGCGAGCTCGGCGGGGTCGTCGAGCGGGACGCCGGAGACGAGCAGGGATTCATAGTACAGCGCGTGGGCGATGGCGTCGGCGCGCTCGCTGCCGGCTTCGAAGGCCTCGCGCAGCTTCGTATATACGAGGTGCTCGGGGTTGAGCTCGAGCACGCGCTCGGCCTTGACCTTCTGACCCGCGCCGGGGATGGAATTGAAGTAGCGCTCCATCTCGATGGTGATGGCGCCCTTCGACGTCACGCAGGCGGGCCAGCTCTTGAGCTTGTCCGTCAGGCGCACCTCGGCGACCGCGTCTCCGAGTGCCTCCTTGACGAAGTCGAGCAGGGGCTTGGCCTCCTCGGCACGCTTCTCCTCCTCGGCGGCGGTCGTCTTCGCGGGAAGTCCGAGGTCCTCGGCGGCGACGCTGCGGAGCTCCTTGCCGCCCTGCTCGCCGAGAGCGTTGACGACGAACTCGTCGACCTCGTCGGTCAGGTACAGCACGGCGTAGCCCGCGTCGCGCACGAGCTCGGCCTGCGGCAGCCTTTCGAGCAGGGATACGCTGTCACCGCGCGCCCAGTACACGTACGGCTGGCCCTCGGGCATCTTCTCGACGTACTCTGCGAGCGATACCGGCTTCTCGCAACCGGAGCAGGGGAACAGCAGCAGGTCGCGCAGGAGCTCGCGCTTTTCGCCGAAGCCGCCGACGACGCCGTATTTGAGCTGGAGGCCGAACGCGGCGAAGAACTTCTCGTACTTCTCGCGGTCGTTCTTCATGAGCTTCTCGAGCTCGCTCTTGACCTTCTTTTCGAGGTTCGCCGCGATGGCGCGGAGCTGCCTGTCGTGCTGCAGAAGCTCGCGCGAGATGTTCAGCGAAAGGTCCGCGGAGTCAACGATGCCCTGCACGAAGCGGAAGCACTCGGGCAGCAGGTCGGTGCAGCGCTCCATTATCATGACGCCGTTGGAGTAGAGCGAGAGGCCCGCCTCGTAGTCGCGCATGTAGTAGTTGTACGGCGCGTGCTCCGGCACGAACAGCAGGGCCTTGTAGCTGACGAGGCCCTCGGCGCTGACGCGGATGACGGCGGCGGGGTCTTCGGAGTCCATGTACTTCTCCTTGTAGAACTTCGCGCACTCCTCCTCGCTGACCTCGCTCTTCGAGCGCTGCCAGATGGGCTTCATGCTGTTGACGGTCTCGCCGTCGAGCTTGATGGGCCAGGAGATGTAGTCGGAATACTTCTTTATGAGCTCGCACAGACGCCACGATTCGAGGAACTCGGAGTATTTCTCCTCCTCGCCGTCGGGCTTGACGTGCATGATGACGCTCGTGCCGACCGCCTCGCGCTCGCAGGGCTTGACGGTGTAGCCCTCCGCGCCGTCGGAATGCCAGACGTTCGCCGCGTCCGAGCCGTAGGCGCGGGAGACGACGGTCACGCTGTCGGCGACCATGAAGGCGGAATAGAAGCCGACGCCGAACTGCCCTATGATGTCGGGCGCGCTCTCGCCGCCCTCGAGCTCCGCCTTGAAGGCGCGGCTGCCGCTCTTGGCGATGACTCCGAGGTTGGCGTCGAGCTCCTCGGCGGTCATGCCGATGCCGTTGTCCGTGACGGTTATGGTGCGCGCGTCCTTGTCCACCTCGAGGGTGATGGCGAAGTCGCCGCGCGCCATGCCGACGTTCTCGTCGGTAAGCGCCGTGTAGGCGAGCTTGTCGATGGCGTCGGAGGCGTTGGAAATTATCTCGCGGAGAAATATCTCCTTGTGTGTGTAGATGGAGTCGATCATGAGGCCCAGCAGTCTCTTTGACTCGGCTTTGAACTGACGCATAGTACCCATACTCCTTTGTTTTGAACTTGTTATGAGAATAGTCGGCAGGATCCCCGCCGACAATATACTATATTATATAACCGCCCGCCGTGATTGTCAAACACGCGGGCGCGGCGTTACCCGACGATGCGCTGTGCACCGAGCACGGCGAACAGCGAGAGAAGTATGCTTGCCGAGATATATGCGAGCGCGGGCAGTACCCGGCCTGAGCGGAGCAGACCGAGCGATTCGAGCGCGAAGGTGGAAAATGTCGTGAAGCCGCCGCAAACGCCGGCTTTGAGAAACAGGACGAGATTCGCGTGCAGCCCGTACCGCTCCGCCGCGGCGGCGGCGAGCCCTATACAGAACGAGCCCGCGACGTTGATGGCAAGGGTCTTCCACGGGAACTCCGAAGCGCAGCTTATGCGGATGAGCCCTACAAGATACCGCAGCACTGCGCCTGCCGCACCGCCGAGACCGACAAATATACATTGGATCATGACTCTGCCTCCAAAATAAAAAATAAGGTAGAAGTCATCAGCACGAAGCGGTTTCGGTACATACCGGGGGAGACGTCATTCCCGCGCCTGCACGGAGGCAGAACTTGATCATTATATCACACCCGCCCGCGGAGAGGAATACTTCATGCGCTCAAATCGGAAAAACTGAAAAATTATTCAGAAATCCGGAAAAAACAGTTGCAAAAAGGGACGTAATGCCGTAGAATAACGATTTAGGCAAACACGTTGTTTTTTATCCTCCCCGCGGCGGAACGCGGGCTGATCGGAGGTTTTTTATGGACGCATACCTTTTCTGTGAGAGCGGAGACGTTTTCAGGGGCACGGCTTTCGGAGCTCCGGGCGACGCCTTCGGAGAACTCGTTTTCTCCACGACTGTGGTCGGCTGGCCCGAGGAGATGGCCGATCCCCGCTTCGGCGGTCAGATAGTCTGCTCGACTTTCCCCATTACCGGCAACTACGGCATCGTTCCAGAGGCCCGTGCCGGAAAGCCCGCGATGGCAGCTTACATCGTCCGCGACTGGTGCGGAGAGCCCTCCAATTTCCGTATGGAAGGCACGATAGATGAATATCTCTCTGAAAACGGCGTTCCCGGTCTCTGCGGTGTCGATACAAGGCGTCTTACCCGTCTTATTCGTGCCAAGGGCCCGATGAACGCCATTCTTACACGCTCCCGCACCCTCTCGGCGGAGCAGAAGGCCCTGCTCGCTTCCCGCGAGCCCTTCGCCCCCGCCGCGCCGCGCGCCCCGCAGATGTTCGACGCGCCCGGCGGCTCGGTGCGCCTTGCCGCGATGCTCGACTTCGGCGCGCGCGGGAATGTCGTGGAGATGCTCAATAAGCGCGGCATCGGCGTCGCTGCCCTGCCGTGGGACGCTTCCGCCGACATGATATGCGACGGAGCCTCCGCCGTGATCCTCTCCGGCGGAGCGGGCGACCCGCACGCCTACGCCGCCGCCGTTGAGACGGTGCGCGAGCTCTTCAGGCGCGAGGTCCCCGTGCTCGGCTTCGGCCTCGGCCATCAGATAATGGCGCTCGCCGCGGGCGGCGAGTGCTACCGCATGCCCTGCGGGCACCGCGGAGGCAACCAGCCCGTGCGCGACACCGCGACCGGCATAGTCCGCATAACGAGCCAGAATCACGGCTGGGCCGTCTCCGGCGCGTTCGACGGCGCGCGCGCATCCTATATCAACATCAACGACGACTCCATCGAGGGTCTGCGCTACACCGATTTCCCCGCCGTCAGCCTCCAGTTCTTCCCCGAGAGCTCCGGCGGCCCCGGCGACATGGAATTCATCTACGACGAATTTCTGAAAGGAGTGTGCTGACATGCCGCTTGCCAGAGGTATCAAAAAGGTAATGGTCATCGGCCCCGGCCCCATCGTCATCGGGCAGGCCGCCGAGTTCGACTACGCGGGTACGCAGGCCTGCCGCGCGCTCAAGGAGGACGGGCTCGAGGTCGTCCTCGTAAACTCCAACCCCGCGACCATCATGACCGACGGCGCGATGGCAGACCGCATCTACATCGAGCCGCTGAGCCTCCCCGTGCTGCGCCGCATCATCGAAAAGGAGCGCCCGGACAGCCTGCTGAGCACCCTCGGCGGCCAGAACGGACTCACCCTCTCGATGCAGCTTGCCAAGGAGGGCTTCCTCGATAAGATGCACGTCCGCCTCCTCGGCGCGAGCCCGGAGACGATAGACAAGGCCGAGGACCGTCAGATGTTCAAGGACACCATGATGGCCATTGGTCAGCCCGTCATCCCCTCCACGGTCGTCAACGACGTGGAGAGCGCCCTCGCCTTCGCCGACGAGGTCGGCCTGCCCCTCATAATCCGCCCCGCCTTCACCCTCGGCGGCACCGGCGGCGGCATGGCCGACACGATAGAAGAGCTCCGCGAGACGTGCGAGAACGGCCTGCGCGCCTCCCCGATACATCAGGTCCTCGTCGAGCAGAGCGTCGCCGGCTGGAAGGAGATAGAGTTCGAGGTCATGCGCGACAGCGCGGGCAATATCATCACGATATGCTCCATGGAGAACGTCGACCCCGTCGGCGTCCACACGGGCGACAGCATCGTCGTCGCTCCCGCGGTGACGCTGTCCGCCGCCGAGTTCGGCATGCTCCGCAACGCCGCCATGAACATCGTCAACGCACTCGGCGTGCAGGGCGGCTGCAACGTCCAGTTCGCGCTCAACCCCAACAGCTTCGAATACAAGATAATCGAGGTCAACCCGCGCGTCTCGCGCTCGTCGGCCCTCGCCAGCAAGGCCACCGGCTACCCCATAGCCAAGGTCGCCACGAAGATAGCCGTCGGGTACAGGCTCGACGAGATCAAGAACGCCGTCACCGGCAAGACCACCGCCTGCTTCGAGCCCGCCATCGACTACGTCGTCGTCAAGTTCCCGAAGTGGCCGTTCGACAAGTTCGTGTACGCCTCCCGCACCCTCGGCACGCAGATGAAGGCGACCGGCGAGGTCATGGCGATAGGCGAGAGCTTCGAGGCCGCGATGATGAAGGCCGTCCGCGGCGCGGAGATAGGCAGAAACAGCTTCTTCAACCCCCACATGGCCGAGCTCACCGACGAAGCCCTCCGCGAAAAGCTCTGCGAGGCGACGGACGAGCGCATCTTCGCCGTTTACGAGGCGCTCCGCCGCGGCTATGACGTCGAGGAGATATACGCCGATACGAAGATAGACCGCTGGTTCCTTTACCGTCTGCGCGCCCTCGCCCGCATGGAGGCCGCCCTCGCCGGCGGCTTCGACGACGCGATGTACCTGCGCGCAAAGCGCATGGGCTTCCCCGACGCGCTCATCGAAAAGCTCTCCGGACGCAGCATCCCCCGCCCCCTGCGCCCCGTCTACAAGATGGTCGACACCTGCGCCGGCGAATTCTC
>JAZQQE010000079.1:0-16084 GCA_045628845.1 Oscillospiraceae bacterium
CGCCGACTATATACCGCGCGAGAATGTCCTCGCCGATGTAGCCGACCTCGAAATCGTACTCCGACTTCGTCCACTTCTCGCCGTCGGGCGTGCCCGTTTCATAGAGCGCGGTGCCGTATTTCATCGCGCCGCCGACCTTGATGAGCTGCGCGAGCCGCCACTCGTACTCCACGTCCGCGATCCACTCGGCGAGCGTCCTGCCCTCGTAGACGAAGTCCGTGACGCCGCGGAGCGCCTCCACCGTCGGGCGGTACACCCCGGTCACGGAGTGCGCGGTGCCGTCGCCGCTTTCAAGCCACATGCGCAGCTGACCTCCGACGACGAACTTGTTTTTCCACCAAAACATCGCGAAGAACTCCGCCGACCCCGCGGGCTCGGCGACCTGCGTCACCTCGCCGCCCGACTCCGGGACGTACACCGACTCGCCGGGCTGCTCTGCGGGGCGCTCGCCATGCACGGACGGAGAGTCCGTCGGCTCCGCGTCCGGCGCGGCTGTCACCTCCGGCAGCCGGGGCGTCGCCGTCGGTCCGGGCTCCTGCACGGGCGCGGCGGTCGGTCCGGCCTCCTCCGAAGGCGCCGGGAACGGCGCGGGAGAATTCGCGTCCTGCACGGGCGCGGCGGGATTTCCCACGGGCGCGGCGGGCTCGCCGTTCAGCGTGCTCCCGACGGCGTGCGCCGGGTCGGGGCGCACCTGCTCCGCGTTTTTGCGGACTATCGGTATCATGCATACTATCAGCGCGCAGCACGCGGCGGAGCAGGCGATGCCCGTCACGGCCTTCACGCGCTTTTTACGTTCGGCGGCGTATTTGTCCCTGCGTTCGAGCAGGCTGCCGACCATTTCGTCACAGCTTTTCATAGATGAAGCCCTCCCTGTCAAGCTCTGTTTTCAGAGCCAGCTTGGCGCGGTAGAGAAGATTGCGGATCTGCCGCTCGCTCTTTCCGAGCGCGACCGCCGCCTCGCGGTTTGAAAAGTCCTCGAAGTAGACGAGCCAGAGCACGCGGCGGTAGTCCGGCGCGAGCTCCCCGAGCGCGCGGCGGAGCGCACGGCGGTCCTCCCCGCCGATGTACGCCTCCTCGAGGCTCTCCTCGTCTGCGCGCAGGGCGTCGAGGTCCTCCTCGGGCGCGAGATGCGCGCGGCGGCGCAGCCAGTCGAGCGCGACGTGCCGCCCTATGGCGTACAGCCACGATTTGAAGCTGCTGCGGCCCGAAAAGACGGGCTTTTTCGTAATGAGGCGGAAGAAGGTGTCCTCCGCGAGCTCCTCTGCCGCGTGAATGTTTTTCGTGTAGCCGTTGAGATACAGAATGAGACCGTCTTTGTATTCGCCGACGATCTCGGCCAGACCGCGGTCATCGCCGTCAAGGAAACGGCGGTAGCCGGCAGCACCGTTGTCCATTGACATACTCCTTTCCGGCCGGGGATGATCCCCCTGCATCTGTTAGTCGCACGGCGCGCGCGAATGTCTCACCCGGGACGGGGATTTTTTTGGGACGGGCTGTTTTTATTATACACCGGGTATCGGGAAAAAGGAAACCGCCTCTCCCGCGTTTTGCTTCGACCGTAGGGGAGGGGCTTGCCCCTCCCGTGAACTCCGGCTTTTTTTCGGGAGGGGCAAGCCCCTCCCCTACGGCACGCAGTTCCCGTTTTCCCGCCCCGCGGAAAAAACACCCCCGCGTGTCGCGGTCTCCCTTTGCCCTGGCGCGGCCCGAAAATGGCGTCGGGCTCTTGTTTTCCCCCGCATTTTCCGACGCTCCTTTTTGCTCGCTTCCTCCGCCGCAGGCGGCGCCGGCAAAACCGCAGGTCTTGACTGTGGGGATCTGCAATCCCTCCGTCACGGCTTACGCCGTGCCACCTCCCTTTACACAAGGGAGGCTTACGCGCCTCAGAAAAAAGCTCCCCCGGAGATCCACACCGTAGGGGAGGGGCTTGCCCCTCCCGCGAACTCCGGCTTTTTTTCGGGAGGGGCAAGCCCCTCCCCTACGGCACGCAGTTCCCGTTTTCCCGCCCCGCGAAAAAAACACCCCCGCGTGTCGCGGTCTCCCTTTACACAAGGGAGGCTTACGCGCCGCAGAACAAAAAAGCTCCCCCGCAAAAGGAGCAGCCAGATAAGGAGAGCGGCGCAGGCGGAATTTTCGTTTTCGAGCGAAGGCGTATGCCGATACGTCGAGTGAGAAAACGGAAATAGGCAAAAAGTCTGAAAATACCTTGCGAAGCAATTCCTTATTGTCAGTAGATAAAGAAAACCCGGGACAGAAGCAAAAACTTCTATCCCGGGCTTTTTCACATTCTTTTTGCCGTTCCGGCAAGAAAAAATCCTTAGATGGCTCCCCCGGAGATCCGGGGGAGCTTTTCGTTACAGTGCTTCGTACGTGTCCCGTGCGTTACTTCGCGGCGGGAGTCTCGATCTCGGCGTAGTTCCAGATAACGTCACCGGTGGTGAGCATTATGAGGTTCTTGACGGCGGGCTTGAGCATGTACGGGTTGGTGTAGAAGTACAGAGGAGCAACAGCGCCGGTGTCCATGACCATGACCTCGGCCTTGGCGGCGAGCTTGGCACGCTCGGCGGGATCGGAGCAGGCCTTGACGGCGGAGACGGTGGCGTCATAGCAGTCGGCCCAGGTCTGAGCACCGCCCTCGCCCCAGTAAGCGCCGAGACCGGCGTCGTTGGTGGTGGCGGAAGCGCGGGTGTAGGTGCCGATGTCCTTACCGAGGCGCGGATAGTTGTTGCCGGAGGCGCTGATGAAGATCTCGAGGAAGTTCGCAACGTCGTTGAAGTCGGCGATCCAGCCCATACGGGCGGCTTCCGCGTCGCCTTCCTTCAGCTTCTGCTGGAGGGTGGCCCAGGCTTCGGTGTTGATGGTGGAGGAGATGCCGAAGCTCTCCCAGGTGGCCTGGATGTACTGGATGATGAGGGCGTTGGCGCCGGAGTTGTTGAACGCGAAGTCGATGGACGGCACGCCGGAGAACTTGATGTCGCCGCCCTCGATGGAGCCGGTGTAGTCATAGCCGAGGTCTATAAGGGTCTGGCAGGCAGCGACCTGGTCCTCGGTGTACTTGGCGTTGACGGAGGAGGGAGTCGCGGTGCCTTCATACCACTTGGAGTACTCGGCAGCCTCGCGGACGTTGGCATTGTAGCCGTCGCCGAGACCGTTGGGGAAGAAGCCGGTAGCGGCTTCCTGGCCGGCCATGGTGACGTCCTCGACGAGGACCTTGCGGTTGACCATCTGGCCAAGAGCGAAGCGGGCCTTGGACTGATCCTGGACGGAGAGCTGCTTGCCCTCGGGGGAGATGTCCTTATAGACGTTGAAGAGGACGTAGTAGGTGCCGATGTAGGGTCCGAAAACGAGCTGGCCGGGATAGGTCTCGTGGAGACGGGCATACTCGGTCGGGTCGATGGAGTTGATGAAATCGGCGGCGTTGGTCTCGTAAGCGGCGAGGATGGCAACGTTATCCTCGGAGAGGTAGCAGTTGACACCGTCGAGCTTGACGTTGGCAGCGTTCCAGTAGTTGGGGTTCTTCTCGAAGGAGATGACGTCGTCGACCTTATAGGCGGTCATGCGGAAAGCGCCCATGCCGATGTACTTGGCAGGGTCGGTAGCCCACGCGCCTTCGGGGTCAACGGTGTTCTTCACGGGGTAGAAGGTCGGGAACGCGCAGAGATCGAGGAAGTAGGAGCAGGGGTTGACGAGGGTGACGACGATGGTGCCCGCGGCGTCGTCGGCGACGACGTTGAGGCTGCCGGTGCCGAAGCCGTCGATGACGTCAAAGAGGAAGCCATAGTCGGCGCCGAGCTCGTCGGAAGCGGCACGGTTCCAGCTCCAGACCAGCTCGCTGGCCTTGAAGTCGGTGCCGTCGGACCACTTGAGGCCCTTGCGGAGGGTGAAGGTGTAGGTCAGGTTGTCGTCGCTCACGGTGTAGCTTTCCGCGAGCTCGGGGGACAGGACGGCCTCACCGTTGACCCACTGGAAGCCCATGAGGCCGGTGTGGGCGAGCTTGAGGACGTTGCTGCCGGAAGATGCGCTGTTGAGCGCGGGGTCGATGGACAGCGGGGTGCCGCCGCCGTAATAGACGTTGGCTACCTGCTTTGCGGCCGCGGGCTTGCTCTGGCAGCCGGCCATGAGACCGACGACGGAGACGAGCATGACAACGGCCAGAATGATGGCGATAGTCTTTTTCAAAGTCTTTTTTTCCTCCTTAAAGATTTGACTTTCTTGCAAAATCAGCCTGGATAGTTTATCAGATAAACCGCCCCGTGTCAATCTCTGCATATATTACGCGGAGCGGGTCATCCCGTCATATATGGTGGCAGGCGACGAAATGCCCGTTTCCGACGTCGCGGAACTCGGGGCAGCTCTCGGCGCACGCCTCCGTCGCGCGCGGGCAGCGCGTGCGGAACGAGCAGCCGCTCGGGAGGTTCATGGGGCTAGGCACGTCGCCCTGCAGGACGATGCGCTTGTTCTGCCTCGCCTTGTCGGGGTCGGGGATGGGCACGGCGGAGAGCAGGGAGTTCGTGTACGGGTGCAGGGGGTGGCGGTGCAGCTCGTTTGCGTCGGCAAGCTCGACCATCCTGCCGAGGTACATGACGGCGATGCGGTCGGAGATATGCTTGACGACGGAGAGGTCGTGCGCGATGAAGAGGTAGGTGAGGCCGAGCCTCTCCTGCAGCTCCTCGAGCATGTTGATGACCTGCGCCTGGATGGAGACGTCGAGCGCGCTGACGGGCTCGTCGCAGACGATGAACTCGGGGTTCGACGCGAGGGCGCGGGCGATGCCTATGCGCTGGCGCTGGCCGCCGGAGAACTCGTGGGCGTAGCGGGTCGCCTGCTCGCTCGAGAGGCCGACGGCCTCGAGCAGCTCATGGATGCGGGCCTCGCGCTCGGCCTTCGAGGCGCAGAGCTTATGCACGTCGATGGGCTCGGCGACGATGTCGGCGACGGTCATGCGGGGGTTGAGGGAGGAGTACGGGTCCTGGAAGACGAGCTGCGCCCTGCGGCGGAAGTCGCGGAGGGTCTTCCCCTTCTCGATGAGCTCGCCGTCGAAATACACCTCGCCCGCGGTGGGCTTGTAGAGGTGGAGCAGCGTGCGGCCGACGGTGGTCTTGCCGCAGCCGGACTCGCCGACGAGGCCGAGGGTCTCGCCGCGGTTTATCGTGAAGGAGACGTCGTCGACGGCCTTGAGCATGGTCGTTTTGAGGAAGCCCGTCGTCACGGGGAAATACTCTTTGAGCCCGCGGACGTCAACAAGGACGTTGTCAGCCATTGTTCTTTACCTCCCCGTCAAGGTCTATGCGGACTATCTCGCCGTTTTCATCGGTGATGATGCAGTCCTTCTCTATCCCGTCGCGGACGTTTATCCAGCAGGCGGAGATGTGCGCGTCGTTTATGATTACCTCTTTCGGCTTTTCCTCGAGGCATATCTTCATCGCGCGCTCGCAGCGCGGAGCGAAGGCGCAGCCCTTCGGCATGTTGAGCATGTCCACGGGCGTGCCGCTGATGGGCACGAGGCGCTCCTTGTCGTCGTCCTCGATGTTGGGGATGGAGCGCATGAGGCCCTTCGTGTATTCGTGGCGCGGATTGTAGAATATCTGCGGCGCGGTGCCGCGCTCGGCGACGCGGCCTGCGTACATGACGATGACTTCGTCGCACATGCTCGCGATGACGCCGAGGTCGTGGGTTATCATGATTATCGCCATGCCGAGCTTCTTCTGAAGGTCGGCCATGAGCTCGAGTATCTGCGCCTGGATGGTGACGTCGAGCGCGGTGGTCGGCTCGTCGGCGATGAGGATGTCGGGCTCGCAGGCGAGCGCCATGGCTATCATGACGCGCTGCCTCATGCCGCCGGAGAGCTCGAACGGGTACTGCTTGATGCGCTTTTCGGGCTCGTTTATGCCGACGAGGGTCAGCATCTCGACGGCGCGCTCCTCGGCCTCCTTCTTATTGCGGTTGGTATGGAGCATTATCGCCTCGCGGAGCTGGTTGCCTATCGTGAAGGTCGGGTTGAGGCTGGTCATGGGGTCCTGGAAGATGATGCTTATCTTGTTGCCGCGGATGGAGCGTATCTTCTCCTCGCCCGCCCCGACGAGCTCCTCGCCGCGGAATTTGATGCTTCCGCCGGTGATGCGGCCGGGATACGTGAGTATCTGGAGGATAGAGTACGCGCTGACGCTCTTGCCGGAGCCGGACTCGCCGACTATGCCGAGCACCTTGCCCTCATCGAGGTTGAAGCTGATGCCGTCGACGGCGTGGACCTCGCCGGAGGGCGTGAAGAACGTCGTATGCAGGTCTTTTACGGAAAGTATGGGCTCGCTCATGCCGCACCTCCTACGAACGGAGCTTCGGGTCAAAGGCATCGCGGATGCCGTTGCCGAGCAGATTGAAGGAAAGGACTATGAGGAAGATGGAGAGCGCGGGGTAGAGCAGCAGGTACGGGTAGCTCATGAGGCCCGTGCGCGCGTCGGACGCGAGGGAGCCGAGAGACGGCATCGGGATGGTGACGCCGAGGCCGAGGAAGGAGAGGAAGCTCTCGGTGAATATGGCGGAGGGTATCTGCAAAGCCGCCGTGATGATGATGACGGAGACGCAGTTGGGTATCATGTGCTTACGGATTATGCGCGCGGGGGACGCGCCGATGGCGCGCGAGGCGAGGACGTACTCCTGCTCCTTGATGGAGAGTATCTGGCCGCGCACCTGACGCGCCATGCCGACCCAGTAGAGAAGGCCGAACACCGTGAAGATACTGACCATGCCGGCGCCGAGCTTCATGATTATCGCGCTGTTGGAGTCGCGCACCATGTCGCGTATGGCGACGGAGAGGAGGATGATTATCAGAACGTCGGGCAGGGAGTAGATGATGTCGACTATTCGCATCATTATCAGGTCCACCTTGCCCCCGAAGTAGCCCGATATCGAGCCGTAAATGATGCCGATGACGATGACGATGAACGCCGCTATGATGCCGACGGCGAGGCTTATGCGCGTTCCGTAGATGACGCGGATGGCGTAGTCGCGGCCGAGCGCGTCCGTTCCGAGGATATGCGGGAATATCTTTTCGCCCGCCTCGATCCGCTCCATCTCGGAGGCGGAGTATTCCATGGGCTTGAGGTACTTGCGGTTTTCCGGGTCCTGCTCGGAGTAGGAGTAGGGGTAGACGATGGGGCCTATGAAGGCGATGAGGATGATGATGACGATGACGGCGAGGCAGACCATCGCTATCTTGTTCTTTCTCAGTCGGCGCAGCCCGTCCTTCATGTAGGACACGGACTCGCGCAGCTGCACCTGCTGTGCCTTTTCCTCGTCGGAGGCGGGCTCAAACTTCGCAGGGTCGAGCTGGAAGCTCAGGAAATTCTTTTTGGGTTCTTCCACAGTCTGCGTCCTCCTTTCAGCCGAGGTCGATGCGCGGATCGACGACCTTGTAGAGTATGTCGCTTATGAAGTTCATGACGATTATCATGAACGCGAGGAATATCGTCACGCCCATTATCATCATGTAGTCCGTGCGGAGCATACTGTTTACGAAGAGCCTGCCGAGTCCGGGCACGGAGAAAATGTTTTCGACGACCATGCTGCCGGTGAGTATGTAGGCCATCATGGGGCCGACGTAGGTTATGACGGGGGACAGCGCGTTGCGCAGGGCGTGCTTGAAAATGACCCAGCCGTTTTTCAGGCCCTTTGCGCGCGCGGTGCGGACGTAGTCCTGACCGAGCACGTCGAGCATCGAGGAGCGGCAGAGCCTCGTTATGTACGCCATCGGGTACAGGCTCAGCGAGATTATCGGCAGCACGAGGCCGCCGGGCTCGCTCGCTCTCGACGGGAACAGCGGGATCTTCATGACGAACACGAGCAGCAGCAGCGTCGCGGCGACGAAGCTCGGCAGAGACACCAACGCCGTCGTCACGACCTGGATTATCTTATCCGCGAGCTTGCCCCTGCGCAGCGCCGCTATGCAGCCGAGCACGAGCCCGACGATTATCGCCAGGATCGCCGCCGTGAAGCCTATCTTCGCGGAGTACCCGAAGCCTCCCTTCACGAGGTCGAAGACGGTGCTTCCGACCCATGCGGTCGAGAGGCCGAAGTCGAGCTTGCAGATATTTTTGAGGTAGTTGAAAAACTGCACGCCGAGCGGCTTGTCAAAGCCGTACTTGGCCTCGAGGGCGGCGATGGTCGCGTCGGACTTCGCCTTTTCCGACGAGAACGGGCTGGCGGGAATGGCGTGCATGACGAAGAACGTTATCGAGACGACGATAAGTATCGTCAGTATCGCCAGCAGCAGCCGCTTGACGATGTAGAGAGCGAATTTAGAATTCATGGGATCAGCCTTTCCTCTGCCGCAGACACGGCAGTTAACTCCTATTTTACACCAATACTATAATAAAGGATACCATACCTCGTCACTACTGTCAAGCCGAGCCCTCCCGCCATATCCTGCCGCGCCCCGCCCTGCTTCACCCTGCCTCGCGCGCCGCCGGGGAACGCACCCGGCGTACAGCTAAAAAGCCTTGACAGCGCGGCGTATGTGGTTTACAATAAATCGTTAATATATTGATATTGGTAGGGGAACAATTTCTTATATTATATTTTCTCCCCTTTTTTCGGGAGGATCGACCCCGCCGGAGCGCGGATAAGCCATACGGAATCTACATAGGAGGAAATACTTTGTCTTTGGTATTGAAGATCATACTTGCCGTCGTTGCGGCATTGGTCCTTATCGTCGCCGGTTTCCTCCTCGGCGTGCTGTTTCGCAAGAAGGTCATGGAGCGCGAGATACAGGGCGCGGAAGAGGAAGCAAAGCGCATCGTCAACGAGGCAATAAAGAGCGCCGAGAGCAAGAAGCGTGAGGCTCTGCTCGAGGCCAAGGAAGAGATCCACAAAAACCGCACCGAATACGAACGTGAGAACAAGGAGCGCCGCGCCGAGCTGCAGAAGCAGGAACGCAGGCTCCAGCAGAAGGAAGAGAACCTCGACAAGAAGACCGACAGTCTCGAAAAGAAGAAGGACGAGCTCACCAAGAAGCTCGCCGCGGCCGACGCGCAGCAGGAGGAGATAAAGCTCATCAAGCGCAGTCAGCTCGAAATGCTCGAAAAGATATCCGGCTTCACCGTCGAGGAAGCCAAGGATTACCTTATCAAGAACCTCGAATCCGAGGTGACCCACGAGGCCGCCATGAAGATCAAGGAGATCGAGGAGCGCGCGAAGGAAGAGGCCGACGCAAAGGCCCGCGAGTACATCACGCTCGCCATCCAGCGCTGCGCGGCGGACCATGTCGCCGAGGCGACCGTCTCCGTTGTCCCCCTGCCCAACGACGAGATGAAGGGCCGCGTCATCGGCCGCGAGGGCCGCAACATCCGCACGATAGAGAACCTTACCGGCGTCGATCTCATCATCGACGACACGCCCGAGGCCATCACGCTCTCGAGCTTTGACCCGTACCGCCGCGAGGTGACGAGGATAGCCCTCGAGAAGCTCATTCTCGACGGGCGCATCCATCCCGCCCGCATCGAGGAGACCATCGAGCGCGCCCGCCGCGAGGTGGATCAGGTCATCGTCTCCGAGGGCGAGAGGGCGACGTTCGAGACGGGCGTACACGGCCTGCATCCCGAGATAATCAAGCTGCTCGGCCGCCAGAAATTCAGGACGAGCTACGGGCAGAACGTGCTCAACCACTCCATCGAGGTCTCCAACGTGGCGGGCCTTCTCGCCGCGGAGCTCGGAGCGGACGTCGCGATGGCAAAGCGCGCGGGTCTTCTCCACGACCTCGGCAAGAGCATCGACCACGAGGTCGAGGGCAGCCACGTCACCATCGGCGTCGACCTTGCCCGCCGCTACCACGAGAGCGAGGGCGTCATCCACGCCATCGCCGCGCATCACGGCGACGTCGAGCCGCAGACCATCGTCGCCTGCATCGTGCAGGCCGCCGACACCATCTCCGCCGCGCGTCCCGGCGCGCGCCGCGAGAACATCGAGAACTACGTCAAGCGTCTCGAAAAGCTCGAAGAGCTCACGGCCGGCTTCCCCGGCGTCGAGACGTCGTTCGCCATCCAGGCGGGCCGCGAGATCCGCATCCTCGTCAAGCCCGAGGAGGTCGGGGAGGACGAAATGGTGCTCCTCGCGCGCGACATCGCCAAGAAGATCGAGAACGAGATGGAGTATCCCGGCCAGATCAAGGTCAACCTGCTGCGCGAGACCCGCGCGGTCGAATACGCGAAATAAATTTACGAGGCAGCCGTCTAAGGATTTTTTCTTGCCGGAACGGCAAAAAGCGAAAAGAAACAGCCCGGGACAGAGGATCTCTCTTCTATCCCGGGTTTGCTCTGTCAACGGGCAGGGACTTGCTTCGCAAGGGGTTTTACAAGCTTTTTGCCTATTTCCGTTTTCTCACTCGACGTATCGGTATACGCCTTTCGCTCGAAAACGAAAATTCCGCCTGCGCCTCTCTCCTTATCCGGCCGCCCCGGACGCCCGTACCGATAATTATTTACGGAGGAACTCAACATGGCACGCGAAGAACGGTGTGTACTTACGAATATGGTGATGGTGTGCGACGGTACGCGCATCCTCGTGCAGGACAGGCTGAATCCCGACTGGCCGGGCATCACGTTCCCGGGCGGGCACGTCGAGCCGTGCGAGCCGTTCGCGGACTCCGCCGTGCGTGAGGTGCGCGAGGAGACGGGGCTCGAGGTGCGGAATCTCAGGCTCTGCGGCGTACAGCAGTGGGCGAGCGAGGAGGGCCCGCGCCACGTCGTCATCTGCTACCGTACGTCGGACTTTTCCGGCGAGCTCAAAAACTCTGCGGAGGGCCGCGTCTTCTGGATAGAGCCGGAGGAGCTGGAGACCCTGCGCCTCTCGACGGACTTCGCGGAGATGTACCGCGTCTTCGCCGACGACGCTCTCTCGGAAAACTGCTTCCTCGGCCCCGAGGACGACCGCACCGTCCTCACCAGATGATATGAATAATGAAAGCACCTCTCCGCGCCGGAGAGGTGCTTTTCCTTTCCGCGGGGATGGGCCCCGAAAATACTGTTGCCGGAGCACCGTGCGGGCGCACCCACAAAGCCTCCCTTGTGTAAAGCAGGATGTTTGCAGACGCCGCACCCACAGCCTCCCTTGTGTAAAGGGAGGTGCCGAGCGTCAGCGAGGCGGAGGGATTGACTTTACAAGGCGTTTATGCTTTACTATTCCCGAAATATCTCCTGTGTCCGGCGACGTCCCTTGACCGGTATATCAACACGGCCGGAACTTCCGGGGGATATTTCATTGAAGCGCCCGTTGTGGATAGAGCCGTGCCTTTATCGTACCAATAAACACGACTATTCGTACCTTCGGGTGCTTCGCAGCAGGCTCGATGTTTGCGTTAAGCGTTCCCGCATTCAAAAGGGAGCTCCCCGGCACAACATCGAGTTTTTTGCATATCTGTTAAAGAAATAAGCCATCAGATTTTCTATCAAAATCTGATGGCTTATTTGGCGGAGAAGGAGGGATTCGCCCTCGCTGCGGCTCGGGTCCACGGGCCGGAAAACGTGCCCCCGGCACGTTTTCTTGGACGGCCCTTTCGAATCCCTCCTTACATTTTCTCAATAATAAAAACACCATCCTTTCGGATGGTGTTTTATCTTTGGCGGAGAAGGAGGGATTCGCCCTCGCTGCGGCTCGGGTCCACGGGCCGGGAAACGTGCCCCCGGCACGTTTTCTTGGACGGCCCTTTCGAATCCCTCCTTACATTTTCTCAATAATAAAAACAACATCCTTTCGGATGGTGTTTTATCTTTGGCGGAGAAGGAGGGATTCGAACCCTCGAACGGCTTTTGACCGTTACACGATTTCCAATCTCATCAATTCTAAAATTATAAAAAGTCCTGTATTTTCAATGTGTTCAGCATTTGCTTATTATAACCCAACACACGATTTTCTTGCTTTTCTTGCTTCACATTATCATGCTTTTCACTGTATGTCAATGCCTAAAATCGTTAGACGCTAACTAAATCGTAGTTAGTTGGAGCAATAGAAAAAGAGCAAGGCAATAAACCCTGCTCTAAATCTCTTGGTTCAATCAATGATTTTTAGAATATTATCATCAACAAGTTCAACTCCATGCCGAACCATTCCATTATTGGAACCATCTTTTCCAAATAGTTCCTCGACAATCCCTTTGTTTCTTACTGTCATTCCTTGGACTTCTTTCCCGCTAATGTTCTTTCTCTTTACTGGAATTGCGTCGTTTTCAAATTCGGTAAGGAACTTTACTGCCACTACTGCTCGCCCATTTTCTTTTCCTTTGAGAAACTGTGCGTATTTATACTGTCCAATGTCGTTCACGAGTTCACATGCGTTTGCGCTAAAATCAAGTTGCCCTCTCCCAATACTGGCAAACGGCGCTGTTCTTCCGCCACTTTGTTTTACTTTGACTACTTGCCATTCCATAATTATTATTCCTCCTTGTGCTTACTATAGCATAATTATACGAACAGTTCCGATATTTGTCAATACTAATTTTACTAAATTCTTATATTATTTCGTTGCGTAGATTTTGCTAGTGCGGTTTTCTCCTTTTTCATATCAACTGTGCGTGTCCCTGTATGGCTTCCTCTATCCACTGTGGCTCAATGCCGATGTATCGCTGTGTCGTGCTTGCGGAGGCGTGTTGCAAGAGCCTCTGAACCAAGGCAATGTCATACCCATTCCCTGTCTTTGTTGTGTTGTAAGTGACATAGCCCCCATCTAAATCAATATCTTTGATTTTGAGATTTAGCAGGGAATTACAACGCGCGCCAGTAGAAAGCATAAGGACAATAGCGATGTAGCATCTATTCTTTACAAAGTCCTCTTCCAATTTGGGCTTTTTCAAAAGTTTTGCTACTTCTGCGTCAGTATAAACTTCTTTGGGTGGCGGTTCTATTTCTTTGATGGGGCATCGAAATCCTTTGATAAAATCGTTGTCTTCACAGAATTTCCCAAAAGCACGATGTGCGCGCAAATAGGAATTGATGGTTTGCTGTGACACTTCGCCCAAAGAATTTATGAAGACAAGTTGAAATCCCTCCATCGTTAGGCAACCGCAATTCCAACTGCCATTTTCGGTGATTTTTGCCAGTTTTTTATAGTAGCGCTCATAATAATCCATCGTGGCTTTGCTGTTTCCTTTTTCCTTTTGGACAATCATAAAATTCAGCCACGCGTGTTCGATTGTCACATCAGAATGGAAATTTTCATCAAATCTTTCTTCGATGGACATTTTTTTGCTCTCTAATCTTTGTCTTTTCGGCATTTTTCTCACCTCAACATCATATTTTCTCAACAAGATTGTGTTTTCAAGATTTTTCATAACCCTTCACAAGATTATGTGTTTTTTGAAAAGCGGAAAAACATCATTCGGCAAAAATAAAAACACCATCCTTTCGGATGGTGTTTTATTTTTGGCGGAGAAGGAGGGATTCGAACCCTCGAACGGCTTTTGACCGTTACACGATTTCCAATCGTGCGCGCTCGACCAATCTACGCGACTTCTCCACGTATTGCCCGGCTCGTGACTCGATATTCAAGCCTCGCTATTATAGATTATCGCGCATGACTTGTCAACACATTTTTTCAGACGTACGGCTTGTCGACCTTCACAACGGCGTGGCACGAATCCCATTCGCGCTCGACCCGGTCGCGGATGCGCGCGGCGAGCTCGTCGTCCGGTATCGCGCAGCCGAGCGGCGACACGACGTCGAAGATGATATTCGTATGCGTCGGACCGCGGACGGCGCGGAAGTCGTGGACGGTGATGGCGGGGTCGAGCTCGCGCACCTCGCGCTCCATGCGCTCGCGCATGGCGGCTATCTCCTCGTCGTCGTCCGCGATGGGGTCCATGTGGATGACGGCGGAGCAGCCGAGGGTCGATTCGAGCTCGTTCTCGATGTGGTCGACGGCGTCGTGCATGGCGAGGATGTCGCCGCTTGCGGAGACCTCGCCGTGCAGGCTGATCATGCGGCGGCCCGGGCCGTAGTCGTGCACGATGAGGTCATGGATGCCGATTATCTCATCGTGGGACATGACGATGCGCTCTATCTCGTCGACGAAGCCGCGCTCCGGCGGTCCTCCGAGCAGCGGAGCGAGCGTCTCGCGCGCGGTGGAGATGCCGGTCCAGAGTATGAAGAGGGCGACGAGCGTGCCGGCCCAGCCGTCGAGCCGGGCTCCGGTGAAGCGGGATATGAGCGCGCAGGCGAGCACGACCGCGGTCGAGATGCAGTCGGAGAGGCTGTCGCGCGCGGTGGCAAGCATGGCGGGCGCGCCGAGCTTCCTGCCCCAGCGGCGGTTGTAGGCAAACATATAGAGCTTGACGAGGATGCCGATGCCGAGGATGATGAAGGAGAGCACGCCGAAATCGACGTCCTCCGGCGTTATGATGCGGCTTATCGAGGTGCGCGCGAGCTCGAAGCCCATGACGATGATGAGCACAGCGACGATGAAGCCGGAGATGTACTCGAAGCGCCCGTGACCGAAGGGGTGCTCGGCGTCGGGCTTCTTCCCGGCGAGGCGGAAGCCCGCGAGGGTGATGAGGGAGCTGCCCGCGTCGGAGAGGTTATTGAAAGCGTCGGCGGTGACGGCGACGGAGGCCGAGAGCAGGCCCGCGATGAGCTTGACCGCGAACAGCACGATATTGAGCCCCACCCCCGTCAGGGAGCAGAGCGTCCCGTACGCGGAGCGCACGCCCGGGTCGGACGTGTTTTTCCGGTCACGTATGAATATGCGCGAGAGCAGCTCTATCATGCCGTACCTCCGTCACGATTTCCAGCGGACGTTGCCCTTGCGGTCGACCGTCGCGTATACCGTCTCGGTCTTTATCTCGCCGCCGGTGTCGGCGTTTATCTGCGTCAGGCGGAACTCGGCCTCGCAGGCCTTTTTGCCGCGGAACTGCCAGATGTGCACCCCGTTGTCCTTGCAGAACATGGGGAGGTACTCGTACGTCGTCTGCTTGCCCGCGTCGGACACGAACGCCTCGTACACGGGCTCGAGCTTGCCGGAGACCTGCTCGCACTTCCAGACGTACTTCGTCGAGAGGTTTTCGTTGGCGATGATCGTGAGGAACTGCCCCTCGGCGCGCGCGGGCGCGCTTACGGACAGCAGGGAGTAATCGTAGTCCATCCTTTTCGGGCCGGACGCGCAGCCGCCGAGCGCGAGGCAGACGAGCAGCGCCGCGAGGACGAGAGAGAGCAGCCTTTTCTTCATGCTTACTGTCCTTTCCTGAACGTGATAAGAACGACCTCGCGCGGGTTGAACAGGCGCGGGAAGCGCCCGACTCCGGCGAGACCGCGCGAGACGACGAGCGTCGCCCCGCCGTATTCGTAGAGCCCGCCGTCGAGCTCCGGCAGGAACTCGCGGCCCGGGCCGATAAGTCCGCCTATGCCGGGGATGCGCACCATCCCGCCGTGGATGTGGCCGGAGATGATGACGTCCGCGCCGAGGTCGGCGTAGTCCTTGTAGTCGTAGGGTCTGTGCGAGAGGAGCACGGTGCAGCCGTCGGGGAGCGCGGCAAGCACCTGCGCGGGCCCGGCCATGTCGGCGGGGCCGTTCGCGTCCTCGAGCCCCGCGAGGGTCAGCGTGTCGCCGCCGCGCAAGAGCGTCACGAACTGGTTTTGCAGGACGTGCACCCCGACGCCGCGGAGCGCCTCCATGAATGAGTACACGACGCCGGTCGCCCACTCGTGGTTGCCCGTGACGTAATATACGTTCCCGTGCGCGGCGAGCTTTTCCGCAAACGCGACCGCGTCCGTCATCTGCGAGGCGTCGTCGATGATGTCGCCGACGAGGAAGACGAGGTCGGCGTCCTCCGCGGCCTCGATGATGTCGTCGTCGAACCTGCCGTGGCAGTCGGAGATGACCGCGGCGGTCGTGCCGTCGAAGCCCTCGGGCAGGGCCGCGGACGAGACCGTGAACTCCGTCGTCAGTACCTTGAAATTGCTGTAAACGAGCGCATAGGCGAGCAGGGCGATGATCAGGATGATCCAGAAGCCGCCCCGTCTGCGGCGCCTGCGCTCACGCACGGTGTCCGGTCAAGAGCAAGACCGTCCGCCTCCTTCCGGGAAAAGCGTTCGGAGGAATATTATAATGA
>JAZQQE010000080.1:0-3242 GCA_045628845.1 Oscillospiraceae bacterium
CGCCGGTCTCGGCGAGTTCGGCTGGATGAGCATAGTGCTCAGCCCGAAGTTCGGTCCCCGCAACCGCTTCGGCGTCATCCTGACGACGCTCGAGCTCGAGCCCGACCCGATGTATGACGGCCCGAAGCTCTGCGACCCCGAAAAGTGCCATATCTGCACGGACGTCTGCCCGACGAAGGCCATCGGCATCTACGGCAGCAAGGACTGCCATTCCTGCCACCTCGGCGATAAGGAATTCACCTACGCGACCGTCAGCTTCCCGCGCTGCCAGGTGCCCACGCAGGGCATGCGCAAGGAGTACGGCGGAGCCGACGACTACTGCCCGACCAACGAGCCCACCGCGCAGGATATCATCGACGCGCGCGCGAAGATGCCGCTGACTGACCGCGGCCTCCAGCACGAGGAGACGTGGCACTGCGGCAAGTGCCTGAGCTACTGCCCCGCCGGTGACTGGGCCAAGCACTACGCCGAGCGCGGACTGAGCAAGGGAAAGTGAGACCGATGCTGACAGAAAAGGAAAACCTGCTCCGCATGCACAGGGGAGAGATGCCCGAATACCTCCCCAACAGCAATTTTCAGGAGTTCAAGTGCTCCGCGTTCGTCGATATAAAGGCACCCGGCTACCATAAGGACGAGTTCGGCGTCGAGTATCAGGGCAAGGAGGACATCTTCGGCGGCGCGCCCATCCCCATGCCGGGCAGGTACGTCCTGCACGACATCACCAAGTGGCGCGACGTCATCAAGGCGCCCGACATCTCCGGCTTCGACTGGGAGGCTCTCGCCAAAAAGGACCTCGCGAACATCGACCGCGAGAAGTACGGCACGATATTCTTCTTCGGCAAGATATTCCAGCGTCTTTGCGACTTCATGGGCTTCGAGGAGGGCCTCTGCGCCATGATGGAGGAGCCCGAGGAGTGCTACGCGCTTTTCGACTACCTCTGCACCTTCTCGGAGGAAGTCCTCAAAAACATACTCAAATACTATAAGCCCGAGTCCGTCTGCATCCCCGACGACACGGCGACGGCGCGCGCCCCGTTCATATCGCTGAACACCTACCGCGAGCTCGTCGAGCCCTTCCACCGCCGCATAGCGGAGACCGTGCTCAACGGCGGCGCCTTCATCGAGAAGCACGACTGCGGCAAGTGCGAGCTGTTCGTGCCCGAATGGCTCGACTTCGGCGTCTGCGGCTGGAACCCCGCGCAGCCGTCCAACGACCTCGTCGGCATAAAGCAGAAGTTCGGACGCCGCCTCATCATCTGCGGCGGATGGGACAGTCAGGGCAGCATCAGCTTCCCCGAGACCAGCGACGAGGAGCTCATGGCGGCTCTGCACGAATACGTCGACACCCTCGCGCCCGAGGGCGGCTTCATCTTCTCCGCCCGCGTCTCCGGCAGCATGAAGGACCCGAACGTCATCCGCAAGAACGAAATGATACGCCGGTTCTACCTCGACTACGCGAGGGACTGGTACAGCAAGCATTAAGGGGGAAAAGCGATGAGCTTTCTCACACCGCCGCCGCCCGTTCCGGAATCGGAGATAAAAAGGACGGAGAGCGCCCGCATCGTCGTCGTCGGCGAGGGCCTTTCCGGCCTCTGCTGCGCCCTGAGCGCGCAGCAGCAGGGCGCCGATACCCTTATCGTGACTGCCAGCCGCGGCCCCGTCGGCCGCGGGGGCTCCGTCTTCGCCGCGTACAGCAAGGTGCTCGCCGAGCACGGCTTCGAGCGGCCCGACCTTGACAGATTCTATTTGCAGGAGCTCGAGGGAGTATCCTTCCTCGCCGACCAGCGCAAGTGGTACGACCTTCTCAACAACAGCGAGGAGGCCATGGACTGGCTGACCGACATCCTGCGCGCCGCGGGGCTCGACGTCGTCCTCGAGGACGGCAACGTCGGCGACCCCGACAGCCCGACCTATCAGCCGCCCTGCACGCACGCCTTCGTCGGAAAGGGCGTCACGCGCGCGGGCGTCGGCATAACGCTCGCGGTCAAGGCTCTCGAGGAGGCCTTCCTGCGCGCGGGCGGGCGCGTCCTGCACTCGGCTCCCGCGAGGCAGCTCGAAAAGAGCGGCGGGCGCGTGACGGGCGTCATAGCCGAGAGCGCGGAGGGCTATATCCGCATAAACGCCTCGCAGGCGGTCGTCCTCGCGACGGGCGACTTCTCCGCAAATCCCGAGATGATGCGCGCCTACTGCCCCGTCTGGGCCCCGCACTTCACCGCCGAGGGCACGGACTACGACATCGGCTTCAACACCGGCGGCGGGCTCTACCGCGGCGAGGGCCATCAGATGGCTCTCTGGGCGGGCGCGGCGTGGCAGCGCACGTGGCCTGCCTGCGCCATGATACAGGGCAGCCGCCTCGGCTCGAACCTCCCCTACGGCTCGCACCGCGGACTTCGCGTGAACGTCCGCGGCGAGCGCTACTGCAACGAGGACATGAACGGCGCGTACACCGCGCTGACGACCCTGCGCGAGCCGAAGGGCAGGGCCTTCGCGATATGGGGCGCGAACTACGCGCGCGACATACGCTGGCGCGCCCACGGCGGTCAGCGCGACGGGCCGGACAACACGCCCGAAAACGTCGTGAAAAACTGGGAGACGCAGGTCGCCGACGGCAAGCTCATGAAGGCGGACACTCTGCCCGAGCTTATCGAAAAGCTCGGTCTCCCCGCCTCCACGCTCGAAACGATAGAGCACTACAACGCTCTGTGCCGCGCGGGCGCGGACACGGACTTCCACAAGAAGCCCGAATATTTGCAGGAGATACGCGAGGCGCCGTTCTACGGCGGCGAGCTCAGCGACATACGCTTTTTCACCGTGCTCGGCGGGCCGAGGACCGACAGCAGGCTCCGCGTCTGCGACGCGGACGACGAGCCCATCCCCGGTCTTTACTGCGTCGGCTCGATGATAGGCGACATGTACGCCAATTACTACAACTTCCGCATCCCCGGCCAGAACTACGGCGCGTGCCTGACTTTCGGATACATAACGGGCCGCCGCCTCGCGGCTGAATAAGCAGAAACGCGAATGCTCCCCCTTTCGGGGCAGCCATCTAAGGATTATTTCTTGCCGGAACGGCAAAGAACAAAAAGGCTCCCCTTCGGGGAGCTTTTCCATGAGCTTCGGGAACTTTATCCGCGTGACTTCCGTCAAAACGGCAGGAGGCGATACACATGACAGGCAAGGACAAATGCAAAATGCTCCGCGAGATACGCAGGCGCATCGCCGAGGAAAACGACATCGAGCTC
>JAZQQE010000081.1:0-26717 GCA_045628845.1 Oscillospiraceae bacterium
TTCGCAGACAGGTCTCGCTGCGGCTCGGTCACGTCGCGCGTCTGACCTGCCCCCGGCAGGTCATTCAATACCGCGACGCCGCTTCGCTACCCCTTGCATCCTCAAGGGGAGCCAATGGTGCGACAAAAATCCAAAGGCCCCCTTGTGTAAAGGGGGCTCCGCCGCAGGCGGTGGGGGATTGATGTGAAGATCGGAAAGACCGTATCGTAGGGGAGGGGCTTGCCCCTCCCGCGTGCTCCGGCTGTTTTTCTGGAGGGGCAAGCCCCTCTCCTACGGCAAGTCGGCAGGGAGCGAAGAACCCCCTCAGTCTGCTTCGCAGACAGGTTTCGCTGCGGCTCGGTCACGTCGCGGGTCTGACCTGCCCCCGGCAGGTCATTCAATACCGCGACGCCGCTTCGCTACCCTTTGCTTCTTCAAGGGGAGCCAATGTGGGTGCGGTCGAAAAATGCGAAAGACCGCATCGTAGGGGAGGGGCTTGCCCCTCCCGAAGCATTTCCCGGGCACCGAAACAGAAGCCGTTTGCTTTGCAATCGGTGCGCGGCCTATTCCTTCCCGCGGGCGCGCAGGAGCAGCACCCCAGAGACGGCGGAGATGACGACGAGCCGTACGCACAGCGCGAGCGCGACCGTGTGCAGCAGCGGGAGATCGAGGAAAAAGGCCGCGATGAGGCCGATGAACGCCGCTATGAACTCGGTGTTGAAGTCGTGCTGATCGCCCCAGAGCATGTTGAGCAGGCTCTGAACGAGCACCACGCCGCCGCAGACGAGCACGTACACGCTCGCGTGCGACACCGCGAAGTATACGGCGATGCCCGCCGCCGCGACGGCGAGCGAGAATATGTAGATGTAAGCGAGTGCTTTTTTCATTTTGCCTCCATATCGCGCGGGGATATACCGGTATTTTACCCCTTCCCCGCCCGAAACGCAAGCCGGGGAAGAAAGGACAAGGGGCGCGGAAATCCCGCGGCCCCTTGTCCTTTTTGTTTATTGGTTTTTCCGGAACGGCATTCATCCACGGTCCTGCAGCGCGTTTTGGCTGTTGTTCAGATATAGGAATACGGCATATTTATTGTCTGTTCCGCCGTCTTTCCGTAATAATCAATCTTGTTTTTAAGCTTTTCCGAAACGTATGCAGCCGCACTTTTTATTGTTTTTCCCGGAAGATTGTCGACTAAAAAGGTTTTGGCGTCCGGTAACGTCTGACCGGTCCGGGATATGTCATCGACGATCAGGATGTTCTGATACTCGTTAAGTATCTGCACGACGCTCTTCAGATTCGAATTCCGGTCCATATCATAAACCGGATTTCCGTTGTCGGAGTATTCCGGTGCGATACACAGCAAGGGAACGGTAGACGCGCATTTCCTCTTGATGATGTCCGCCGCGATTATGCCGCCTCTTGCTATTCCCACAATGACATCGAACCGAAATCCCCCGGTGCGGGGAGACTTTGATATCTTATCATACAGCTTGGTGATACAGTCCATATAATCAAGCCAGGAATGGACCATCATCGGGATATCGGCTTCAGCCTCCGCTGAAAGAGCGTCATCGATCTGCCGTGCACCCTCGCTCATTTCTGCCCGAAGGTCCGCGCGTCCCTCTGATTCCTGAACGGAAATGTCATAATCGATTACCGTAAGCCCATCGTAATCTGAGGGCCTTTTTGCTTTTTTTGATTTCAGAATGAAACAATGGTGTTGACCGAGCATCCCGATCGCCAGTCCCGATTCAAATACAACGTTATCCCGGGGTGCCGCGGATTTCTTTCCGCGGCTCGTGACCTTGTCATCATCAGAGAAAATGAAAACCGCTGCATCGGATTTAGACAGATATTCTATCAGACCGGGAACGGTATAGCTTGACGGAGGGATCGTGTCCTGATTCCATAAGACCGGGTTATATTTTCTCTCTCCGTTTTCCGGATTTTTATATGATTTTAATTCTGCTTGTACTACTCTCGCTATAGGAAGACTTTCTGTTGAACTGCCGATAAAAATGCGTTTCATTACCCTGCTGTGCCTCCTATCTGTAACGGCTGGGTGTTCTGCCAAAATGCTTTTTTCCGGACCCCAAAATATCTCAAACAGTCGGCTTGACCGTCAGCGCGGCGTGTGCATGAGTCAAAGTCGATTTTTGGGGTATTTTGTTGTTTGTATTTTAGCAAAAACCAACGCCGATGACAAGCGATAAGGTGCATAATACGCAAGCTTCGGTGAAACCTTGTCTTCATCGCTGTTCCGGATCATACTTGCTGCGCCGATGGGCCGTAATTATTTGTTTTTCGGCCGGATGAAGCGCGAAAGCGCGGCAGTGACCGTCGCATTTTTCGACCGCTGCCGCATAGGCTCCCCTGTGTAAGGGGCAGCGAAGCGGCGTCGCGGTATTAAATGACCTGCCGCGGGCAGGTCAGACCCACGACGTGACCGAGCCGCAGCGAGACCTGGCGCGAAGCAGACTGAGGGGATTTGATGCACGGAACGTCTCCGCAAACGTCCCCCTGTTGCGGTGCCCGAAAAATGCTTCGGGAGGGGCAAGCCCCTCCCCTACGACGCTTTTTTCAGATCTTCAAATCAATCCCCCACCACCTGCGGCGGAGCCCCCTTTACACAAGGGGGCCTGCGGATTTCACGGCGCTCGCAAACGTCCTCCGCGGGGTAAATCCCATATTCTGGGATTTATCAGTAGCCGAGCAGGTCGGCGGAGCCGTCGTCCTCGCCTTTTTCTATCGCCCTGACGACGGCGGTGTAGGAATACGTGTCGCTGACGCGGACGGTGAAGCGGTCGCCGACGTGCTTGCCGAGAAGCCCGCTTCCGAGCGGCGATTCCTTGCTTATCAGGCCGTTGAGCGGGTCGCAGCGGACGGTCGTGACGACACGGATCTCGTTCGTCTCGTCGTCATCCTCGATATACACGGTGACGCGGTCGTACAGGCCGACCTCGCCCTCGGCCGACTCGTCCTTGATGACCTTCGCCGAGGCTATCATGTTCTCAAGATATCTGATGCGGCTTCTGTTGCGGTTGTGAGCCTGCTTTGCCGCCTTATACTCGTAGTTCTCGCTGAGGTCGCCGAAGGCGCGGGTGCGCTTTACCTCCTCGATGAGCTCCGGCATGAGCTTGTTTTTGCGCTCGTCGAGCTCGGCGCGCATCTTCTCGAGGTCTTTTTCGGTCAGTTCGTCATGCATGGTCAAAGCCTTCTTTCGGGATTTCTCACATAATCATAATGACAATCGAAAGTCGAAACAGTCTGAAACCGGACTGTTTCGACGACAAATCTACGATAGTTATTGCAACAAGCCTCGTGCAAAGGTAAATCGATTTTCCTTTGCATAAGCCTCAAATGAGGCTTATTGAAACGCCATAAGGCGTTTCAACATCTGATGCTCATTATACGCGCCGCGCCGCGAAAAGCAAGCAGGGGAGCGCGAATTTCGGTAGAAGCAAAACAAAGGCCCCCTTGTGTAAAGGGAGCTCCGCCGCAGGCGGTGGGGGATTGTCACTGCTCTGTCTTCAACACCAAATGCTTATTCTGCTCCTCTGCATGACAATCCCTCCGTCACGGCTCCGCCGTGCCGCCTCCCTTTACACAAGGGAGGCAAGAAGAACGGCGTTTTCCGTGCAAAATTTCTCACCGAACGGGGAATACTTCCTGCGGAGGGATGCTTCATGAACATTCGGACGGACCTCGCCGTCGAGGCGCGGGAGCTCCACGGACGCGAGCTGCCCGCGGGAGTGCGCGAAAGCCGCGATACTGTACGCGGGACGCTCGTCGAGCGCGTCGAGGTGCTCTCGCGCGAGGGCGCGGAGGCGCTCGGGAAACCCGAGGGGACCTACGTCACGCTGACGCCGCCGCGCCGCTTTTCCGCAGACCCGCAGACCTTCGAGGACGCGGCGCTGACGCTCGCGGAGAATCTGCGCGCCCTGCTCGGCGGTGTGCGCGGCACGGTGCTCTGCGCGGGACTCGGCAACGCCCTCGTCACGCCGGACAGCCTCGGCCCGCTGACGGTGCGCCGCCTGCTCGTCACGCGCCACCTCGTCGACGCCGCGCCGGAGCATTTCGGCGGATTCAGGCGCGTCGCGGCGGTCGAAACGGGCGTAACGGGCACGACGGGCCTCGAAAGCTCGGAGCTCGTCGCCTCGCTCGTGCGCGCGGCGCTCCCGGAGGCCGTGATCGCGGTGGACGCGCTCGCCGCGCGAAAGGTCGAGCGCCTCTGCGCGACGGTCCAGCTCTCGGACACGGGCGTGACTCCCGGCTCGGGAGTCGGCAATTCGCGCCGCGCTCTGACGCGCGAGACTCTCGGCGTGCCCGTCATAGCGGTCGGCGTGCCGACGGTCGTGGACGCGGCGACGCTCGCCTCCGACCTCTTCGGCGCGGACGCGGACGGCATCTCCGACCTCTTCGTCACACCGCGCGACGTCGACGCGCGCGTGGAGGAGATGGCGAAGCTCGTCGGAGCGGCGCTGAACATGGCGCTTCAGGACGGCATTTCGTTCGCGGAAGCGCTCACTAATTAGTTGCGGCGCGGAAAAGTATGTGCTATAATGTATCAATTAAGGAATAATAATTCAACAGGAGGGTCAGAAACATGAATGAAACCATGAAAAGCATCCTCTCCCGCCGCAGCACCCGCAGCTACCTTCCCGAGCAGATAACCGACGAGCAGCGCGACGCCATCATCGACGCCGGACGCTGGGCTCCGACCGCCCGCAACGAGCAGGAGATATACATCGCCTGCGTGCAGGACAAGGCGCTCATCGACGCTCTCGCCGCCGACTTCTCCGGCGGAAAGCCCGGTCCCGGCTTCCACTACGGCGCGCCGACGGTATTCCTGCTGTCCGGCCCCGCAGACTTCCCCTACACGCAGATGGACAGCGGCATCACCGTCGAGAACATGGCGCTCGCCGCCGAGAGTCTCGGCCTCGGTACCGTCATCATCGGCTGCATCCGCGACTTCATGAACGGCGAAAAGGGAGCCGCGTGGAAGCAGCGCTTCGGCATCGGCGACAAGGTCTTCACCATCGCTCTCGCCGTCGGCGGCATCGACAAGCCCACCCCCGCGAGGGACAGGGAGCCCGGCCGCGTCAGCTTTTTCTGAAATACCCGAATGTTTCACGTGAAACACCGCGAAGTTTTGTTACGT
This sequence comes from Oscillospiraceae bacterium, assembly GCA_045628845.1. GTDB lineage: Bacteria > Bacillota > Clostridia > Oscillospirales > Oscillospiraceae > RGIG7949. The sequence continues at coordinate 5,141 of JAZQQE010000081.1, forward strand.
TTCACGTGAAACATACTCTTTCAAAACAGGCACCGTTGTGCTAAAATCAAGCGTAAGAATCATAACTGCGGTCCGACGGACGCCCCGGAAAGGGGAGTCCGCCGGTTTCCGCACTCTCCGTGAGGGCAAATGATGGGAAAGATCATCGCGCTGTTCAATCAGAAGGGCGGAGTGGGGAAGACGACTACGGGCGTCAACCTCTGCGCCTCGCTCGTGCGTATGGGGCGCAAGGTCCTGCTCGTGGACGTCGATCCGCAGGGACACAGCACCTCCGGCATGGGCGTGGACAAAAACGCCGCCTCTCCGAACGTCTACGACGTGCTCATAGGCGGCACGGACGCGCGGCTCGCCCTCAAAAAAACGCGCTACGGCGACGTTCTGCCCGCGAACAAGGGGCTTTTCGGCGTCGGAGTGCAGCTCACGGACATGGAGCGCCGCGAGCACCGTCTCGCGGACGCGCTCGCGCCCCTGCGCGCAGAATACGACTACATATTCATCGACTGCCCCGCGCTCCTCGAGCTGCTGACGCTCAACGCGCTGACAGCCGCCGACTCGCTGCTCATCCCCGTTCAGTGCGAATATCTCGCGCTCGAGGGCCTCAGCGACCTCATGGCGACCGTCCGCATGATGAAGGCGGGGCTCAATCCCACCCTCGAGATAGAGGGCATACTGCTGACAATGTACGACGGGCGCACGAACCTCTCCCCGCAGGTGGCGGCGGAGGTCCGCAGATACTTCAAGGACAAGGTATTCAGGACCGTGATCCCCCGCAACGTGCGGCTTTCCGAGGCTCCGAGCCACAAAAAGCCCGTCACGGCGTACGACATAGGCTCGCGCGGCGCAAAGGCGTACCTCGACCTCGCCGCAGAGCTCGACTCACATGCAGCACGGAGGACGAAATGAAGACAGAAAAAGGACTTGGATCGGGCCTCGGCGCCCTTTTCGGTGAGTACGCGGCCTCCGAGGCCGAGCGCCCCGAGTGCGTGTACCTGCCCATCTCCGACGTCGAGCCGGACGACGCGCAGCCCCGCCGCAATTTCGACCCCGAAGCGCTCGCCGAGCTCGCCGATTCCATCGCCGAGCACGGCGTCATACAGCCGCTGACCGTCCGCCGCAAGGACGGGATATATCAGATAATCGCGGGCGAGCGCCGCTGGCGCGCCGCGCGAATGGCGGGCCTCACGAAGGTGCCCGCGCTCGTGATCGAGGCCGACGACCGTCAGGCCGCCGTGCTCGAGCTCGTGGAAAACCTGCAGAGGGAGGACCTCGACCCGCTCGAGGAGGCCAAAGGCTTCGAGACGCTCATGCAGCGCTTCGGCTTCACGCAGGAGCAGTGCGCGGAAAGGGTGGGGAAGTCCCGCCCCGCGATAGCAAATTCCCTGCGTCTGCTCGCGCTTCCCGAGGAGGTCCGCGCGATGATATCCGAGGGGAAGCTCTCCGCGGGCCACGGAAGGGCGCTTCTGGCGCTCGAAAACGACTCCGACCGCATACGCCTCGCGCGCGAGGCCGCCGAAAAGGGCCTGAACGTGCGTCAGGTCGAGGCGGCGGCGCGCAGTACGCCGCGCGTGAGAACGAAGCGCGCTCCGTCCATATACGCGGAGGCTCTCTCGCACGAGCTCACCGGTGAGCTCGGACGGCGCGTGACGATAGTCGAGGGCCGCAAAAAGGGCCGCATAGAGGTCGAATACTACGGAAACGAAGATCTTGACAAGGTGATAGCCGCCTTGAAGAAAATACAGTAAGCGAATCGAGGAGCAAAAATGTTAGATATCAAGCTCATCAGAGACGACCCGGAGGACGTAAAGCGCCGCCTGAGGGACAAGGGAGCCGACTCCGACGCGGACATCGACCGCATCGTGGAGCTCGACAAGACCCGCCGCGAGCTCATTTTCCGCACCGAACAGATGAAATCGGAGCGCAACAAGCTCAATTCCGACGTGCCGCGCATCAAGAAGGAGGGAGGCGACACCGCCGCGCTCTTCGCGCAGATGAAGCAGCTCTCCAACGACATAAAGGAAATCGACGCCAAGCTCGGCGAGGTCGAAGCCGAGTACAATACCCTCATGCTCGGGCTCTGGAACCTCCCCGACCCCGACCTCAAGCCCGGCGGCAAGGAGAACAACGAGCCCCTGCGCTACTTCGGCGAGCCGCATAAGTTCGATTTCGAGCCCAAGCACCACGTCGATATATGCACCGACCTCGGTCTCATCGACTACGAACGCGGCACGAAGCTCGCCGGAAGCGGCTTCTGGGTATACCGCGGCATGGGCGCGCGCCTCGAATGGGCCCTGCTCAACTACTTCATCGACACGCATATAGCCGACGGCTACGAGCTCATGCTCGTCCCGCACATGCTCGAATACGAGTGCGGGCTGACGGCGGGGCAGTTCCCGAAGTTCGCAGACGAGGTCTACAAGATCGCCAACCCGACCGACGACCGCGTGCACTACATGCTCCCGACCGCCGAGGCGGCCCTCGTCTCCCTGCACAGGAACGAGATCATCCCCGAATCCGAGCTGCCGAAGAAGTATATCTCCTACACGCCGTGCTTCCGCCGCGAGGCGGGAAGCTACCGCAGCGACGAGCGCGGCATGGTGCGCGGACACCAGTTCAATAAGGTCGAGATGGTCCAGTACACGCTGCCCGAGAAGTCCGACGAGGCCTTCGAGGAGCTCGTCGGCAAGGCCGAACGCCTCGTGAGCGGCCTCGGCTTCCATTTCAGGACCGTCAAGCTCGCCGCGGGCGACTGCTCCGCGAGCATGGCGCGCACATACGACATCGAGATACAGATACCCTCCATGAACGGCTACAAGGAGGTCTCCTCCGTCTCCAACGCGCGCGATTTCCAGGCGCGCCGCGGCCAGATGCGCGTCAAGCGCGCCGACGGGAGGACCGAATTCGTCCACACGCTCAACGGCAGCGGCCTCGCGACCTCCCGCATACTTCCCGCCCTCGTCGAGCAGAACCAGCGCGCCGACGGCAGCGTCGTCGTGCCCGAGGTGCTCCGCAAGTACCTCGGCGGCATGGAAGTCATCACGAAGTAAATTCATCACATAAATCAGGGAAGGAAGAAAGAAATGGAAGAAAAGAAGGAAAAAAAGGGCTTTATTAAGGAATTCAAGGAATTCATAAGCCGCGGCAACGTCCTCGACATGGCCATCGGCGTCATCATCGCCGGTGCATTCGGCAACATCACCACCACCCTCGTCAACAAGGTCATCATGCCGTTCATCGGCTGGATCTTCGGCGGACTCGACCTCACCAAGCTCAACATCACGCTCCGCGAAGCGGTCATGGAGGGTGAGGAGATCGTCAAGGAGGCCGTCGTCATCGGCATCGGCGATTTCATAGCCGTCGTCATCAACTTCATCATAGTCGCGTTCATCGTGTTCCTCATCGTCCGCTCCTTCAACCGCGCGCGTGAGCTCGCCGAGAAGCGCAAGGCCGCCAAGGAGGCCGCCGAGAAGGCTGCCGCCGAGGCCGAGGAGGAAGCCGCTCCCGAAGAACCCGCGAAGCCGACCGCCGAAGAGCTCCTCACCGAGATCCGCGACCTGCTCCGCCAGGGCAAATGAAAACTACCGCAAAGGCGATAATCACCGTCCTCGCCGTCATAGCCGCCGGCATCCTCTTCTGGAGCGCCGCGCATACCGCGATGGGGACGGACGAAAAGACCGTCGCCTACGAGACCCTGCAGGACCTCATGCTCGACACCAAGCAGGGCTTCGTGGATAACTTCGACGCCATACAGGACGCCGCCGCCATGTTCCTCGACGACGTGGGGCTCTGCGTCGTCGCCGCCCGCGACGGGACGCCCGTCATGGACGACGGGAGCTTCACTCCCGTCTCCGAGGCGCTCCCCGCCGAAAAGGCGGAGGCTCTCGCCGCCGTCATGGGCGAGTATGAGAGCGGGACTCGCGTCTCCGGCTTCGAGGTGACGGACAAGGCCGTGCTGTTCTACTGCGGCTACTACGCGGACGGCGTGTACGGCATCATATACGAAAAGCAGCTCGGGAACACCGAAAACTACGATACCATCGAGCTCACGGAAAACTGGCGGATATTCTACCGCCTGCCCGACGTGTGATGGACGAGCTGCGTACGGGCGCGTGGCAGGCCTCGGCGGAGGCTCTGCTCGGTTACGCGCGGCTGCTCCTGCGCCGCAACGAGGACATGAACCTCACCGGCGCTGACAGCGTTGAAGAAATAATTTCCCGCCACATACTCGACTCCCTCGCCATCGCGCAGTTTCTGCCGGAGACGGGGCGGATCATCGACGTCGGCAGCGGAGCCGGCTTCCCCGGGCTCCCGCTCGCGGTCGTGATGCCGCAGGTCGAGTTCACGCTGCTCGACGCCCGCGAAAAGCGCGTCGACTTCCTCACGGAGGCCGCCGCCGCGCTCGGACTCAAAAACGTCAGAGCCGTCGCCGGCAGGGCGGAGGAGCTCGCCGCAGCCGCTCCGTGGCGCGAAGGGTTCGACGCCTCCGTATCCCGCGCGGTCGCCCGCATGGGGATGCTGACGGAGCTCTGCCTGCCCTTCGTGAAAAAGGGCGGCGTCTTCGTCGCCATGAAGGCGGCAGACTGCGCCGACGAGGTCGCGGAGGCCTCGAACGCGCTCGCGAAGCTCGGTGCGCCCGAAGTGCGCACGGAGCTGTACGATGCCGCCGGCATAGTGCGCGCGGCGGTCGTCGCGGTCAAATCGGAATCCACGCCGAAGGGCTACCCGAGGCGGTTTTCGAAGATAAAAAAAGAACCCCTGTAACAAAGAATCCACATAATTAGGAGAGAGAACATGAAACACAAGGTCGAATTCACCGAGACCGTGCTTCGTGACGCTCAGCAGTCGCTGATAGCCACCCGCATGCCCTACTCGGTCATGGAACCCGTACTGCCCGCCATCAACAAGGCCGGATACTACTCCGTCGAGATGTGGGGCGGCGCGACTTTTGACACCTGCCTCCGATTCCTTGACGAGGACCCGTGGGAACGCCTGCGCAAGATAAGCGCTCAGCTCCCCGACACCAAATGCCAGATGCTGCTCCGCGGCCAGAATCTTCTCGGCTACAAGCACTATCCCGACGACATGGTCAAGAAGTTCGTCGAGCTCTCCGTCAAGAACGGCATCGACATCATCCGTATCTTCGACGCGCTCAACGACCTGCGCAACATCAAGCTCGCCGTCGAGGAGACTCTGAAATGGGGCGCCGTGGCCTCCGGCTGCATCTCCTACACCCAGAGCCCTGTACATACCCTGAAGAAATACGCCGAGATGTGCGTCGAGCTCAAGGAAATGGGCTGCCAGACGATATGCATCAAGGACATGGCGGGCGTCATGAGCCCCGCCGAATCCTATGACCTTGTCTCCGCCATCAAGGATTCCTGCGACCTGCCCGTCATCCTCCACACCCACTGCACGACCGGTCTCGCCTTCATGACCCTGCTCAAGGGCGTCGAGGCGGGCGCCGACGTCATCGATACCGCGATCTCCTGCCTCTCCGGCGGTACCTCCCAGCCCGCGACCGAAACCCTCGTGTACGCGCTCAAGCAGCTCGGCTACGAGGTCAGCGTCAACGAGGACGTCCTGCAGGACGTCAACAACGGCTTCAAGGACTACGCCGCAGAGTGCCTCGCGAGCGGCCTGCTCGACCCCGTCGTGCTCAAGACCGACACCAACGCCCTCGTATACAAGGTGCCGGGCGGCATGCTGTCCAACCTCATCAGCCAGCTCAAGGCGCAGAACGCCATGGATAAGTTCGAGGAAGCCCTCATGGAGACCCCGCGCGTGCGCGAGGACATGGGCTATCCGCCCCTCGTCACCCCGACCAGCCAAATAGTCGGCGTGCAGGCCGTCACGAACGTCCTCGTCGGCGAGCGCTACAAGCGCGTCTCCAAGGAGATAACCTCCTACCTGCGCGGCGAGTACGGCACTCCGCCGGGACCCGTCAACCGGGAGGTCCTCAAAAAGGTCCTCGGCGATGAGAAGCCCATCGAGGGCCGCTTCGCCGATACGCTCGAGCCCGTGTTCGAGAAGACCAAGGCCGAGCTCGGAAGCAAGGCCCGCTGCGACGAGGACGTGCTGAGCTATCTCGCGTTCCCCGCCGTCGCCGAGAAGTTCTTCGAGGACCGTGAAAAGCGCGAGAACAGCTCCACCGCCTACACGATCCGCCGCCTGGACTGACGGAGGTGCACCAATGACGACCACCGTGACTCTGCTCATCGTCCTCGTGTGCCTGATCGCGGTAATCGCGATATGCGCCGTCGTGATCGCGTCGAAGCTCGGCAAGCCCGCGCCCATCAACGTAGTCACCGTCCCGGGCACGGCAGTCCCCGTCGCGCCCGCGGCAGCCCCCGTGTACGCCGCCGCTCCCGCGCCCGTGGCCGCGCCTGCCGCCGCTCCCGCTGTCCGCGCCATACGCATGGCGGGCGACGTGAAGCTGGGCGGCGTGCCCGACCGCGTTGCCGCGCAGCTCATGGCGATAGTCGCCGAGGAATCGGGCATCCCCCTCGAGGAGCTCAGGTTCATTTCGATCAGGGAAAGAGGTTAAATCATGAAATACGAGATAAAGCTCAACGGAAAAGTATACGAAGTCACCGTCGAACGCGGCGAAGCCGTGATCGAGAAGGAATATGAGTACGTCGCACCCGCCGCCGCTCCCGCGCCCGTGGCTGCGCCCGCTCCCGCGCCCGTCGCCGCCCCCGCTCCCGCTCCTGCGCCTGCTCCGACTCCCGCTCCCGCGGCTCCCGCCGGCGGCGAGCCCGTCAAGTCGCCTCTGCCCGGCACGGTGCTCGAGGTGAAGGTCAAGCCCGGCCAGGCCGTGAAGTTCGGCGAAGTGCTGTTCGTCCTCGAGGCTATGAAGATGGAAAACGACGTCTGCGCTCCGCGTGACGGCACCGTCGCCTCCGTCGCGGTGAACAAGGGCGCCTCCGTCGATACCGACGACATCCTCGCCACCCTCGCGTAAGGAAGTATTCATAAGACCCGCAGAACGGAAGACAGATTCCTTTCTGCGGGTCTGCTTTTTGTCCCGCAACCCGTAGGGGCGTATTACGGGAGGGGCAAGCCCCTCCCCTACGACGCATGCGTATACCACTAGGGGCGTATTACGGGAGGGGCAAGCCCCTCCCCTACGACGCATGCGTATACCACATGGGGCCTTGAAGATGCCAGGGGCAGCGAAGCGGCGTCTCAGCATTGAATGACCTGCCGGTGGCAGGTCAGACCCGCGACGTGACCGAGCCGCAGCGAGACCTGGCAGCCGTTAGGCAGACTGAGGGGTTGACGTACAAGAGCAGCTCCGCATTTCTATCCCTTCCGCCTCGCAATGCTCGGCACCTTCCCTTGTGCACAGGGGGAGGCTTTTGCCGCCCCCCCCATAGGCTCCCCTTAAGGAAGTAAGGGGAGCCGGCAGCGCGGCGAAGCAAGCTGACTGAGGGGATTTGTCTCCCGGAATATTTCCGCAAATGTCCCGTTGCGGTGCCCGAAAAATGCTTCGGGAGGGGCAAGCCCTTCCCCTACGGCCCCGCCCGCCAAATCAATTACGCTTTTTGATGCGGTGTCCCGGATCGACCGACGCCTTTTTCTGCTCTTTACAAATACAGGCAAAAACGTTATGATATATTTGAAAGAATATCCGCAGGTAGACGGAAAAACCGGTAATATAAGGAAGGATGAAGGGTATGAAACGAAAGGCTCTGTGTTTTGTTCTGGCAATTGTCCTCTGCCTTGGTCTGGCGGTACCTGCCGCCGCGCAAAGCTACGGACGAAGCCGCTATAACTACCCCAGCAAGGAGATCAAATCGGATTCTGCGTTCGGCGAATCTTTTGTCGTCTATAATGACTTCATTATCCGCAAGGGCGCGCATCTGACGTTTTCCACCTATGCCGCTGTCGAGATCTACGGCGACCTTATCGTCGAGGAAGGTGCGAAGCTCACAGCCAGGGACGGAACGGGCTTCATTTCTCTCGGACACGAGAGCAGCGTGCAGGGGCTGGATCTGTACTACATCTGCCGCTTTGACGACGGCTCGGAGCAGCTTCGGAAGCTCCCCATGCCGATTTCGGATATATATGCAAAATCTCATGTCTGGGAGCAGATGAACCCGGAGTTCCATTATGATACCACTCTCGGGGTCTGGATAATGAAGGGCTCCGTCCGTGTCGGAGACATCCCGGAGCCGGAGGGAGCATTTTTTGACGCCCATGACGTGACGCTTTCCGGCGTCAGGACCCTGACCTCCGGGCTGGACAACTATTACCGTTATTTTACCGTTGCCCCCGGCTCGAACATCACTCTGAATATCGATACGCGCGATATCCGCATCACGGGTAAGCTGACCGTGGCCGACGGCTCGGTGCTGAAAGGCTTCACAACGCTGTCGCTCGGCAGAGACGCGCAGTACGACGCGCCGCTGTTCCTGCGCACCGACAGCGGGAGCGAGCCGCTGACGCGCTCCATCGCGGAGCTGTGCGACAACGGACTCGGTAACGAGGACGGCTTCGTTTCCTTCCGCTATGACAGTCAGCTCGGCGGCTGGTGCACCGTGGACAAGTACCACCCCGGACATGCCGACAACTCCGGGCCGCACACCGGTACTGCCATGGAATACGCCGCAAAATGCGCCTCGGAGCTGAATAAGCTGACGCTGTTCCGCGGCACGGGCGCGCTGCCGGACGGCAGTCCTAATTTTGAGCTTGACCGTTCCGCCTACCGTGTGGAAGCCATCGTCATGCTGATACGCCTCCTGGGCAGGGAAGACGAAGCCCTGAACGGGAGCTGGAAGCATCCCTTCACCGACGTTCCCGCCTGGGCGGACGGCTATGTGGGCTATGCCTACGAAACGGGCCTGACAAACGGCATCAGCGCGACCGAATTCGGCACGGGCGAGGTCACCGACCGCCAGTATCTCACCTTCCTGCTCCGTGCGCTCGGATACACGGACTCGGATACCTATGACAACGCCTTTTCTCTCGCGCAGGGCTGCGGCATCTATGAGGAAGCAGAGCTTCACCGCGACGCTCCCGAGCTGAGCTTTGCCCCGTTCTGGCGCGCGGACATGGCGATACTGTCGCGCAGGGCGCTCAATTCAAACGGAAATCTTGGCCGCCGGCTTGCGGAAATACTTATCGAGCAGGGCGTTTTCCCGCAGCAGGCGTGGGACAGCGTCCGTTGACCCGCGTTTTTCGCGTTACAGCACAGATATATGGAAAAGCAGCCTACGGAGCTTCCGGAGGCTGCTTTTTTTGTGTGAAACGGGGGAGCCTATGGGGTGCGAATAAGCCTCCCATTGTGTAAAGGGGGGCTCCGCCGGAGGCGGTGGAGGATCGATTTGAAGATCGGAAAGATAGGGTCGTAGGGGAGGGGCCTGCCCCTCCCGCGTGCTCCGGCTGTTTTTCGGGAGGGGCAAGCTCCTCCCCTACGGCAAGACGGCAGAGAGCCGCTCCTTTTTTGTGCGGCAAAGATCAAAGGCCCCCTTGTGTAAAGGGGGCTCCGCCGCAGGCGGTGGGGGATTGTAATGCAGATTTTGTGTCTGTCTCTTCTTCAAATCCCCTCAGGCGCTTCGCGCCAGGTCTCGCTGCGGCTCGGTCACGTCGCGGGTCTGACCTGCCACCGGCAGGTCATTCAATACCGCGACGCCGCTTCGCTGCCCCTTGCATCCTCAAGGGGAGCCTGTGGGGCGTGTAAGGCCTCCGGCGGCGCGGATGGGGGAGGGAGTATCCTTTCACGCGGAGCTCCGCAAAAGCCGTACGCGGGCCCGCACCGCCCCTCTGACGCGGAAAAATCGGGCAAGATGCTTGCAGATGGCGGGTTACGCCGCACCAACGGCTCCCTTGTGTAAAGGGAGCCGGCTTCCGTTAGGATGACTGAGGGGATTTGATGCCGGGAACATTTCCGCATTTCTATCCCCTCCGCCTCGCGATGCTCGGCACCTCCCCTTGGACACAAGGGGAGGCTTTGGTGCGGCGCTCGCAAACGTCCCCTTACACAATGGATATGATTTCGCCGCACCCGGGAGCTTCCTTATACAGGGGAGGCCTTGGTGCGGCGGGATAAATCATACCTTGATGAACTTGCTTCTTTCGGCGACGGCTATCTTGTCGCAGCGGTTGTTGAGCTCGTCGTCCTCGTGGCCGCGGACCCAGAAAAATTCCGTGTCCTGCTCTCGCAGAAGGTCGTACAGCCTCTGCCAGAGCTCGGGATTTTTCAGCTCGCCCTCGCGGCGCTTCCAGCCCTTCAGCCGCCAGCCCTCGAGCCAGCCCTTCGTGACGGCGTTGACGACGTACTGCGAGTCGGAGAAGACTGTGACGCGGCAGCGCTCCTTCAGAGCCCCGAGGCCGTTTATGACGGCAAGGAGCTCCATGCGGTTGTTCGTCGTCGTCTCCTCGCCGCCGGAGAGCACCTTTTCGTGCCCGTTATAGATGAGTATCGCCGCCCAGCCGCCGGGCCCTGGATTGCCGGAGCACGCGCCGTCTGTATACAGCGTGACGGATTTGAGCATTTTTTCGGGACCGTTTTTCACCTATCGTGACGCCTCCGTGCGAAAAAAGTCGTACCCTGTCTCTCCGACAGGCCGCAAAGCCGCAGAATCACTTGCTTTTTTCGAGTTTAGCACGGCGCGGCGCAAATGTCAAATTTCTTGATTTCTTTTATATAATGTGTTATAATGACTGTGGATAATTGTCAACACTAATTCTATACCTGCGGAGGTGCCTATGAATTCCGCTTCCGACGTCTGGGCCGCAGTGCTCGGAGAACTCGAAAAGCAGCTCACACCTACCTCGATGACCACGTGGTTCGACGGCAGCCGCGCCGTCGATTTCAAGGACAACATAATGGTGATATGCGCCTCCTCCGATTTCAGGAGGGACATCATCGCCTCGCGCTACGCCGACATGATAAAGGGCATCCTTGCCGAGATCTTCTCCGGCGAGTGCGAGCTCGTCGTGCTCTCCGAGTCCGAGATGGACGAGTACCGCGAGACGCCCGACGCGGGCAATCCGTTCGACAGCTCGCAGTTCACGTTCGAGCACTTCGTCGTCGGCCCTGCCAACCGCTTCGCGCACGCCGCGGCGATGGCAGTCGCGAACATGCCCGGCAAGGCGTACAACCCCCTGCTGATATACGGCGACTCCGGCCTCGGCAAGACTCACCTGCTCTACGCGATAGGGCACGAGGTCAAGTCCCGCGACCGCGGGCTGAACATCGTCTATATAAAGGGCGACGAATTCACCAACGAGCTCATTTCCGCCATCCAGAACGCATCGCAGAGGGCCTTCCGCGAGAAATACAGGACGGCGGACCTCCTACTCGTCGACGACGTACAGTTCATCGCCGGCAAGATACAGACCGAGGAGGAATTCTTCCATACGTTCAACACCCTCTTTGAGTCCGGCAAGCAGATCGTGCTGACGAGCGACCGGCCGCCGCGCGAGATGCTGAGGCTCGAGGACAGGCTGAAGACCCGCTTCGAGTGGGGCCTGCTCGCGGATATACAGCCCCCGGACTATGAGACCCGCGTCGCGATCGTCAAAAACAAGGCCGAGCAGCTCGGGCTCGTCCTGCCGACGGGCATAGCCGAGTACATCGCGGAGAACATCAAGTCCAACGTCCGTCAGATAGAGGGCACCGTCAAGAAGATACACGCTTACCGCGAGCTCATGTTCGCCAAGGGCCCGGAGATAGAGACGGAGATTGACATAGAGCTCGTCGCCGGGATAACGCACGACATCATAAGAGGCGAGCGCGAGTATTCTCCCGAGCTCATCATCGAGCGCACCGCCGCCTACTACGGCCTCACGCCCGACAGCATCACCGGGCAGAGCCGCGTCAAGGCCGTCGCGCACGCAAGGCAGGTCTCGATGTACCTCATGCGCAAGCTGATGGACCTCACGCTCGACGAGATAGGCGAGCAGTTCGGCGGCAAGGACCACGCGACCGTCATCCACGCCATCAAGAAAATAGAGGTCGCGATAGGCTCGAGCGCCGAGGAGGCGGCCGTTTTGCGCGACATCACCTCCAACATAACGAACAAGGAGTAATCCACAATTTTTTCAACCTGATAATAACTTCTCTGTTGATAACTTTTACCCGTTTTTCCGCGTGGAAAACCGCTCTCTCCGTCAACAAAAGCTTCAACAGAAAAAATTCGCTCCCCGCGCGGGTTTGAGGGCGTTTTCCACAATAAAAGCGTACTACTGCTACTTACTACTGCATATAGCTATTCTATTCTATTCTTTACGGAAAATTTTTCGAAATTTCGTATCATCCGGCGGATGACAGACGCCGGGGAAAAGGAGACGACAACATGAAATTCAGCTGTGAAAGGGCGCTGCTCCTCGCGGGCGTCCAGGCCGCTTCCAAGACAGTCGCCGTCAAGAGCACCATTCCCGCCCTCGAGGGCCTGCTCCTTACCGTGGAAGATGAGCTCGTCATCTCGGGCTACAACCTCAAGACCGGCATCCGCACCCGCATCCCCGTCGAGGTGCAGGAGACCGGCGCGATAGTCCTCAATGCCCGCCTCTTCGGCGAGATAGTCAGAAGGATGTCAGACGACGTCGTGACGTTTTCGACTGACGCAAACGGGCTCGTGAAGCTCTCGTGCGGCATGTCGAAATTCGAGATCATGGGCACCGGCGCGGCCGACTTCCCCGAGCTTCCCGAGGTGGACGCGACGGGCAGCATCAGAGTCCCGGAAAGTAAGCTCAAGAGCCTCATCGCGGAGACGCTCTTCGCCGTCAGCGACAACGAGACGCGCCCCATCTACATGGGCTCGCTCTTCGAGACGAACGAGAACGTACTGACCGTCGTCAGCGTGGACGGGTTCCGGCTCGCCCTGCGCCGCGAAAAGCTCGAGCGCGACTGCGCGGATCTGAGCTTCGTCGTGCCCGGCAGCACGCTGACCGAGGTAGAAAGGCTCTGCTCGGACGTGGACGACGAGGTCTCCGTCGCTCTCGGAAGCCGCCACATCATGTTCACCATAGGCAATACCGAGGTCATTTCCCGCCGCCTCGAGGGCGAGTTCCTCGACTATAAGCGCACGGTGTCAAATCCCCCGAAATATATCATCACCTGCGACCGCAGAAGCCTCATCGAGGCCGTCGACCGCGTCTCGCTGATAATAAACGAGAAGGTGAGGAGCCCCCTGCGCTTCATGTTCGATTCCAACGAGATATTCATAAACTGCGCGACCGCGCTCGGTCAGGCGAGCGACGAGGTCTCCGTAGCGGGAGACGGCGAGGGCATGGAGATAGGCTTCAACAACAGATACATGCTCGATGCTCTGAAGGCCGCTCCGGCCGACGAGCTCGCCATACAGCTCGTCAACAACGTGTCGCCCTGCATCATAGTTCCCGCCGACGGGACAGATACGTTCCTCTACATGATACTTCCCGTGAGGATAAGAGAGAAATAATGAAGGATATCAAAATAGATACCGATTTCATAAAGCTCGACGCGCTGCTTAAATTCGCGGGCGCCGTGTGGAGCGGCGGCGAGGCGAAGACCGTCATCGCCGACGGGCTCGTCACGGTAAACGGCGAGGTATGCACGATGCGCGGCAAAAAGCTCCGCGGCGGAGACGTGGTCTCGCTCGACGGAGCCGAGTTCAGGATCGTACAATGATACTGAAATACCTCAGGGCGGAGGATTTCCGCCTCTGCGAGGCCGCCGAGTGCTCCTTTGAGCCGGGCGTGAACGTCATATGCGGGAGCAACGCGCAGGGGAAGACGACCCTGCTCGAGGCCGCGTGGCTGCTCACGGGCCAGCGGAGCTTCCGCGCCCGCGCGGACAGAGAACTCGTGCGCTTCGGAAAAGACCGTGCGCATATCTCCGCGATAGTTGAGGATGAGGGGCGCGACCTCGCCTGCGAGCTCGAGCTCGCGGGCAGGCGGAGCGTCAGCGTGAACGGCGTGAAGAAGGTGCCGCTCCCTCTGCGAGCGATAATGTTCTCGCCTGCGGACCTCGACCTCGTGCGGGGCGGCGCGGCGGAGCGCCGCAGATTCATGGACGCCGCCGTCAGCCAGCTCCGACCTGCGTACGCAAAGGCGCTCGGCGAGGCGTCGAGGCTTCTTGAACACAAGACGCGCATACTCAAAGACCGCGACCCCGCCATGATGGCGGTGCTCGAGGACTTCTCCCTGCGCTACGCCGCGGCGTGCGCCCGCGTCATATATTATAGGAACGCATGGTGCAGGCTCCTCGCGCAGACGGCGCCGGGGATACACGCCGACGTGTCCGGCAGCGGCGAGAGGCTCGAGGTGCGCTACAAGACCGTTACGGGCATAGACCCCGAGGGGAAGCGGCCCGCCGACATCTATCCGCTGCTCGTCGAGCACTGGCAGAGCCACAGAGAGGCCGAGATAGCGGCCGGGAGCTGCCTTTCCGGCGCTCACAAGGACGATATAGAGCTGTTTATAGACGGCGCGCCCGCCCGCGGCTTTGCCTCGCAGGGCCAGGCGAGGACGGCGGCGCTTTCATTGAAGCTCGCCGAGCGGGATATCAGCACCTCTGACACCGGGACGCCGCCGGTACTTCTGCTCGACGACGTGCTCAGCGAGCTCGACGCGCGCAGGCAGGAGTACGTACTAAACAATATCTCCGGCGGTCAGGTGCTCATCACCTGCTGCGAGGACGGCGGCATCAGCAGCCGCACCGGCGGGAAGGTCATGACCGTCGAGGGAGGCCGCGTACTATGAGCATGAACGGCATCTACCTGCACATCGGGCAGGATTTCATGATAAAAAAGCACAGCGTGGTCGGGATCTTCGACATGGACAATTCCTCCGGCCCCGGCACGAGGAAATTCCTGCGCCGGGTGCAGGACGAGGGTCAGATAGTCGACGCTTCCGACGATATACCCCGCTCGTTCGCGGTATGCACGAGCGCCGCGGGGGACGCAGTTTACCTTTCCCAGCTCTCGACCGCCGCTCTGGCGAGGCGCTGGAACGGCGAATGAGGAGAAATCGGCGGTCGGAGCCGTAGCGGGACTTTTACGAGCCCCGCCGGAGCTTACTGCCATTCCCGTAGGGGTGGGGCTTGCCCCGCCCGAAGGATCGAGCCGAATCATGATACGGGAGGGGCAAGCCCCTCCCCTACGGACTGCCTGCTTTTTTGCGGAACGCCAAGAGCGTTCCCTGCAAAGGCGGGGGAGAAACATACAGCATACGACCCGTAGTGGGACGTTTGCGAAAGCAGCGGCAACCCCTCAGTCAGCCTCCGGCTGACAGCTCCCCTTACACAGGGGAGCCTAAGCCTCCCTTGTGTAAAGGGAGGTGCCGAGCGACAGCGAGGCGGAGGGATCGTCATCGGGCACCGCAACCGTAGGGGCGGGGCTTGCCCCGCCCGAAGGATCGAGCCGAATCATGATACGGGAGGGGCAAGCCCCTCCCCTACGGACTGCCTGCTTTTTTGCGGAACGCCAAGAGCGTTCCCTGCAAAGGCAGGGGAACATACAGCTTACGCACCCCGCCGGAACGGCGAATGAGGAGGATGACAGATGGATGAAATAAGAGAAAACTACGACGCATCGCAGATCCAGGTGCTCGAGGGCCTCGAGGCCGTCAGAAAGCGCCCGGGCATGTATATAGGCACGACGAGCATTCGCGGGCTCCACCACCTCGTTTACGAGATAGTGGACAACTCCATCGACGAGGCGCTCGCCGGCTTCTGCAACAGCATCGAGGTCGTCATAGAGGACGGAGACATCATTTCCGTCTCGGATAACGGACGCGGCATCCCCGTCGACATCCAGCAGCAGACGGGCAAGCCCGCGCTCGAGGTCGTCTTCACGGTGCTGCACGCGGGCGGCAAGTTCGGCGGCGGCGGATACAAGGTCGCGGGCGGCCTGCACGGCGTCGGCGCCTCGGTCGTCAACGCGCTCTCCGAGTGGCTCGAGGTCTGCGTGCACAAAAACGGGAAGATATACCGCATGAAGTTCTCCCGCGGAAACATCGTCGAGAAGATGACCGTCGTCGGCGAAACGGACCGCGAGGGCACGACCGTGCGCTTCAAGCCCGACCCCGAGATGTTCGAGGAGACGGTGTTCGACTACGACACGCTCCGCACCCGCATGCGCGAGCAGGCGTTCCTCAACGGCGGCCTGCGCATCTCGACCGAGGACAAACGCCCCGGAAAAGAGCAGAAGCACGTCATGCACTACGAGGGCGGCATACGCGAGTTCGTCACGTGGCTCAATAAGAACAAGACCGTCCTGCACGACGACGTCATCTATATAAGCGGCGAGCGCGACGGCTCGATGGCCGAGATAGCCCTCCAGTATAACGACAGCTACAACGAGAACATGCTCTCGTTTGCAAACAATATAAACACGACCGAGGGCGGCATGCACGAGACCGGCTTCAAGACCGCGCTCACCCGTGTGCTCAACTCCTACGGCATGAAAAACGGCATCCTCAAGGGCGACGAGAAGCTCTCCGGCGAGGACTGCCGCGAGGGCATGACCGCCGTCATCTCCGTCAAGCTCGAGGACGCGCAGTTCGAGGGCCAGACGAAGACCAAGCTAGGCAACAGCGAGATGAGGACGCTCGTCGACTCCATCATGAGCGACAAGTTCGAGGAATTCCTCGAGAAAAATCCCGCCGTCGCCCGCACCGTGCTCGACAAGGCCATGACGGCCTCCCGCGCCCGCGAGGCCGCGCGCAACGCGCGCGAGAAGGTCCGCCGCAAGAACGCGCTCGAGGGCATGAGCCTCCCCGGAAAGCTCGCGGACTGCAACGAGCGCGACGCGAAGCTGACCGAGATATACATCGTCGAGGGCGACAGCGCGGGCGGCTCTGCCAAGAGCGGGCGCGACAGCCGCTTCCAGGCGATACTCCCCCTCTGGGGCAAGATGCTCAACGTCGAGAAGGCGCGCGCGGATAAAATTTACGGCAACGACAAGCTCCAGCCCGTCATCACCGCGCTCGGCGCGGGCATAGGCGAGGACTTCGATGTCGAAAAGCTCCGCTACCACAAGGTCATCATCATGGCCGATGCCGATGTCGACGGCAGCCACATCAGGACCCTGCTGCTGACGTTCTTCTTCCGCTTCATGCGCCCGCTCATCGAGGGCGGGTACGTGTACGCCGCGCAGCCGCCGCTCTATAAGCTGACCCGCGGCAAGCAGGTGCGCTACGCCTACTCCGACGAGGAGCGAGACGCGCTCAGCGCCGAGATGCGCGGAGAGGACGGCAAGGGCAAGATAGACATCTCCAGAAACAAGGGCCTCGGCGAGATGGACCCCGATGAGCTCTGGAACACGACCATGGACCCGGAGCAGCGCATCCTCAAGAGGGTGACGCTCTCCGACGCGATAGCCGCCGACGAGACCTTCACCGTCCTCATGGGCGAGAAGGTCGAGCCGCGCAGGGAGTATATCGAGCAGAACGCGCAGTACGTCGTCAACCTCGATATATGACGGAAGGGAGTGACATGAATGGCGCATAACGATAAGAATCCGGATATCACTTATCCCGATCAGAAAATAATCGAAGTCGATCTGAAAAAGGAGATGGAGAAGTCCTTCATGGACTACGCCATGTCCGTCATCGTCGCCCGCGCCCTGCCCGACGTGCGCGACGGCCTCAAGCCCGTCCACAGGCGCATACTCTACGCCATGTACGAGGACGGCATAACCTCCGACAAGACGCACAAGAAGTCCGCGACGACGGTCGGCAACGTGCTCGGCCGCTACCATCCGCACGGCGACGCCTCTGTCTACGACGCGCTCGTGCGCCTCGCGCAGGACTTCTCCATGCGCTACCCGCTCATTGACGGGCACGGCAACTTCGGCTCCGTCGACGGAGACCCACCCGCCGCGTACCGTTACACCGAGGCGAGGATGGCCAAGCTCGCCAACGAGATGCTCCGCGACATCGAGAAGGACACGGTCGACTGGATACCGAACTTCGACGAGAGCCGCAGGGAGCCCGTCGTCATCCCCAGCCGCTTCCCGAACCTGCTCGTCAACGGCTCGTCCGGCATCGCCGTCGGCATGACGACGAACATCCCCCCCCACAACCTCCGCGAGACGATAGACGCCGCGATATGCCTCCTGCACGAGCCCGACGCGGGCCTCGATGAGCTCATGGAGCACATCAAGGGCCCCGACTTCCCGACGAAGGGCATCATCATGGGCAGAGCGGGCATCCGCGCCGCCTACGCGACCGGACGCGGCCGCATCATCGTGCGCGCGAGGACGGAATTCGAGGAATTCGGTCAGGGCCGCACCCGCATAATAGTGACCGAGCTCCCCTATCAGGTGAACAAGGCGCGCCTCGTCGAGTCGATAGCCGACCTCGTCAAGGAGAAGAAGATAGACGGCATCAGCGGCCTGCGCGACGAGTCCGACCGCGACGGCATGCGCATCGTCATAGAGCTCCGCCGCGACGCGAACCCGCAGGTCACGCTCAACCGCCTCTTTGCCGCCACGCAGCTTCAGACCACCTTCGCCATAGTCCAGCTCGCGCTCGTCAATAACCAGCAGCAGCCGCGCATCCTCAGCCTGCGCGACATGCTCTCGGAATACAATGCGTTCCAGAAGCAGATAATCACCCGCCGCACCGAGTTTGACCGCCGCAAGGCGCAGGAGCGCTGCCACCTGCTCGAGGGTCTGAAAATAGCCTGCGACAACATAGACGAGGTCATAAGGGTCATCCGCGAGAGCTACGACGACGCGAAGGAGCGCCTCATGGCGCGCTTCGGGCTCTCCGAGGTGCAGGCGCAGGCCATCCTCGAGATGCAGCTGCGCCGCCTGCAGGGCCTCGAGCGCAAAAAGATAGAGGACGAGATAGCGATGCTCACAGAGCGCATCGCCTACTATACGCAGCTCCTCAGCGACGACGCCATGCTCACCGGCGTCCTCATCGACGAGCTGACCGACATCCGCGACCGCTACGGCGACGACAGACTCACCGAGATCGCCGCCGTCGAGGACGAGATAGACATAGAGGACCTCATCGACGAGGAGGACTGCGTCTATACGATGACGCACGGCGGCTATATAAAGCGCGTCGCCGCGGCGGAGTACAGCGCGCAGCGCAGGGGCGGCAGAGGCGTCCGCGCCATGGCGACCCGCGACGAGGACTATATGGAGACGGTGTTCACCGCGTCCTCGCACGACCATATACTGTTCTTCACCAATACCGGCAAGGTGTACCGCAAGAAGGGCTACCTCATCCCCGAGTCCGGCCGCAATTCGCGCGGCACGAACATCGTGAACATCCTGCCGCTCGAAGCCGACGAGAAGGTCGGCGCGATGATCCACATCCGCGAGTTCCCGCACGACAAGATGATAGTCCTCGTCACGGCGGGCGGCACGGTCAAGCGCATGAACTTCGACGAGCTGAAAAACATCCGCACCAGCGGCATCCGCGCCATCACCCTCGCCGAGGGCGACGAGCTCATCGCCGTCCACGCGACCTCCGGCGAGGACAATATCCTCATCACCACCCGCGACGGCATGGCGATATGCTTCAGCGAGAACGACGTGCGCCCGATGGGCCGCACGGCGGCGGGCGTGCGCGGGATCGCCCTGCGCGAGGGCGACCGCTGCGTCGGCGCGGAGTTCTGCCGCGAGGGCGGCACGCTCCTCACCGTCACCGAAAACGGCTACGGCAAGCGCACCGAGCTTTCCGAGTATCTTCGCGGAGAGGGCGGCCCGCAGCGCCGCGGCGGGCTCGGCATGAAGAACTACGCCGTCACCGACAAGACCGGCCCCGTCGCCGCGTCCCTCGTCGTGAGCGAGGATGAGGACGTCCTCATCGTGTCCGACGACGGCGTCATGATACGCACCGCCGCCTCCGACATAAACATCTACGGCCGCGCGACTCAGGGCGTGCGCCTCATGCGCGTCGGCGATGGCGTCCGCGTCATCTCCGTCGCCCGCACCGACAGGGAGGAAGCCGCCGGAGAAGCCGAAAACATGGAGTGAGTATCGTGAATGGAGGGAATATTATGAAAAGACTTATTGCCGTCATTCTCTGCTGCATACTGCTCGTTTTATGCTTCGCCGCCTGCGGCGAGGTCGTGCCCGCGCCCGCAGACCCCGTAAGCTCGTCCGAGCCCGAGCCGGATAAGCCGTCCAAGCCCGACAGCCCCGCAAAGCCCGATGCCCCCTCAAAGCCGGACAGCCCTTCAAAGCCCGACAAGCCCGATGGCCCCGACGCTCCCGTAAAGCCAGACGGCCCCGCGCAGTCCGGCGGGGGCCCGCTCACTCCCGGCGCGGAAAACAGCGTCGCCGGAGTGTGCACGTTCGGTCTTCGCAGGCTGATAACGACGGACATCGTTTCCTGCTGCTACGGCGGGATACAGAGATATAAGCTCTACAACGACCCGGACCGCATCTACGTTGACGCCGTGTTCGACTGGGTCGGCGGCGGCGATCACGCCATAAGCGCCTACGAGGCCATGCAGGCGACGGCCACCGCGCCCGACGGTACGGAATACGAGGGCAGCATCGTCGCCGTGGCCGCGGACACGGAGGGCCATCCCAACGCGGACTTATCCATGTTCGAGGAAATGCAGCCCGGCGAGCACAAGGTGGTACACGCGGTGTTCCTCGTCTCAGCCGCCGCACCCTCCCTCTCGATGGAGTTCACCGTCGGCAACAGCGTCTATACCTGCGAGTATACGCTCGGCGACATCGTGACCACTGCGCAGGAGCTGAAAGCGGGCGACGTGCTCGAATCCGATTCCGCGACGCTCGTCTTCAACGGCATCGGCTACGCCGATGCGCTGTACCCCGACAACGCGGGCGCGGGCAGCTACTATTACATTTCCATTCAGGGCGTTGACGAGGCGATAAGCACCTTCCTCTATGCCCGATGCACCCTGACGAGCAAGCTCCCCGCCGAGCAGGAGGGCATGTACTTCATGAACATGTTCGCCAAGTACGGCAGCGACTACCGCACGTATTTTGACTCGCAGAATTACACCTCCGTGTACTATTCCGGCACAAGCAGCGATGGAATCCCGGCCTTCGAATCCGTGATAGCCGCGGGCGGGACCTACGACGTCTATTATCTGATGGCGACGCTCGAAGAGAATACGACCCGTCCGCTCACCCTCTTCCTCGAATTCGACGGCCGCGAGTACGTTTACAGAGAAAATTAAAGCACCAAAAAGCCTCCCCTTGAGCCCAAGGGGAGGCTTTGACGCACCCCATAGGCTCCCCTTGAGGATGCAAGGGGCAGCGAAGCGGTGTCGCGGTATTGAATGACCTGCCGGTGGCAGGTCAGACCCGCGACGTGACCGAGCCGCAGCGAGACCTGGCGCGAAGCGCCTGAGGGGATTCTTCTTCGCTCCCTGCCGTCTTGCCGTAGGGGAGGGGCTTGCCCCTCCCGAAAACCAGCCGGGGCACGCGGGCGGGCCGCCCCCCCCCCCCACGACGCTGTCCCTCGCATTTTTCGACCGCTGCCACATAGGCTCCCCTTGAGGATGCAAGGGGCAGCGAAGCGGTGTCGCGGTATTGAATGACCTGCCGGGGGCAGGTCAGACCCGCGACGTGACCCAGACCCGCGACGTGACCGAGCCGCAGCGAGACCTGGCGCGATGCGCCTGAGGGGATTCTTCTTCGCTCCCTGCCGT
>JAZQQE010000082.1:0-2400 GCA_045628845.1 Oscillospiraceae bacterium
CTCACCCTGCTCGCGCGTCCTTATCCCGCCCGCCGCCTTGACCTTCAGAGTCGCGGGCGAGCTCTCGCGCAGCAGGCGTACATCCTCCACTGTCGCTCCACCGGACGAGAATCCCGTGGAAGTTTTCACGTAATCCGCGCCACCTTCCGCTACGCAGCGGCAGGCGGCGCGTTTTTCTTCGTCTGTCAGCAGGCAGCATTCGATGATGACCTTGAGTATCTTTCCGGGGCACGCGGCACGCACCGCGGCTATCTCTGCCGTCACGCGGTCAAGTCTGCCCGCCTTGAGGTCAGCGACGTTGATCACCATGTCTATCTCGTCCGCGCCGTTGGCGACGGCGTCGGCCGCCTCCGCCGCCTTGACGGCCGCCGTCGAATATCCGTTCGGGAAGCCGATGACGGTACACACGGCGACGCTGCCCGCGAGGTACTTTGCGGCGAACGCCACGTAAGAGGGCGGGATGCACACGGAGGCCGCGCCGAAACGGCGCGCCTCGTCGCATATGGCGGCTATCTCCTTTTCGGAGGCGTCCGTGCGCAGGAGCGTATGGTCTATATGCGAGGCAAGCTCTCTTATTTCCATGGGTATTTCTCCTTATTCGACGACCGCGTATACGAGCGGGCGCGCCTCGGGAGGCTCTGGGCCTATCGTGACGGCGGAGAGGAAGAGCTCCTCCGCGCGGTCGAGAGCCGCGTCGTCCCTGTTCGTATAGAGGTATGCGAGCACGCTGCCCTCTTCAACGAGATCGCCTGTCTTCTTTTCGAGGACGATGCCGGCGGCATGGTCTACGTTTTCTTCCTTCTTCTCGCGCCCCGCGCCGAGCAGAAGCGCGCTCCCGCCTATGCTGTCGGTCGTCATGCTCGTCACGTAGCCCGCTCTCTTGGCGCGCACGGCGCGCATCTTCGACGCCTTGCCGAACAGCGACGGATCGCGCACGTAGCGCTCGTCGCCGCCCTGCGAGCGGACCATCAGGCACAGCTTTTCGAGCGCCGCGCCAGAGGTTATCATGCGCTCGGCGAGAGCGCGGCAGTACGCCCCGTCTCCCCTGCCGGCGAGGACGAGCGCTCTCTCTGCGAGCGCGAGTGTCTCCTCGCGCAGGTCGGCCGGGCCGCGCCCGTGCAGGAGCTCCGCCGCCTCCGCGGCCTCGAGCGCGTTGCCTACGGCGAAGCCGAGCGGCTTGTCCATATCCGTGACGAGCGCCGAAACGCGCCTGCCGACGCCGTTTCCTATCTCCACCATGACTCTCGCAAGCTCTGCGGCGCTCTCGGGAGTCTTCATGAACGCGCCGCTGCCGTACTTTACGTCGAGAAGGATGATCTCCGCGCCGGAGGCAAGCTTCTTGCTCATGACGGACGACGCGATGAGCGGGATGCTCTCGATCGTGCCTGTCACATCGCGCAGGGCGTACATCCTTTTGTCCGCCGGGGCGAGCGAGGCGCTCTGGCCCGCGACCGCGATGCCGTTTTTACTTACGAGGGAGAGGAATTCCTCCGACGAGAGCTCCGTGCGGAAGCCCGGGATGGATTCGAGCTTGTCGAGCGTGCCGCCCGTGTGCCCGAGGCCCCTGCCGGAGAGCTTGGCTATCGTCAGCCCCGCCGCGGCGAGTACGGGCGCGAGGGTGAGCGTCGTTTTGTCGCCGACGCCGCCGGTGCTGTGCTTGTCGAGCTTTATCCCGGGCAGCCCGGACAGATCGAGCATATCTCCGCTGTGTGCCATCGCCTGAGTGAGGAAGCGCGTCTCGTCGGCTGTCATGCCGCGGAAGTATATCGCCATGAGCATGGCGGCTATCTGGTAGTCCGGCTCGCCGCCGACCACGCCCGCGACGAAGCTCTCTATTTCGCTCTCCGTCAGCTCGCCGCCGTCCCTCTTCTTTATGATAAGTTCACGAAGACTCATTGTTTCTCCGTCCTTTCCGGAAGTACGTGATATCTGCGTTCAGTATAGCAGACGCGGGCCGAAGCGGCAAGGAAAAGAATAGAGCAAGAAAAGAGGGGCAGACAGATAAGGAGAGAGGCGTAGGCGGAATTTCCGTTTCTGAGCGAAGGCGTATGCAGATACGTCGAGCGAAAAACAGCAAAAAGCAGTCTCTTGCGAAGCAAGTCCTTTTTTATTTGTAAATAAAGAAAACCCGGGATAGAAGTTTTTGCTTCTGTCCCGGGCTTTTTCATTTGCCTTTTTGCCGCTCCGGCAAGAAAAGATCCTTAGATGGCTGCCCCGAGCGTTTCATATCCCGAGGTCGGCGACCAGCCTGTCGACGTGCTCTTCCCTCGTCGCCCAGCTCGTGCAGAAGCGCACCGTCGTGTGCTCCGCGTCGGGCTTGCCCCAGACGGAGAAGGAGTAATTCTCCTTTAGGCGGTCGAGCAGCTCGTCGGGCAGGGTCGGGAACTGCTGATTCGTCGG
>JAZQQE010000083.1:0-12469 GCA_045628845.1 Oscillospiraceae bacterium
CCAAAAAAAAAGTACAAAATAGAGCCCCACAAAAATTATTTTCCGGCGTGTCCTTCTTATATGCGATTTCATGCGGCGGGAGGGATCCCGTGATTTTCAGTTCTTGTGGTAGAGCTTCTTGGTCTGGTACTTCGGCTCGCAGGTGAGGTTCGCGCCGAGCTTGCGGAACGTGCCCTCGTCGACCTGCGAGAGGAGGACGGTGGAGTGTATCTCCGTGCCGCGCAGGTTCTGCAGCTGGTCGAGCGCCTTCGCCGCGAGGGGATTCGTCGTCGCGCTGACGGCGAGGGCGATGAGCACCTCGTCCGTGTGCAGGCGGGGATTGTTCCCGCCGAGGTGCGTGACCTTGAGCGTCTGTATGGGCTCTATGACGCTCGGCGGCAGGAGGTGTATCTCGTCGGGGATGTCCGCGAGGGTCTTGAGCGCATTGAGCAGCAGCGCCGAGGAGGCGCCGAGGAGCTGCGAGGTCTTGCCCGTGATGACGCGGCCGTCGGTGAGCTCCATAGCGGCGGCGGGCTCGCCCGTGAGCTGCTCCTTTTCGAGCGCCGCGGCGACGACCTTGCGCTTGGAGACGCTGAGTCCCGCGTTCATCATGAGGAGCTCGTTCTTGTTGACGACCTTCTCGTCGAGATTGCCCTTTCTGTGCGCGCAGAGCGCGTCGTAGTAGCGGCGGACTATCTCGCGGTTTGCCGCGCCGACGACGACGTCGTCGTTGGTGATGCAGAAGCCCGCCATGTTGACGCCCATGTCCGTCGGGGATTTGTAGGGCGAGTTGCCGAGGATCTGGTCGAACATGGATTTGAGGACGGGGAATATCTCGACGTCGCGGTTATAGTTGACGGCGGTCTCTCCGTAGGCCTCGAGGTGGAAGGGGTCTATCATGTTGACGTCGGCGAGGTCGCTCGTCGCAGCCTCGTATGCGACGTTGACGGCGTGCTTGAGCGGGAGGTTCCATATCGGGAACGTCTCATACTTGGCGTAGCCGGCGTTGATGCCGTGCTTGTGGTCGTGGTAGAGCTGGGAGAGGCAGGTCGCCATCTTGCCGCTGCCGGGACCCGGCGCCGTGATCACGACGAGGGGGCGGGTCGTCTCGATGTACTCGTTGCGCCCGAAACCGTCCTCGCTGAGGATGTTCTGCACGTCGTAGGGGTAGCCGGGGATGCTGTAATGGCGCCAGACCTTCTCGCCGAGGTTTTCGAGCCTGTGGAGGAAGGCTTCGGCATTCTTATGCGGCTGGTAGCGCGTCATGACGACGCCGCCGACGTAGAAGCCGTTGGCGCGGAAGGCGTCGATGAGGCGCAGGAGCTCGAGGTCGTAGGTGATGCCGAGGTCGCCGCGCACCTTGTTCTTTTCGATGTCATCGGAGTTGATGACCATGATTATCTCGGCGCGGTCGCTGAGAGTTTTGAGCATACGGACCTTACTGTCGGGCATGAAGCCGGGCAGCACACGGGAGGCGTGATTGTCGTCGAAGAGCTTACCGCCGAATTCGAGGTAGAGCTTTCCGCCGAAGAGGTCGATGCGCTCGCGTATGCGCTCGGACTGCATACGGAGGTACTTCTCGTTGTCGAAACCCATCTCCATTTTTCTGTCTCCTTATCAGGTGAGAGTTATCGGTGAGTTACTGGGCCTTCTGACTGAGGTAGGCGTTTATGAAGCCGTCTATCTCGCCGTCCATGACGGCGTTGATGTTTCCGTTTTCAAAGCCGGTGCGGGTGTCCTTGGCGAGGGTGTAGGGCATGAAGACGTAGCTTCGTATCTGGCTGCCCCACTCTATCTTCATCTGCACGCCCTTGATGTCGCTTATCTTTTCGAGGTGCTCGCGCTCCTTGATCTCGGCGAGCTTGGCGCGGAGCATGTCCTTGCAGTTTTCGAGGTTTTGGAAGTGGCTGCGCTCGACCTGCGAGGAGACGACTATGCCGGTCGGTATATGCGTCAGACGCACTGCGGAGGAGGTCTTGTTGACCTTCTGGCCGCCCGCGCCGGAGGAGCGGAAGACGTCCATCTTGATGTCCTCGTCGCGCAGCTCTATCGCGCCCGTGTCGGTTATCTCCGGCATGACCTCGACGGCGGCGAAGCTCGTCTGACGGCGGCCGGAGGCGTCGAACGGCGAAATGCGGACGAGACGGTGCACGCCGTGCTCGCTCTTGAGGAAGCCGTAGGCGTTCTCGCCGGAGATGGAGATGGTGGCGCTCTTTATTCCCGCGCCGTCGCCGTCGAGCCAGTCGAGCAGCTTCACGGCGTAGCCGTGGCGCTCGCCCCAGCGGGTATACATGCGGTAGAGCATGGAGGCCCAGTCCTGCGCCTCGGTGCCGCCCGCGCCGGCGTGGAAGGTGAGTATGGCGTTGCAGCCGTCGTACTCGCCGGAAAGGAGGGTAGTGAGGCGCGCGCTCTCGAGCTTTTCCTCGAATTTGGCGAGCTCGTCGGTTATCTCGGGAAGGAGCTCCGCGTCGTTCTCCTCGACCGCCATTTCAAGCAGCGTGGATATATCGTCGAACTGACCATGCAGCTTCGAGTAGGTGTCGCAGCGGGCGTTGAGCTTTTTCAGCCTCTGCTGGACGTTCTGCGAGCGCTCGAGGTCGTTCCAGAAGCCCTCGGTCGCGCTCTCGGCCTCGAGCTCGGCTATCTCGGCGCGGGCCTCGTCCGTTTTGAGCGCGCCGCGCAGCGTTTCGAGCACGGGCGCGAGCTCGTGCAGCTTCATCTTTATCTCGTCGAATTTGATGACCGAATCCATATCTTACCTCATTTTCTCAGCTTTGTGCCGCCCTTGTAGTTTTTGAGTATGCCTGTTTCGATGGAGGTGCTGCGCCTTGCCCTGCGCCTTTCGCGCGCGAGAGCTATGCGGATGAG
This sequence comes from Oscillospiraceae bacterium, assembly GCA_045628845.1. GTDB lineage: Bacteria > Bacillota > Clostridia > Oscillospirales > Oscillospiraceae > RGIG7949. The sequence goes on from JAZQQE010000083.1 coordinate 2,848, forward strand.
CTCGTCGAGCAGCTCGGGATATTTGAGCCCCGTCGGCTCGAAAAGGTAGAAGGCGAGAGAGCCGGGTATGGTGTTTATTTCGTTTACGTAGAGCTTATCCCCGTCGAGCAGGAAGTCTATGCGCGCGACGCCCGAGCAGCCGAGCGCGCGGAAGGCCTCCGCCGCGTATTCGCGGACTTTTTCGCGCATTTCGTCGGGGATGGGCGCGGGGATCAGGCGCTTTGCGCCGCTCATGCCCTTCGAGCCGCCGCCCTTGCCGCCCTTGCCGCCGGAGACGTACTTGTCCTCGTAGGAGAGTATCTCGCCGGCGCTGACGGGCTCCTCGCATTCGGAGATGCGCAGGTCGTCCCCGTCGCCGAGGACGGCGCAGTTTATTTCGCGCGGGTCGCGCACGGCGACCTCCGCGAGCGCCGCGTCGGTAAAGCGCAGGGCGTAGTCGAGGGCCTCGCGGAGCTCCGCGGCATCGTTTGCTATCTTTATGCCGACGCTGCTGCCGAGGTCTATGGGCTTGACGATGATGGGGAAGCCGAGCTTCTCCTCCGTGTCACGCAGGACCTTTTCGGGGTCGGCGCGCCACGCGGCGTCGGAAACGCGCACCGCGTCGAGCACGGGCAGACCCGCGAGACGGAAGAGCGCCTTCATTACGTATTTGTCCATGCCGACCGCGCTCGCGAGGACGTCGCAGCCCGCGAAGGGGACTCCGAGCGTCCTGAAAAAGCCCTGGAGAGCGCCGTCCTCGACGTTCGTGCCGTGCACGACGGGGAGAACTGCGTCGAGAGTCGCATAGAGGGACTTCCCGAACTTCTTGGGCGGGTACACGGTCAGGTCGGCGCGGCCGCCCGCCGCGACGGGCAGGACGCGGACGCACTTTTTGAGGAGCGCGGGGATGTCCGCGTATTCCTCGATATGCGCGGCGGCGTCGCCGGTGTAGAATTCGCCGTTTCTCGTGATGTAGACGGCGACGGGCTCGTATTTTTCCCTGTTGAGATTGTTCAGCGCCTGAAGTCCGGAGATGACGCTCACCTCGTGCTCGACGCTGCTGCCTCCGAAGAAGACACCGATAACGGGTTTCATGCGGCACACATCCTTTAATAATTGTCGGGCAGGTCGTTTTCGAGAAGGATCACGCGCGGCCGACCGCCCGTTTCGAAGCCGTCGGCGGCAGCCACGGCCTCTTCAAGCGTCGCGCAGACCTTTATCCTGTCCTCCGGCATCCCGGCGATGCGCAGTCCGTCGAGAATGGGGCGGGTCTGCTTCTCGCCGACGAGGGCGACGAAGTCGGCCGCGCGGGCGGCCTGCTCGCCGAACTCACGGTTGCAGTCGTACTGCTTCGTGCCGAGCTCGACCATGCCGGGGGTGACGAGTATCCTCGCCGCGTCGAAGCCCGCGAGAGCCTCGAGCGCCGCGGCGGCACCGGCGGGATTGGAGTTGTATGCGTCGTCTATTATCCAGCGGTTCCCTCCGCCGAGGAGCTGGAGCCTGTGCGGCACGCTCTCGAGCCTTGCCGCGGCGGCGGTGATGTCCGCCATCGGCACGCCGAGCAGGTATGCCGCGGCGGCGGCGCCGGTGATGTTCAGAACGTTGTGGCGGCCAATGAGCTTCGTGCGGAAGTGCCCGGTCACGCCGCCGGGGCCGGTCACGGTGAATTCGCTGCCCGCCGGGCCGACGGTGATGTCGGAGGCGCGCCAGTCGCCGTTATCTATGCCGTAGCCCACCGCGCCCTCACGCCCGGCGAGGTATTCGCAGTCGGCGTTGACGAGCAGGAGCCCGCCCTCGGGGAGAGAATCGGCAAGCTCGAGCTTCGTTTTGAGCACGTTTTCGACGGTCTTGAAGCTCTCAAGGTGCTGCGGGCCGACGGAGGTTATTATGCCGACCGTCGGATGTACTATATCGCATATCTCGCGTATGTCGCCGGGGTTGCGCGCACCCATCTCGCACACGAATATCTCGTGGACGGGGCGCAGGCGCTCGCGCACCGTGCGCACGACGCCGAGCGTCGTATTGTAGCTGTCCGGCGTGGGGAGTACGCCGTAGCGCTCGTCGAGCAGGGCGGAGAGCATCATCTTCATGCTCGTCTTCCCGTAGCTTCCCGTCACGCCGACGACGCGGAGGTCGGGGCTCGCCGCGAGGCGCTTTTTCGCGTCGTTGATATAGTGGCGGTTGATGAGCTTTTCTATGGGCGAGTTTATGGCGTTCGCGAGGAGGACGAAGTAGGGCGCGGCGATGGATATGAGTGCCGCGAGCACCATCACGTCGGGCCTGTGCTCAAGGTCGAACGCCGCGAGGGCGAGCACCGCGAGGCTGAGTATCGCGAGCGTCGTGAAGAGGCGCTTGACGCGCGCCGTCACGACGAGGGGCTTTTTCGCCTTCTTCGGCAGATTGAGGATGCCGACGACAATGTAGATGACGGCGGAGATGAGCATGCCGAAGCGGCCGAGCTCGAGCAGGGCGGGCACGGTAAGCGCGACCCAGACCGTCTTTATGAGGATCTCAAAGATGTTTTCCGCGACCCATTTGCGCTGCACGTAGGGCTTATACGAATTGAGCTGGAAGATATGGACGCCGCGGCGCAGCAGCAGAGCCTGACAGCCGAGCCAGCACACCGCGAGCACGGCGAAGAACACGTTGTCGATCATCTGCCGACCTCCAGGAAGCTTTCAAGCACGCGCCCGAAGAGCTCCGGCGCGTCGAGATACGAATAGTGCCCCGCACCGGGGACGGAGACGAGGCCCGCGTCGGGAAAGAGCTTCTCCATGATGCGGGCGTCGGAAATGGGCGTCGCGGTATCGGCCTCGCCCCAGAAGAGGAGCGTAGGCTGCTTTATCTGCGGCATGAGGGGACGCAGGTCCTCGTTTACGAGGCGCACGAGCGTCGCGCGCATGACGGGCGAGGCGGAGCGGTAGTCGGCGCTGCCGCGCTTTGAGCGCAGCTCGTCGAGCTTGCCGGGAAAGAGCTTCCGGCCCGCGCCGGATTCGAGGAAGCGGCGCGCGGTCTTGTACCCCGCGAGGGAGACCTTGTCGGAGAGCGACTTCTTCGGGACGATGCCCGCGCTGTCGACGAGCAGGAGCCGCTCGGCAGGGAATGGGTCTGCCCCGGTCAGCAGGTGCATGGCGACGCGCCCGCCGTTGGAGTGGCCCATGACGGAGGCCTCGCTGATGCCGAGCTCCGCGAGGAAACGGCGTACGAAGTCCGCGTAGTCCTGCGCGCACCACGGCTCTTCGGGCTCGGGAGTCTCGCCGAAGCCGGGCATATCGGGGATGACGACCCGCATTTTTCCCTCGAGCCTGCGTGCGACGGAGGCGTAAAGCTCTCCGGGCGCGGCCCAGCCCTGAAGGACGACGAGAGTCCTGCCCTCGCCGGAGTCTGTATAGTGCACTCTGCGCCCGTCAACGGTAAGCTCCATAACGCCTCCACATAATTTTCTAAATTACGATTATACACCGCGCGCGGCGTTTTTACAACCGAAATATCGTCACTCCGTTACGGTGACGTGGATGACGGCCTCCGCGTCGGGATTGCCGTGCCCCTCGGTGTAGGTTATGCGCACGTCCGTCTCGCCCGCGGTGGCGCCCGTTACCGTTATGGGGACGGTGAACTTGCCGGAAAATTCCTTCCACTCGCAGGTGACTATCCATGCGTCGTCTATCTTGTACGTCAGAGAGACGGAGCTCGGGCAGTCGAACGTGCAGACGACGTCGCGGCTCTCGCCGACGGCGAGCGTGAGGGCCTCGTCGGAAACGGTGATGGTGGAGGCGGCCTTCTTCGCGCCCTCCGTTTCCGCGACCTCGGCGGGAGTCATGGGCACGGGGAAGAGCTCCGCGCCTGTCGCGAAGTTTATGGGCACGGCGAGATAGAGGTCGTTGCCCGCGGGGTAGTACGCCGTTATGACGCCTGCCGCCTCGCCGTGCGAGGTGATGAGCGGGCCGCCGCTGCTGCCGGAGGATATGGCGGCGGTGAACTGCACGACGGGATAGTCCTCGCTGAGGTCGGGGCGGTCCGTCGCCGCGACTATGCCCTCGGACATACTGTAATAGAGCCGGAGCGGATTGGATATCGTATATATGCGCTGGCCGACGCTGAGAGCGTCGGAGTCGCACACGGGGATGTACGGGAAGGAGCGCACCGCGAGCCCGTCGACGGAGGTCTTCTCCAATTTTACGACGGCGAGGTCGCGGAGAGCGTCGTACCATAGTACGGACTCGACGGAGTATTCGCGCCCGTCTGCCGTCTCGGCGCGGAGGACGGAGCAGTCCTCGAGCTGGTGGTAGCACATGAGGGCGGTGCCCTCGGAGTCGATGAAGAAGGCGGAGCTCGTACTCGCGGGCTTATCCGCCTCGAAGTCCTCCGGAGTCTTCCACGAGGTCACGCAGATGACGGCGGCCGAGCAGCGCTCGAATATCTCGGAGGCGTCGTAGATGGGCTTGAGGCAGTCTGCGTAGCCGGCGAGCGGCGTTTTGAGCAGGGCATCGCGGTCGACGGCGCCGGCGGCGCAGAGCTTTTCAATGAGCTTCGGCCCGCCTCCCGCCGTGCGGGTGATGAGCGCGGCGTAGAGGAGCTGGGCCGCGTCGGCGCGCGTGAAGCTTTCGATAAGGCCGTCGCCTATTCCGAGAAGGGCGGCGAATTCCGGCGCGCCGTACCACGTGAAGTCCCCGGCGGCGTCGGAGTATCCGAGCATGCGCAGGAGCATCGTGCAGAAATCGCGGTCGCTGACGGCGCGGTCGGGCGCGAACGTACCGTCGGGCTGGCCCGCGCATATCCCGAGAGCCGCGGCGGCGGCTATCCAGCCCCGCGAGTCGCCGTAAACGTCGGAAAAAACGCAGAAGCTCTCGGGCAGGGCCTGCGCGCCGCTCGCCTTCGCGAGCATGACCGCGGCCTCTCCGCGCGTCAGCGGAGCGCCGCCGAGCCAGCCGTCCCCGTCGATGAAACCGAGGTCCGCGAGGGTACCGGCGGCCGTCTCGTCGAAGGTGAAGACGGCGCCCGCGCACGGGACGACCGCGATGAGCAGGGCGAGCACCGCGAGCAGTGATATGGTTCTCTTAAAAGCGGAGCACATACGATGCACCTCCAATGAATATCTCTTCCCATCTTACCATTTCCGCCGTCCAAACTCAACAAATGTTAAAATATTTCATGCCTCCCGCGCGGCGTTGACTTTCCCGAAAGGCGGGGCTATACTTTCAGGTATGGGAAAAGTTATTCAATTCATAAAAAACAACAGATGCGTCTGGCTCGTGCTCTACCTCCCTCTGTACCTGACGATGTACTTCATCCTGGAGGGCGCGATAACGGAAAATTACTGGGTATCATGGTGCCCGCTCGACGATTTGATCCCGTTCTGCGAGTATTTCTCGGTGTTCTACGTACTGTGGTTCCCGCTCATTTCCCTGACCGGCGTATATCTGCTCATATGGGACCGCGAGACCTTCACGCGGTATATGTGGTTCATCGCGGCGGGCTTCTCCATCGGGACGTTCATATGCGCCGTCTTCCCCTCCGGGCAGGACCTGCGCCCCGTGCTGACGGGCGAAAACATCTTCGAGCGCATCGTCATGGGGCTGTACGCCGCCGATACGAACACGAACGTCATGCCGAGCATACACGTCGTCGCGGCGCTGAACGTGATATTCGCTTTCTTTTCAAGTGAAAAGCTGCGCAGGCCCGTTCTGCGCATAGCGGCGGTGGTGCTCTGCGTACTTATATGCGCGGCGACCGTCTTAATAAAGCAGCACTCCATACTCGATGTATTCGCGGCGCTCGTTCTGTGCGCGATATTGTGGCCGTTCATATACAGAAAGAAGAGGGAAGATAAGCATGATAGATAAGTCATACGCCGATTTCGCGGTAGAAAAGGCAGTCGAGCTGCTCGCGATAGACAGCCCGACGGGCTTTACCGCCCGCGCCGCCGACTGGGTGCTCGCGGAATTCGCCGCGCTCGGCTTCGGCGCGGAGAAGACGAAGAAGGGCGGCGTGCTCATAGACCTCGGAGGCGGGGACGCGGAGGACGCGCTGCTGCTCGAGGCGCACACGGATACGCTCGGCGCGATGGTCGCGGAGATAAAGGCGGGCGGGAGACTGCGCGTGACCAATCTCGGCGGGATGCGCGCGGAAAACGGCGAGGCAGAGAACGTCCGCGTCTACACGCGCGGCGGGAAGGTCTATGACGGCACCCTGCAGCTCTGCAACGCCTCCGTGCACGTCAACGGGGAGTACGGCGACACGAAGCGCAGCTTCGACACGACTGAGGTCGTGCTCGACGAGGACGTATCGGACGCCGCAGCCGTGCGTGCGCTCGGCATCGAGGTCGGCGACATCGTCTGCTTCGACCCGCGCACCCGCGTCACGGATTCCGGCTACATAAAGAGCCGCTTCCTCGACGACAAGCTCTCCGTCGCCATCCTGCTCGGTCTGGCGAAGTATATAAATGACTCCGGGACGGCTCCGAAGCGCCGCGTATGGGCGCACGTGACCGTGTACGAGGAGGTCGGGCACGGCGGAGCGGGCTCCGTCCCCGCGGGCGTGACGGAGGCTATAAGCGTCGATATGGGGTGCGTCGGCGAGGGGCTGACGTGCACCGAGCGCATGGTGAGCATCTGCGCGAAGGACTCGGGCGGCCCGTACTCCTACGAGCTCACGGGCAGGCTCATAGACGCCGCAAAGCGCGAGGGCGCGGCCTACGCCGTCGACGTGTACCCGCACTACGGCTCCGACGTCGAGGCGACGCTGTCCGCCGGGAGCGACGTGCGCCACGGGCTCATAGGCTCCGGCGTGTACGCGAGCCACGGCTACGAGCGCAGCCACCGCGACGGCGTCCTCAATACGCTCTCTGTCCTCAAGGGCTTCCTCGATATCTGAATAAAATAAAAAATAAAGCCGCTTCCGAAAAGCTCGGAAGCGGCTTTTGCTTTTACGGCTCGGGGGTGGGCTCCGGAGTGGGCTCTGTCGTCGGCTCGGGCGACTCGGTCGGCTCGGGACTTTCAGTGGGCTCGGGCGACTCGGTCGGCTCGGGGCTATCCGTGGGCTCGGGCTCGTATGTAGGCTCCGGAGAGACCTCGGGAGATCCGGTCGGCTCGGGAGTCACGTAGCCCATCTTGTCGAGCTCAGACTGGGAGAAGTACTGCGGCGCGTCCGCGTACGAGACGAGGTAGACGTTGTTGTGCGGGCTGTAAACGCTGTTGGCGACCCACGTGCGGCTGATGACGCTGCCGTCGGCGTCGTATTTTATCTTGTATGTGTCGCATATCATGCCGGAGCTGCCGCTCGTCTTGAGGACGGTCTCGCCGGGGGCGACGGAGGAGTCGAGCTTGTAGTCGTCCTTCGGGCTGAGCCATTCCTTGATGACGTATTCCATCTCTATCTTATCGTAGGAGAAGTCGGTGCGCGTGCCCCAGAGCTCGCAGTAGACGGTCTGTCCGTCGCGCCAGGTGACGAGCTTGAGGGGATACTCGGTGCTGTTTTTGAATTTGAAATCGGGCGAGGTCCAGCTGACGGTCGCGTCCATGCCGTAGGGGACGTAGCTGGAAATGTAGAGGTGGCAGGTGCGGTAGACTATCTCGAGGTCCGCGTAGAGGCAGGCGTAGTATATCGTGGAGGACATCTGGCATACGCCGCCGCCGACCTGCGGGACGGATTCGCCGTTGACGTAGGCGGTCGCCTCGCCGTAGCCCTTCGCGGTGGTGCGCTGGCCGACGGCCTCGTTGAAGCTGAACACCTCGCCGGGCATGAGGACCTTGCCGTTGATGGCGTTGGCGGCGAGCTCGACGTTCTTCGAGCGGACGGGGATGTTGGTCATGACGGTGCTCTTGGCGGCGAGCAGGTCGCGGAAGAGAGTCGCCTCGAGAGCCTCTGTGGTGACGGCGGGCTCGACGCTCGTGAGGTCGATGTAGACGGTCTCGCCCGTCGCGGCGTTCGCGAGGAGCTGCTCGGCGCGCTCGCGGTCAAACTCCACGCCGTTCTCGCCGGGGATGACGGTGAAGTCCTCGTCAAAGCGGGCGTCCACGGGCTCGCGGTAGACCATGCTCCATATATCGTCGAGGTCTATGGGCTTGGGCTCGGTGGTGTCGGGAACGTAGTCGACCGTCTCTGCGCCGCTGTCGAAGGCGTCGCAGACGAGACCAAAGACCTTTTCGGTATCGACGAGGATGCCGAGCGCGCCCTTGACGACGGTGACGCGCGAATCCTCGACGAGGAGAGAGTTCTGCGTGAGCTCGGCGTTTATCCCGCGCGCGGCCTCTTCTATCCTGGCGCGCACGGCCGCCTCATCCATCGCGTTATCGGAGCGGGGGCCGACGTCGGCGCCGCTGACGGAGCACATGATGTAGTCCATGGTGTTGGCTATGAAGCCGCCTCCGCGCCCGTAGGCGTAGGCACGCTCGGCTTCGCTGCGCGCGTCACTGACGAGGCCCGCGTCCTCTGCGGTCACGACGAGGTCGGTATCGACGCCGGCGAAGCGGACCGTCACGGACTTGCCGGAGGTCTGCCCCGCGCCGGACTCCGCTATCTTCGCGGCCGCCTCGTCGACCGTGAGGCCGCCGAGCTCGATGCCGCCGGAGGTTATCTTCGGATAGATGCGGTCGCTCGCCTCGGCGTTCCGCCCGGCGATGATGAAGCCGGAAACGAGCGCGACGAGGACTGCGAGCACGACGACGAGGAATATCGTGCCGCCGTTTCCGCCGCGGCTTTTGGCCTTCGCCGCGGAGCCGCTATTGGAACGGGAGCCCGCGGAGCGCGTGCTTCCGGAGGATGATTTGGTGGATTTTGAGCTTACGATTTTCATGGGTGCACCGCCTAAGAAAGAAACTGAAAATAAAATATCTCACGCCGGAGGATAATATGATTGAAAATTAAAACAGGGAAGAGAAATAATCCTTTTCGCGCCACGGCGTCCCGATATGGAACTTGCACTCGGTCTGCGCGTCGAGCAGCTCGCCTATGAGCGTGTTCGAGAGGAGGAAGCCCGTCGGCGTGAAGCTCCAGCGCCCGTCAGCCGCGCGGGCGAAGCCGCGCTTTGCGTAATCCTCGAAGAGCTCCTCGAGGGGCTTGAAGCCGCCGCGGTATATCGCGGAGTACTCAGCCTCGCATATCCCGTGCGTCGTCCTCAGCCCGAGCATGAGGTATTCCGACGCGCGCTCGTACCGGTCTATGACCTCGACCGGGCCGCACAGAGGCTCGCCCGAGCCGACGCGCCTTACGTACTCGTCGACGTCGTCTATGCAGGTATAGCGCCTGTCGCCTATGTTCGAGGCGGCGGAGGCGCCTATGCCGAGGTAGTCGCCGAGCTGCCAGTATTTGAGGTTATGCTTCGAGGCCATGCCGGGGCGGGCGAAGTTGGAAATTTCATACTGCGCGTAATCATGCGCGGCGAGCGTGCTGACGGCATACAGATACATGTCCGCCTGCATGTCGTCGTCGGGTATCATGGGCGAGTCGCGGTACTCCCAGAGCGGGGTGCCGGGCTCGATCTTGAGGCCGTAGCAGGAGATGTGGTCGGGCTCGAGATCTATGATGCGCCCGAGCGTGTCGACCCAGTCGTCGCGCGTCTGCGCGGGAAGCCCGTAGATGAGGTCGACGCTGACGTTGCCGAAGCCGGCGCGCCCCGCGTCCGCAACGGCGCGCTCGGCGTCCG
>JAZQQE010000084.1:0-15112 GCA_045628845.1 Oscillospiraceae bacterium
AAAGACGTTTGAAAGCGGCGCAGTTATGCGCTATTATATAGAAAAAGCGAAAAGGAGCGTGCTGTATGAACGACACCGCAAAAGAGTCAAGGATAAGGATAAGGCTCCTGCGCGTGCAGACTGTGCTCATCGCGCTTATACTCGTTCTGCTGGTAGCGGCGGGAGTATTCGCGGCGACGCAGATAAGCAGCCTGAAAAACTGCCTCGACGACGTGACCGGTACCGTCAGCGAGATAGATGCGGATGAGCTCGGTGACGCGGTAACGTTGCTCGGCGATGTTGCGGAAAAGCTCCGCGGAGTGGACATAGAAGCGCTGAATGCCGCCGTCGCCTCGATGAAGGGCGCAGCCGACAGCCTCGGTGACGTGGACATGGACGAGCTGAACAAAGCCGTATCCGCCCTGCGCGACGCCGCAGGCAATCTTTCCGGAGTAGACGTGAGCACACTGAATTCTCTCGTTCAGGCCCTCGAGGGCACAGCCGAGAAATTACAAAACGCCGTCACAGCCGTGTCCGGAATATTCGGGTAAGCCGGAGGGGCAGGGGAGCCCTTACGTATCACTCTCCACGTACGCCGCTTCCGCGCGGAGCTCTGCCTCGATGAGGATGCTTTTTGCATTGTCGCAGTCACCGTCTTCGATGGCGTCGATAGCCCGCTCCGAAGCGTCGAGCATGATATGATAAAGAATCGAATAATCCACCATAGCAGCCTCCGTAGATATAATTTGAACACATTGTGTATCTATATTGGCCAATATAACATAAAAGGGGCTTAAAGTGAACATATAATATGTTCATTAGGAGATGCTTATATGGCGGTGAAAAGCCTTTCGATACGTATCGACGAAGAGATGCTGCACAAGCTGCACGTTGTCGCGGATTATGACGGACGCTCTGCCAACAGCCAGATTCTGATACTCATCCGGAATATGGTCGAGGAATTTGAAAAGGAGCACGGAAAGATAGAGTTCAAATAAAAAAGGAAGCAGGAAGCATTAGTGACAGCCCGGAAGTCTCTCTTCATATGGATTTTGCACGGCAAGATCCGCGGCTCGTCACAGATGCGGACAAACGGAAATTTGATGGAGGAAAAAGCAATGAAAGAAATTCCCTGCAAAGATATTTCGCTGAATCCTATGACAATGATCTCCGATATCTGGTGGCTCATCACCGCAGGCAGCAAAGAACGCGGATACAATACCATGACTGCCTCCTGGGGGCATCTGGGTTCCCTTTGGGGTCACCCCACAGCCGTTGTTTATGTCCGCCCCCAGCGCTACACCAAGGAGTTCATGGACAGGGAGGACTACTTCACCCTCACGGTCATGGGCGATGAATACAAAAAGCAGCTGGCAGTGCTGGGTACAAAATCCGGCAGGGACGGAGACAAGATAGCGGAAGTGGGCTTCGAGCCCATGTTCATCGATGATACCACGGCTATTGCAGGCGGCGAGCTGGTCCTCGTCTGCCGTAAACTTTATGCCGAGCCTTTGAAGGAAGAGGGCTTCACAGACAGGAACATTGTGGAAAGCTGCTATCCTGACCGCGATTTTCACACCGTCTACGTCGGAGAGATCGAGAGGGTATTCGTTAAATAAGACGGAATACCGGGCAGGTCCGTCAAACCTTTGATTTATAAACTTCACTCTACAAAAAACCCGCTGAAAAGGCAGTAAATCCTCTTCGGCGGGTTTCGCTTTATCAAAATGCTTCATTATGCGGCTGCGCCATCAGCGCAGTAAGAGCGGAATATTCGGTTAAGCCACACACAATAAAAGAAGCAGGACGCTGACGTGCCCTGCTTCTTCGTTTTATATCTCGCTTATTTAATTGCCTCGGCGACTGCGACGGCAACGGCGACGGTCGCGCCGACCATCGGGTTATTGCCCATGCCGAGGAAACCCATCATCTCGACGTGCGCGGGAACGGAGCTCGAGCCCGCGAACTGCGCGTCGGAGTGCATGCGGCCCATGGTATCGGTCATGCCGTAGGAGGCGGGGCCGGCGGCCATGTTGTCGGGGTGGAGGGTACGGCCCGTGCCGCCGCCGGAGGCGACGGAGAAGTACTTCTTGCCCTGCTCGATGCATTCCTTCTTGTAAGTGCCGGCGACGGGATGCTGGAAGCGGGTGGGATTGGTGGAGTTTCCGGTGATGGAGACGTCAACGCCCTCGAAGTGCATTATGGCGACGCCCTCGCGGACGTCGTCCGCGCCGTAGCAGCGGACCTGGGCGCGCTCGCCCTTGGAGTAGGCTATCTCACGGACTATCTTGAGCTCGCCCGTGTAGTAATCGAACTGGGTCTGGACGTAGGTGAAGCCGTTGATGCGGGAGATTATCTGCGCGGCGTCCTTGCCGAGACCGTTGAGGATGACGCGGAGGGGCTCCTTGCGGGCCTTGTTCGCGGTGCGGACGATGCCGATGGCGCCCTCTGCGGCGGCGAAGCTCTCGTGACCGGCGGGGAAGGCGAAGCACTTCGTCTCATCGCGGAGGAGCATGGCACCGAGGTTGCCGTGTCCGAGACCGACCTTGCGGTCGTCGGCGACGGAGCCGGGGATGCAGAAGCTCTGAAGGCCGATGCCTATGGCTTCGGCGGCCTCCGCGGCGTTGCGGACGCCCTTCTTTATCGCGATGGCGGAGCCGACGGTGTAGGCCCAACCGGCGTTTTCAAACGCGATGGGCTGGATGGACTTGACTATATCGTAGGGCTTTATCCCGGCCTTGTCGCAGATATCTTTCGCTTCTTCGACGGAGGCGATGCCGTATTCGGCGAGTACGCCGTTTATCTTGTCTATGCGGCGTTCATAGCTTTCAAACAATGCCATCTGCTTCTCCTCCTTATTCCTTGCGGGGGTCGATGTACCTGACGGCTTCGGCAAAGCGGCCGTAGGTGCCCTTGGCCTTTTCGAGCGCGGTGTTGGCGTCCTCGCCCTTCTTGATGAAGTCCATCATCTTGCCGAGGCTGATGAACTCGTAGCCGATGATCTCATCGTTCTCGTCGAGCGCGACGCGGTTGACGTAGCCCTCGGTGAGCTCGAGGTAGCGGGAGCCCTTGGCCTTGGTGCCGAACATGGTGCCGACCTGGCTTCTGAGACCCTTGCCGAGGTCCTCAAGGCTGGCGCCGATGGGAAGTCCGCCCTCGGAGAAGGCGGTCTGGCTGCGGCCGTAAACGATTTGCAGGAACAGCTCGCGCATCGCGACGTTGATGGCATCGCAGACGAGGTCCGTGTTGAGAGCTTCGAGCAGGGTCTTACCGGGAAGGATCTCGGAGGCCATGGCGGCGGAATGGGTCATTCCGGAGCATCCGAGCACCTCGACGAGAGCTTCCTCGATGATACCGTCCTTGACGTTGAGCGTCAGCTTGCAGGCGCCCTGCTGAGGAGCGCAGTGGCCGATGCCGTGGGTAAGACCGCTGATGTCCTTTATCTCCTTGACCTGGACCCATTTGCCCTCTTCGGGAATGGGAGCGGGGCCGTGGTATGCGCCCTTTGCGACCGGACACATGTGTTCTACTTCTGTTGAATAGATCATGATTTCACTCCTTGCAGAATGTTCAAAGCTGACGGGAGTCAGCCGGCGGGCGCGGCAGAGCGCTCGTGACCGCTCTTTGAGTGGATAATAGCACACATACATATGTATTTCAAGAACAGCGGACGTCTTTTCGCCCCCGCAGACGTATAAAAAACTGCCGTTTGCGGCGGGGACTTGAAATCACGGGCGAAAAGGGTTATATTTAAGTCGGTAAAGTAATACGACGTATTCAGTCGGACAAGGGAGGAAAAACCGAATGCTGGAAGAAAACATAAAAAGACACGAACTGCTCGTAAAGCTCGTCGGCCTCAGATATCCCGCGGTCGCGATCAAGATGATCAGGGATGAATCCGAGGTCCCGGCCGACGCCATGCGCCCCCTCAGAGACACCGGAATGCACATCGCCATCTGCCAGGCCTTCGCGTACGTGCGCCGTCAGGGCAAGGTCATCTACATGGAGAAGGAAGACCACTGGTGCTGGAACCCCATCATCACCTACGGCATGATCAGCAACGAGACCGCCAAGGAGGGCTTCCGTGCCATACATAAGATCCAGGGAACGAGCATGGAATCCGCCGATGAATTTGTCGACAGCTTCCCCGCGCTCCCGTACGGCGAGTACAGAGGTATACTGCTCGCGCCTCTGAACAAGGCCGACTTCACGCCCGACGTGTCGCTCATATACTGCAAGAACGATCAGCTCCGCGTGCTCCTCATGGCCATCGACTCCCAGATCCACAAGATGGTCGAGAGCAGCTTCACGCCGCTCGATTCCTGCACGTACTCCGTCGTCCCAGCCATTCTCGAGGGCAATTACAGGATCACGATCCCCGATCCCGGCGAGTATGAGCGCGGACTGACTCCCGAGGACGATATCATCCTCTCCGTTCCCGCCGCGCGCGAGGCCGAGTTCTACAAGGGCGTCGAGTATCAGACCGGCCACGGCGACCGCAACGCGTTCTATCCGACGATGAAGGAAGAATTCGCCCGTCCGCCGTTTTACAACACCATCTTTGAGACCTGGGGCCTCATGACGGGCGCCGAATGGGACAAGAAGAAAAAGCTCTTCTGATAAACGAACGATTAAAAAAGAAAACCGCCGGAGATCCCGGCGGTTTTCTTTTTATACTTTTTGTGTATTTGAAGCCATCAAGACTTTCGCGTGTCAGTCGAGGTGCTTGAGCGTGTAAATGCCGGACATGTCGGCCTTGCCCGCGTCACGCGCGAAGGCGCTCATCGTGTGGAAGAGGAGCTTGGAGGCATCGTGCTCGAGTCCGAGGGTGAATCCGCAGTCGTGCATGATGCGCAGGTTCATCGCAGCGGTGGTGAAGCTGCCGGACCATTTTTCCTCGACCCACGTCATGACGTAGACGTCGTCCCTGAGCTTTATGTAGGTGCAGGGGGAGCTCCAAACGAAGCCGCCGGTCCTGAATCCGGGGTCACCGGGCTTGCCGCCGGCGAAGATGGTCCAGGAATAGGAGCCGGGAGCGTTGTAGATATGCTGGCTGGACATGGTCTTCGAGTAGGTCCACGTGAAGGAGCGTCCGAGGAGCTCTCTCGTGAAGCCGTGGCGGCGGGTACGCGGCACGGGGACGCCCTCCGTCTCCATGAAGCCGAAGTGGTATACCGGAGCGACGTCGTGCGGCTCGGCACCGCCCGCCATTACGGCGTCGATGCAGGTGGCACAGCCGTTGGAGAAATCGAGCGCGAAAATGAGTCCGCGCGGCGGGCAGGAGTCATTGATGTAGAAGCCGAGATATACGAGGTCGGCATCAAGCTGGAACGCGCGGTATTCGGCTTCGGTCCATTCGCCGCCGGGGAAGCGGAAGCGGAGCTGCTCGGCTCCGGTGAAGTCGAGCTCGACAGCGAAGCCCGCATCGTCGCGGAAGGTGACCTGCCTGCCTATGCACTGCGTGCTGTAAGCCATTTTCGTGTTGGAGACCATGTTGTTCTTGCCCTGATCGAACAGATCGACGGTTTTGTAGAGAGCGTCGATATCTTCTCTCGTCGGAGCGCCGGCGAGGAGACTGGTCCTATAGGTGCAGCGGGAGCCCTTCTTGGTCGGGTCGAGCCTGCGCGCCATGAAGGCGGGCGTCACGTCGCCGTCGTCGTTGAAATCATAGAAGGTGGCAAACTGGCCGAGATAATCGCCCTTCGCCGTGTAGAGGAAGAACTCGAAGGTGTCGTCCTCACCGATGCCCATCGTCACGCCGACCTTCTTCATCGTGAAGAGGTCGATGATCTCGACGGACAGACGTCCGGCGTATTCGACCTCACCGACGTCATAGAAGAAGGTGCTGTCGTCGAGCTGCAGATAGTCGGAGGGAAGGGTGATGACGTCCTCTCCGTCGGGGGTGTTAGCCTCGACCATCGTGGAGAAGTAGTTGGTGACGTAGGTGAAGACGCGGGTCCTGCCGATGTCGTCGTCCCACTTGACCATCTTGTTGTCAAGCCTCAGCGAGCGGTAGAAGCGTCCGTCAGCGGCGGGCACGCCGTCCGCGGTGTAGCAGCCGCGGTAGACCTGACGCTCGACCTCGCGGTTGATGAAGAAGCCGAGGGCGTTGACCTCGTCGACGCCGAGGGGACGCTTGAAGGATTCAAACGGGGTACCCTCGTAGTCGATGAACCACATCTCGGTGACGGCCGCCCTGCCCGTGGCCGTGTCGAGCACCGCCGTATAGCCTCTCAGCGTGCCGGGGACCATGTGGGAGAACAGGACGTAATTGCCGAGCTCGAGAGCGCCGTACGCACACTCGACCGGAGCCGCGCCGTTTTCCGTGAGCATGAGCTTGTTTTCACTCTTGAAGCTGTATTTGAGGGAAGGGGGAGCTACGCCCTCGTCATCGAGAACGAGAGTGATGTCCTTTGAAACGAGCGCGCCGGAGAGCTTTGAAGCGCTTGTCGGGCCGCCGCCGGCAAGGACGGCGGATTTTACCTGATCGAGAGTGAGTCTTGAATAGTTTATTCTGTACATATTGCCGCCTCCGAAAAGTAATTTTGATCCTGCCTGTATTTTACCACCGGCCCGCCGGATAATCAACCGCTTACACGCCGCCGAAAGCCTCCGGAGCGCACCTTTTTCCGAAAAAAACTCCGCCGTGTTACCGTGACAGGGCTGAGTTTTCCGTTTGATATGCTTTACGCCTTGAAGCCGTCCTTGAGGGCGACGCTTCTGTTGAAGACGAGATGACCGGGGCGGCTGTCCACGTTGTCGGCGCAGAAGTAGCCGAGACGCAGGAACTGATAGCTCGTCGGGAAAGCGGCGTCGGCGAGGCTCTTTTCGACCTTGCAGCCCGTGAGCACCTCGAGAGAATCGGGGTTGAGGAGAGTGAGGAAGTCCTTGTCGGCGGCATCGGGATCGGGGTCGGTGGAGGGCCTGTCGTAGCGCCTGACCTCGGCGTCAACGCAGTCGGCGGCGTTGGCCCAATGGATCGTACCGCGTACCTTGCGCCCGTCGGCGGCGTCGCCGCCTCTGGAATCGGGGTCGTACTCGGCGTAGACCGTCGTGACGTTCCCGTTTTCATCGGTGTCGCAGCCCGTGCACTTGACGATGTACGCGCCCTTGAGACGGACCTCGTTGCCCGGGTAGAGCCTGTTGTATTTCTTCGGCGGCTCTATCATGAAGTCGTCGCTCTCTATCCACAGCTCGCGGGAGAAGGAGAGCTCTCTCGTTCCGGCGGCCTCGTCGTTGGGGTTGTTCTCGACCTCAAAGGTCTCGGTCATGCCCTCGGGATAGTTGGTGATGACGAGCCTGACGGGGCGGATGACCGCCATGACACGTGTCGCGCGGACGTTGAGGTCCTCACGCAGGCAGTGCTCGAGGAAGGCGCAGTCGACGATGCTCGGCACCTTGGAGACTCCGTTGCGCTCGGAGAAGACGCGGATGGACTCCGGCGTGTAGCCGCGGCGGCGCAGTCCGCAGAGAGTCGGCATGCGGGGATCGTCCCATCCGGATACGAGCTTGTTTTCCACAAGCTGACGCAGCTTGCGCTTGCTCATGACCGTGTAGTTGATGCCGAGGCGCGCGAACTCTATTTGGCGCGGGCGGGAGGGAACGGAGGTGTTGTTTATGACCCACTCATACAGCGGGCGGTGATCCTCGTATTCAAGGCTGCACAGCGAGTGCGTGATGCCCTCGAGAGCGTCCTGGATGGGGTGCGCGAAGTCGTACATCGGATAGATGCACCAGCGGTCGCCGGTGCGGTGATGGGTGAAGTAGCGGATGCGGTACAGAGCGGGATCGCGCATATTGAAGTTTCCGGAGGCAAGGTCTATCTTCGCGCGGAGCGTCATCGAGCCCTCGGGGAACTCGCCGTCGCGCATGCGGCGGAAGAGGTCGAGGCTCTCCTCGATGGGCCTGTCCCTGTACGGGCTGACAGCAGGCACTCCGAGGTCGCCGCGGTTGGCCTTGAGCTCCTCGGGAGTGAGCTGGCAGACGTAGGCGAGACCCTTCTTGATGAGCTCGACGGCGTATTCGTAGGTCTGCTCGAAGTAGTCGGAGCCGAAGAAAAATCTGTCGTCCCAGTCGTAGCCGAGCCAGCGGATGTCCTCCTGTATGGCCTCGACGTACTCGTTGTCCTCACGGACGGGGTTGGTGTCGTCCATGCGGAGGTTGCAGATGCCGCCGAAGCGGCGCGCAGTACCGAAATCGACGTATATGGCCTTCGCGTGACCTATGTGCAGATAGCCGTTGGGCTCGGGCGGAAAGCGGGTGTGCACCTGCATGCCTTCACAGCGTCCGCCCTCGGCGAGGTCCTCTTCAACGAATGCGTCGATGAAATTCTTGTTTACGGTATCCATATTCATGCTCCATTCAGAGTGTAGTTGTCAGCTTGTCCGCGCGGCGGGGGAGAGCTACGCTCTCTTCCACTTGACGCCTGCGGGAGTGTCCTCGAGGATGATGCCGCGGGCCTTGAGCTCGTCCCTTATCCTGTCGGCCTCGGCCCAGTTCTTCGCGGCGCGCGCGGCCGTCCTCGCGGCGACGAGCGCGTCTATCTCCGCGTCGCCCTCGTCCGCTTCGGCGGGAGCTGCCGCGGCGTCGGCCTTTTTGAGAAGGTCGAGTCCGAGCACCTTGTCGAAGTCGTCGATGAGCGCGCGCTTGGAGGCTCCGGAGATGTCCGCCTTGAGTACGTCGTAGAGCGCGGTGAGGGCGAGGGAGGTGTTGATGTCGTTGGCGAGCGCGGCGTCGAAGTCGGCCCTGTACTTTGCCATCTCGGCCTCGTCGGCGTTGCCGCCTGCGGGGATGGAGGCTATTTTGGCTATCAGCTTGTCGTAGGCGACGACGGCGTTGTCGAGAGCGTCCCACGAGAACATCAGCATCTTGCGGTAGTGCGACTGCAGGCAGAAGAGACGGTATACGAGCGGGTCGTAGCCCTTTTCCTCGAGCAGGGAGACCGTGAGAAATTCGCCGCTCGACTTGCTCATCTTGCCGCTTTCGGTGTTGAGGTGGAGAACGTGGAACCAGAAATTGCACCATTTGTGCCCGCAATAGGCTTCAGACTGGGCGATTTCGTTGGTATGGTGGGGGAAAGCATTGTCTATGCCGCCACAGTGGATATCGAGCCTGTCGCCGAGCTCACGCATCGAGATGGCGCTGCATTCGATATGCCAGCCGGGGTAGCCGAGACCCCACGGGGACTCCCATTTGAGCTCCTGGTCCTCGAACTTGGACTTCGTGAACCAGAGGACGAAGTCGGTCTTGTTGCGCTTGGCCTCGTCGAGCTCGACGCCCTCGCGCGCACCGACGAGAAGTTCATCCTCGTTGTGCTTGTTGAAGATATAGTATTCATCGAGCTTGGAGGTGTCGAAGTAGACGTTGCCTCCGGCTAAATAGGCATAGTCCTTTTCGAGCAGTACGGAGATCATCTCGATGAAGTCTGCTATGCGCGTCGTCGCGGGGACGACCGTGTCGGGCTTGCGGATATTGAGCTTGGCGCAGTCGGCAAAGAAAGCGTCCGTGTAAAACTGAGCTATCTCGAGCACGGTCTTGTGCTCGCGGCGGGCGCCCTTGAGCATCTTGTCCTCGCCGGTATCCGCGTCGCTCGTCAGATGGCCGACGTCCGTTATATTCATGACGCGCTCGACCTCGAGGCCGCTCCAGCGGAGGTACTTTTCAAGCACGTCCTCCATGATGTAGCTTCTCAGATTGCCGATGTGGGCAAAATGGTAGACCGTAGGGCCGCAGGTGTACATCTTGACACGGCCGGGCTCGTTGGGGATGAATTCGTCCTTGCTGTGAGTGGCGCTGTTATAGAGCTTCATTAGTCCTTCTCCTTATTCTCCAATGCTTCCAGCCTTGCCCAAATGGCGGCAAGCTCTGCGGAAACGGGGTCGGTGACGTGTATCTGATCGACCTGCGAGGCGTAGTCGACCTTTTCTCCCGCGACTCTCACGACGCGGGCGGGCACGCCGACTGCCGTGGCGTTCGGGGGTATCTCGGTGAGCACGACCGCGCCCGAGGCTATGCGCGCGTTGTCTCCGACGGTGAAGGGGCCGAGCACCTTCGCGCCCGCGCCGACGAGAACGTTGTTGCCGAGCGTCGGATGACGCTTGCCCTTGTCCTTGCCGGTGCCGCCGAGCGTGACTCCCTGATAGAGGAGCACGTCGTCGCCTATCTCGGCCGTCTCGCCGATGACTATTCCCATGCCGTGGTCGATGACGAGCCTGCGTCCTATCTTCGCGCCGGGATGTATCTCGATGCCGGTACAGAACCTGTTCCACTGCGAGACGGCCCTTGCGAGAAAGCGCAGATGATGCTCGTAAAGGAAATGCGCGACGCGGTGAGAGATGATGGCTCCGATGCCGGGGTAGAGGAGAAAGATCTCCAGCGAGGAACGCGCCGCCGGATCGCGCTGCTTGTATGCGTTTATCGTTTCGGATAATCTGCTCATTCGATCACGCTCAATAATTTCTTATGAGGGCCGTGACGCGCCCGAGAATGACCGCGTCCCTGCCGTCTATCGGTTCGTATCTGTCGTTTTCGGGCATCAGCAGGACTCGGCTGCCGTCGGCAAAGAGCCGCTTGCAGGTCGCCTCATCGCCGATGAGTGCGATGACGATGTCGCCGGAGGCTGCGGTGGTCTGCGACTTCACGACGACCGTGTCTCCGTCGAGGATGCCGGCGCCCGTCATCGAGTCGCCCCTGACCGTCAGCGCGAAGAAGGTGCCCGCCTCGCCGGTGTCACAGCTGACGTAGCCGCGCACGTTCTCCTCCGCGAGGATGGGGACTCCTGCCGCGACCTGTCCGACGAGCGGGATGCGCCCTGCGGGCGCGCGGTCGGTCAGCGTCACGGAGCGGAAGCTCCCGCTTTCCCTGCGTATGTAGCCTCTCTCCTCGAGTATGTTCAGATGCCGCTGCACCGTGGAGGGAGACCTGAGGCGGACGGCGGAGCATATCTCACGCACGGACGGCGGAAAACCGCGTTCGCTGATGCTTTTCGCGATGCAGTCCATGATCTGCAGCTGCTTTTCGCTGAGTGGCTTCATGGCGTCCTCCGCTCAAACAAATGTATGTACGACTATAAAATAAGATTATAGAACAAGACACAGTCTTTGTAAATCATTTTCTTCTGATTATAACCCGCGCAAACGGACAAACTATGGCCGGGGATGTGAAAAATAACGTGAATTTCCTGAAATTTCTCCGGCACGGGCGCGGCGGACCGCACACGCGTAAGGAGCCGCGTTTCGATATGCCGGTCGGCATAGAAAATTTGAAAAAGATTTTCGCAGACTGCGGCGATTTCGTCGTAAACGAGGTGCGCGTGGGCGGCGAGGCAAAGCTTACCGCGTCATTGTGCTTCATAGACGGGATAGTTTCCGGCGACGTCATCGACAGGGACGTCATACGCCCGCTGACCTCACGCGAGCGCTTCGGGGAAGTGCGCGGCGAGGCCGAGGCCGTGCGCCTTATGAGCGAGGGTCTTGTGACGAACTATACCGTCCGCGTGCGGCGGGACATGGATTCCGCCGTGGAGGATATACTCTCCGGCTTCTGCGCCGTCGTGTTCGGCGGCGAGCGGTGCGCCGTCACGTTCGAGGCCAAGGGCGGAGAGCGCCGCGCCGTGGGCGAGGCGCAGACGGAGAAAACGGTAAAGGGCGCGAAGGACGCCTTTACCGAGGTCTTCCGGACGAATACCGGCCTCATCCGCCGCAGGATGCGCAATCCGGACCTCCGCGTGAGCGAGATGACTGTCGGCAGACAGACGCTTTCGAAGATAGCGGTCTTATATATAGAAGGTATAACGGATCCCGCGATGGTGGGCGAGCTTCGCGCCCGCCTCGGCCTCATGGACGTCGACAGCGCACTGTCCGCAGCCTCGATAGAGGAGTACGCCGTCGAAAAAACGGGCACGCCATTCCCGCAGATACAGATGACTGAGAAACCCGACAGGGTCTGCACCGCGCTGCTTGAAGGCCGCGCCGCGATACTTGCCGACGGACTTCCGTTCGGCTTTCTCGTTCCGGGGACGTTCGCGGAGTTCATGAAGGTCCCGGAGGATATGGCGAACCACTTCATCGTCGCCTCGGCGCTGACGCTGCTGCGCTATGCCTCCATGATGATATCCCTGCTGCTCCCGGCAGTATACGTCGCGATAACGATGTTCCATCAGGAGATGATGCCAACGCAGCTGATGCTCTCGATAATCGAGAGCAAGCAGGAGGTACCGTTTTCCACAGCGGTCGAGATACTCGGGATGATGCTCGCGCTCGAGCTTTTGCAGGAGGCGAGCCTGCGCCTGCCGCAGAACATAGGGGATACGATGGGCATAATAGGCGCGCTCATCGTCGGTCAGTCGGCGGTCGAGGCGAAGGTCATCTCGCCGGCGGTCGTGATAGTCGCGGCGGTCGCGGGCATAACGGGCTATACCGTGCCGGACCAGGATCTGTCCGCGGCCCTGCGTCTTTTCAGATTCCTCTTCGCGGTCATGGCGCTCCTTATGGGGCTGTACGGCATCGTGCTCGGCGTGATACTGCTCGTGTGGCATCTGTCGACTCTTGAAAACTTCGGAGTCCCGTATCTGTGGCCGTTTTCGGGCTCGGGCGCGGGCGAAATATCGCAGGCCCTGCTCCGCTGGCCCCTCCGCGCACGCAAATACAGAAAGAGCATCTACAAAACGGGGAACAAGAGGGAGAGAAGATGAAAAAGCTCCTTGCCGCCGCACTGTGCGTGCTCGCCGCGCTCACGCTCGGCGGATGCGAAAACGGGAATCTGTATTCCGACATGCGCGAGATAGACCAGCTCGAGCTCATCCAGACGATAGGACTCGACGCCGCGGAGGACGGATACGTGACTGCGACTGCCGCAAGCGGCGTCAGCATCGGGAGCGGGAGCAGCACCGTCCTCGAAAACACGTCGCGTACCGTCGCGCGCGCCCTGCGCGAGATGCAGAACTACACCTCGAAGAAGTATATCTTTTACAGCCACGTCAGGTATCTGCTCATAGGCGAGGACGCGGCCCGTGCCGGGCTAGGCAGATATCTCGACTATGTCGAGCGCACCGTGGACGTGCGGCTGGGCACGGGGCTGATAATAGTCCGCGGCGGCAGGGCGGGCGAGCTCATAAAGCTGACGAGCTCAGACGAGGAGAGCACGGCCGAGCTACTCGAATCTCTCGAAAAGGATGTCCGCCTGATGTCCGAGAGCAGCGTATCGAGCTGCGGCGAGGTCGCGGAAAAACTCGCGGAGACGGGCTCTGCGGTCGCCGCGGCGGTGACGCTCGAAAGGGGCGAAGAGGACGGCTTCCGCATCGTCTCCACGGGCTACGCCGTGATAAAGGACGGCGCGCTTGCCGGTTACGTCGACACCGGGACCGCGCGGGCGGTCAATCTTCTCGCGGGCGAGGTCGAGGGCGACGTGACCGAGGTGCCGGACGGGAACGGCTCGTTCGCCGCCCTCCGCATAACGGGAGGCAAAGCGGAGTTCGACGCGGATATTTCAGATGGCGTGCCGACTGCCATAAGAATATCCGCGAAGGTCACCGCGAACATCGAGGAACTCGGCAGCCGCATCGACATATATGATGAGGCGGTAACGGATCGCCTTGCAGACGAGCTCGCCCGACTCGAAGCGGAGCGCATCGCCGCCGTGCTCGCCATGTCGAGGGAGCTTGAATGTGATTTCCTCGGTATCGCCGGGCATCTGCGCATGAAGCATCCGATCGCGATGGACGCCGTGAAGGATGAATGGGAGAGCCTGCTCGCCTCGGCGGAAATAACGGTGAGCGTTGACGCAGAGATAGAGCGCACCTACGATATTGGCGTGCCGCCGCCGGATGACGGAGAAGAAAATGAGGGCTGAAAACAAAATAAGTTTTGCACAGTACGCCGTGCTCGTGTTCCTTGGGCTCTTTTCACCGATAACCCGACTCCTGCCGGGGACGCTCGCGTCCCGCGGCGGGATGGCCGGATGGCTTTCGCCGCTGATAGCGTTCGTGCCGACCCTGATCTACTTCGCGTTCGTAAAGAAGATGTTTGACGGCGCGGGCGGCGACGAGGGCCTCGGCGATATCATCAACAGAGCGCTCGGCCGCAGGCTCGGAGGGGTATTCGCCGTCGTCACCGCGGCGTGGCTCTCGGTATATAGCGGCTTCATACTGCGCAGCGGCGTCGAGCGTCTTTTGTCCACGATATACAGCAACGCAGGCAAGCCGTTTTTCCTCATCACGATGGCGGCGGTGTGTACTGCGGCGGCCCTCGGCGAGATAAGACGGCAGGCGAGAGCGGCGCACTTCTTTTTCCTCATATTCGTAGCCGTGATGACGGCGGTGCTCGTATTCGCCGTGCCGAATATCGAGCCGGGCAATATTTGGCCGCCGAACGTGACGAAGCTCGGAGGACCGGCGGCAGCGGCGGTGCAGGTGGTAAACGTGATGACGACCTCTCTTTATGCGGCCTTCCACCTTGGAAGCATGAGAAGGGAAGAGAGAGTGATGAAACGCGCCGCGATATGGACGGCGTCCGCCTGCATCATGATAAGCCTCATGCTCGCCGCGATAATAGGCATACTCGGCCCGGAGCTTTCAAAGACCGTGCAGTATCCCTTCTTCGTAATGATAAGGAATATATCGTTCCTCCGCCTCGTAGAGCGCATCGAGCCTGTGATAATCGTGCTTTGGATAATCACAGACTACGTTTTCGTAAGTATGCTTCTGTCCTCAGCCGGCGAAGCGCTCAAAATGATGTACGGAAGCCGGCATGTGAAGATAATCGTCTGCGCGCTCGGCTCTCTTGCGGTGTCATTTCTCATATCGGACAACGCATTTGAATTTAAAAAAATATCAAGAGAGATCATTCCCGCGGCAAATCTCATTTACACCGTCGGACTCATCCCGATGATATATATAATAGGTAGGATAAAGGAAAAAATAAAAAGTAAAAAAAGATGAAAAAAGGGTTGACAACGAGGAGACGGGGTGGTATATTGGCAAAGCTGTCGGCGAGACGGGGGCAAAAAACCTCCGGCGGGAACGAAAAAAGTTCTTGACAAAGCGCAGGCGGCGTGGTAATCTAAAAGCCCTCGTCTGAGGGAGTGCACCTTGTAAATTAAACAATGTACGAAAGCTTTTTAACACCGAATTAAAGGG
>JAZQQE010000085.1:0-13886 GCA_045628845.1 Oscillospiraceae bacterium
TCCTTTACCGAGGAGATACACAAGCTCGACGAAAAGTGGGACAGATGATAAGACAATATAGCAGGACCCCCGAGGCGCCGCTTCGGGTGTCTTTTTGTTATTCCGTAAAGTGAATGTGCGTGTTGATGTGCTCCTCGCAGAAGCAGTGATAGCCAGCACAGCGCGAGCAGTAGCGGAATTCGAGCTCCGGATGTTCCTCGGCCCGCTTCCCGCAGACGCCGCATCTGCGCTCGTAGGGGCCGCGGTCCTCCGAGGTGCGCTGCTCGGCCTCGCGCCGTGCCGCCTGAAAATCGACGACGTTCGGGCGGTAGCACTTCGGCCTCTGCTTGAAGTATCCGAAGAGAGTGTCTCCGCAGAAAACGAAGTAGTTGATTACGGCGGCAATGGGGAAGAGGCAGACGGGGAAGCCGCCCGTGAAGATCTCGATGAGGAAGAAGACGGCGTCGGCGATTGCGAGCCACTTGACTTTGAGCGGGATGAAGAAAAAGAGCAGTACGCGGTGCTCGGGGAAAAGCGTGGCGTAGGCGAAGAACATCGAGAGATTGATGTACGAAGCACCGTACACGATGACGCTGTAGCCAGAGAAATGGAGGATGAACGCGCATATCACCGTTATGAGGACGCCGGTGAGGTAGTATATCAGAAAACGCCCCTTGCCCCACTGCATTTCGAGCGCACGCCCGATGAAATAGTAAAAATACAAAAACAGGGCAAGAGTGATAAGGGAGCCCGCGTCGGGTACGAAGATGAACGTGATGAGCCGCCAAACCTCGCCCCGTAGTATGTCGGCGGGACTGAGTGCGAGGAAATACACGAACTGATTCGTCGAGTCCATCATCGAAAAGAGGAACACGACGGCGTTCCCTATGATGATGTAGAGCATCAGGTTCCTGACGCCGAAGCGCGGATGTCTAACACAGAAGCGGTCTATCGCACGGTTGAGAGCTTTCAATTCCTGTCCTCCCGTTTGTTTCTGCTTAAATAATACCACAAAGCCGCGCAAAGTCTACCTGTCAAATATGAATAATATTTAAAATAGGGTTTGAAGTCGCGAAAAGCTTATGCTATAATAAATTGCTAATCGTGTACCATAATGTAAAAATATATCGCTTTGGAGGCATTTCCATGTCCAAGAGAGTTTTCACCTCGGAATCCGTCACCGAAGGGCATCCCGACAAGGTCTGTGACCAGATCTCCGATGCAATACTTGACGCATTCCTTGAAAAAGATAAAAACGCACGAGTTGCCTGCGAGACCATAGCCACGACCGGCATGGTGCTCGTAATGGGCGAGATAACCGCCGACTGCGCGATAGACATCCCCGCCATAGTGCGTGAGACGGTGCGCAGGATAGGCTATACGAAGCCCGAATACGGCTTCGATTATCAGAATTGCGCCGTGCTTACCACGTTAGACAAGCAGAGCCCCGACATAGCCATGGGCGTGGACAAGTCCCTTGAATTCAAGGCCGACGCCACCGACGCCGCCGACCTCATCGGCGCGGGCGATCAGGGAATGATGTTCGGCTTTGCCTGCGACGAGACGCCGGACTATATGCCCGCTCCGCTGTACTACGCTCAGATCCTTGCCAAAAGGCTCGCCGACGTCAGAAAGAGCGGCCTGCTCCCGTGGGTACGTCCCGACGGTAAGACGCAGGTGACAGTCAGATACGGTGAAAGCGGCGAGGTCGAGGGCATAGACGCGATAGTCGTCTCCACTCAGCACGACCCCGATATCACCATCGAAGACCTGCGCGCGGCCATCATCGAGAACGTCATCAGAGCGGCCATTCCCGCAGAGCTCATCGATGAGAACACAAAATTCTACGTCAACCCGACCGGGCGCTTCGTCGTGGGCGGCCCCGTCGGCGACTCCGGCCTTACCGGCCGCAAGATAATCTGCGACACGTACGGCGGCATGGCGCCTCACGGCGGCGGAGCCTTCTCCGGCAAGGACCCGACGAAGGTCGACCGCAGCGCCGCATACATGACGCGCTACATAGCCAAGAACATAGTCGCGGCGGGCCTTGCAAGGCAGTGCTCGATCGAGGTCGCGTACGCCATCGGCGTCGCGAGGCCGCTCTCCGTCCTCGTCGATACGAAGGGAACGGGCGTCCTGCCCGATGAGCGCATAAAGGAGATAATCTGCGCCGAGTTCGACCTGCGTCCCGCGAAGATCATCGAAAACCTCGACCTGCGCAGACCCATTTATTCCGGTACCGCTGCGTACGGTCATTTCGGAAGACCGGACCTCGATCTCCCGTGGGAGCGCCTTGACAGAGTCGATGACCTGAGGAAGTACCTATAATGGCATACGACATCAACGACGAGAGCCGTATCGAGGGGCGAAACGCAGTCCTCGAGGCGCTGAAGGCAGGGCGCGCGATAGACAAGGTCTACATCGCGAAGGACGACCCTGACAAGGGGCTCGGCTTTATTGCCGCGAAGGCCCGTGCCGCCGGTGCGACAGTTTCGACGGTGGACAGGCGCAAGCTCGATTTCATGAGCGCGACGCACTCGCATCAGGGCGTCATAGCCGTCGCGGCGGTGCGTGAATACTCGACGGTAAAGGATATCCTCGCTCTTGCCGAAGAGCGCGGCGAGGCTCCCTTCATAATAATCTGCGATGAGATAACGGACCCGCATAACCTCGGCGCAATCATAAGGACGGCGGAGGTCGCGGGAGCGCACGGGATCATCATCCCGAAGCACCGCAGCTCCGGAGTCACGGCCGTCGTCGAAAAGACGTCGGCGGGCGCCGCTGAGCACGTGCTCATAGCGAAGGTCGCCAATATACCGAACACGATGGACGAGCTCAAGCAGGCGGGCGTCTGGATTTACGGGACGGCCGCAGAGGGCACGAGCCCTCTTTGGAAGACGGATATGACCGGCCCTGCCGCCCTCGTGATAGGCTCGGAGGGCGAGGGCATGGGGAGACTCGTATCCGAGAAATGCGACTTCCTCGTTTCCATCCCCATGTACGGAAAGATAAATTCGCTCAACGCCTCCGCCGCCGCGGCGGTAGTCATGTTTGAAGCGGTAAGACAGAGACACTCGTAACTTTTTTCACTTTTTGGAGGCTCCATGGCCGAGAACGAGACTAACAAATCTCCCGAGACCGAGGAATTCACCCTTGAATCGATCCTTGCGGAGTATAAAGGGAACGCCTATATAGCGGGGGAACGCAAGCTCTCGAAGGACACGCTCGAAGTTCAGGCGGCCAGGATCATCGAAGAGATGAAGCGGGAGATAGAAGACCCGCAGTCCGCCGTGCCCGTCGTGCAGATGCGCGACGACGAGGACGAGGTGGTCACGGAGTATCATCCGGCAGAAAAGAAGCCCCTTGACAAACCGGCGAGCCCGGCGTTCGAGATGGAACGGCCCGACGAGGAGGAAAAAAAGGAGAGAAAGCTCCGTATTCTTCCTCACGGACTCAGGCAGCGCGGCGAGGGGGATGAGCCGAAGCTTAAGAAAGAAGGCGGCAGGCTCAAACGCGAGGTCGAGGAGCGCAACGTGCGCGAGTCGGTGCTCGAAGCGGCGCGCATAGAGCGCATCGAGCGCGAAAGGCTTGAAAGCGAGAAAAAGGAATCCGACCTCGCCATGAGCGACGAGGAACAGATGTTCTTCGGTGTCGGCAGATATGCCCGTCCCGAGGTAGTCGAGGACGTGGCGGACGAGGTCGAGGAGACGATAGCCTCGAAGGCCGAGCGCAAGCGCCGCGCCCGCGAGGAAAAGAAATATATCGAGCAGGTCGCAGAGGCTGAGGCCGAGCGCGAGCCGACTGCCGAGGAGGCAGAGGAGATATACGGCTCGGGCGTAAAGTCCCTCCGCAGGAGAACGCTCGTCGTCCTCGCGATAGAGATAGCCTCGGTGATAATCGCCTTTGCCGGAAGGCACGCCGACCCCGCTGAATTCATGGGCGGCGCGTCCACCGCGGCTCTTGTCCAGCTGATCTTGCTCTTCGCAGCAGTCCTTGCCGGCCTTGACGTATTCATCGGAGGGCTGAAAAAGCTCTTTACGGGTCACGCGGGCGGAGATTCGCTCGCCTCCGTCGCGGCTGTCGCCGCGGTGGCAGACGCTGTGTACATAATGATAAGTGCCGACACCGAGCTCGGGCAGCCCTACTGCGCGCCCGCGATATTCGCGCTTTTGTGCACGATGTGGGGCATCAGGCTCTCCAGGTCAGCTTATAAGACGACCTTCCGCATGATGCGCGCCGCGCATCTGCCGACGCTCGTCATGGCCGAGTGGGAGCGCGCGGACGAGGGACTCGTGCTGACGAAAAAGCTCGGCCCCGCGCAGGGCTTCGTTTCAAAAAGCCTTGAATGCGACCGCAGCGAGAACCTCTTCAAGGTACTTGCGCCCATCCTGATAATCGCATCTGTGGTCTTCGCGCTGATCACCTCCGTGTTCCGCGGCGAGGGCGGCAACTTCACGCACTGCCTCTCCGCGCTGACGGCTGTATCCTCCGCGGCGTCCGCGCTGCTCATTTTCAATTTCCCGTTCAACCGTGCGGCGAAAAAGCTCGCCTCCTCCGGTGCCGCGCTCGCGGGCTGGAGCGGAGCGCGCGATATCAGCGACTCCGTCGGTCTCGTCGTCAAGGACTACGACCTGTTCCCGGAGAATACGCTCTCTCTCGGCGGCGTGAAGTCCTTTTCGAATATGCCGGTCGAGACGGTGATATCCTACACGTCGAGCCTGATAATCGCCTCCGGCTCGGGCCTGACGCGCCTTTTCGGAGACCTGCTCAAGGAGTATGCGTGCAGCATATACCGTGTTGACGAGTTCTCGTGCTACGAGGGCGGCGGTGTCGGAGCCATTATTAACGGCGACAGAGTGACGGTAGGCTCGGCAGCTTTCATGAATCTCATGGGAGTGCGTCTCCCGCCGAATCTCAATATCAAGACCGCGGTTTTCACCGCGATAAACGACGACCTCGCGGGAGTCTTCATCGTCAACTACACTCCCGTCGACATGGTGCAGAACGCGCTCGTTTCGCTCATAAGGTCGAAGGTGCGGCCGCTCTTCGCGGTCCGCGATTTCAGTATCACTCCCGCGATGATAAAGTCCAAGTTCAAGATATCCACCGAGACGATAGAATTCCTCAGCTTTGAGGCGCGCTACAAGCTCTCTGCCGATACGGAAACGCCGGAGCTCAAGCCCTGCGCCGTGATGAGCAGGGAAGGCCTGTCCCACTTCGTCGAGATAGCCAGCCGCGGCAGAGACCTCGTGAGAAAGGTCAGGCTCGGCGATCTCATCTCCGCGGCAGGCGCGATCATCGGCTTGATAATCATGTTCGTCATCTGCGCCGGAGCGTCCTTTACCGCCGGCAGCCCCGCGAACGTGACGGCGTTTCTCGCATTGTGGACTCTGGCTGTCATCCTGGTGAACGAAACCTGAGATTTGATATTGCTATTGAATAAAATTTAGTGTATAATTTCGAAGTTATGTTTTAACCTTTGAAGTTGATATACACGATATATGAATATGAGAGGATTGGATTTTTATGAGCTACGCGACAGATAAGATCCGCAACGTTGCCCTCCTCGGCCACGGCAACAGCGGCAAGACCACCCTTGCTGAGAGTATGCTTTTCCTGACCGGCGCGATCGACCGTCAGGGCAAGGTGCCCGACGGAAATACCGTCTGCGACTATGACGCTGAAGAGATCAAGCGCCAGATCACCATTTCCACGGCTATCGCCCCCATCGAGTTCGGCGGCTGCAAGATCAACGTTCTTGACTGCCCGGGCTATTTCGATTTTGTCGGCGAAGTTTCTGCCGCCATCCGCGCCGTTGAGGCCGGTATAATCCTCTGCACCGCGAAGGACGGTCTGTCCGTCGGCGCCGAGCGTACCTGGAAGACCCTCAAGGCCGCTAATATGCCCACCATGTTCTGCATCTCCAAGATCGACGAGGAGCACGGCGACTTCAATACCGTCCTCGCCGCGCTTCAGGAGAAGTACGGCAGCATCGTCTGCGCCGTGACCGCTCCCACGAGCGACGGAAAGGGCGTTATCGACCTCGTCCACAACGTCGCTTACATCACCAACGGCAACAAGACCACCAAGGGCGCCATCCCCGATGCCGACGCTTCCGCCGCCGAGTCTCTCCGCGAGGCTCTCATGGAAGCCGCCGCCGGTGCCGATGAAGAGCTCATGGAGGTTTATTTCGATACGATGGAGCTCACCGAAGAGCAGATCATCAAGGGCCTCAAGACCGGCATGAAGGACCGCAGCGTCGTTCCCGTCCTCGCGTCCTGCGCTGCCGACGGCGTCGGCACCGAGGCCATGCTTCAGGCCATCATCGACTACGTGCCCGCACCCTGCGACGTCGAGGGCATCGACCCCAACGGCGCGACCGCGGCTTTCGTTTTCAAGACCGTGTCCGACCAGTTCGGCAAGTACAGCTTCATCAAGGTCATGTCCGGCAACATTACCGCCGATATGTCCCTGCGCAACGTCCGCGCTTCCTCCACCGATAAGCTCGGCCGCCTCTACACCATGAGCGGCAAGAAGTCCACCGAGGTCAAGGACGTTCCCTGCGGCGATATCGCGGCCATCGGCAAGATGGAATGGAAGACCGGCGATACCGTCTGCGACCCGAAGAACGAGGTCGAGTTCCCGCCCATCGAGATCGCCGAGCCCTGCTACTCCATGGCTATCGCCCCCAAGACGAAGGGGCAGGACGACAAGGTCGGCATGGGCCTTGCAAGACTCAACGAGGAGGACATCTCCTTCACCATCGTCAACAACCCCGAGACCCATCAGATGGTCGTCTCCGGCGCCGGCGATATCCAGGTCGACGTTCTCTGCGCGAAGCTGAAATCCCGCTTCGGCGTCGAGGTCAACCTGCTTCCCGCGAAGGTCGCGTACCGCGAGAAGATCAAGGCCAAGGTCGAAGCCCACGGCCGTCACAAGAAGCAGTCCGGCGGCAGCGGCCAGTTCGGCGACGTCTGGATCCGCTTCGAGCCCCAGTTCGATTCCGATGAGATGGTCTTCGCCGAGGAAGTCTTCGGCGGCTCCGTTCCCAAGAACTTCTTCCCGTCCGTTGAAAAGGGCCTGCGCAACGCCGTTCAGAAGGGCGTCCTCGCCGGATATCCCCTTGTCGGCCTGAAGGCCACCCTGTACGACGGCTCCTATCACCCCGTCGACTCCAACGATATGGCATTCCAGACTGCGGCCCGCCTCGCGTATCAGGAAGGTATCCCCAACGCGAAGCCGACCATCCTCGAGCCTATCGGTCTTCTCAAAGTCACCATTCCCGACTCCAACCTCGGCGACATCATGAGCGACATCTCCTCCAAGCGCCGCGGCACCGTGCTCGGCATGAGCGCCGAGGACGGGATGCAGACCGTTGAGGCCGAAGTCCCCATGGCCGAGATGGGCTCCTACACCATAGACCTCCGCTCCATGACTCAGGGACGCGGCAGCTTCTCCTGCAAGTTCATCCGCTACGAGGAAGCTCCCGGCAACGTCCAGCAGAAGGTCATCGAGGAAGCCAAGGCTCAGGCTGAGGAAGAGTAAGCTGACAGATAACAGACAGATAAAAGAGCTTATGCGGCATACGCTGCATAAGCTCTTTTTTCTGAATCAAAACGCGGATAAAGAAAACGCCGGAAAGGGAATAATCCCTTTCCGGCGTTGACTTATTCGCGGTAAATAACGGCACGGGGATCATCAAAGCGGTGCGGCATGGGCTGCGGTCAGCCGTTGTTCTGCTCGCTGCGCTCGCGCTCCGCGGCCTCGCGTCGGGCCTGCATCTTTTTCTTGTGGCGTATCTTCAGTATGTTGTAGCGGACGATGAACGCGATGTAGAGCAGGAAGATTATCAGAATGCCGATGAGCGTCCATTTGAGCCAAGGCTTCCTGAAGGTCTCCTTGACGCGGGACTTCATGTATTCGACCTTCGAAAGGGGAACGTCCGTGTTGGCGACGAGCTTGACGGGCCCGAAGGTCTCACCGTCGTAGGTCAGTGTGATGGTGCCGAGCTCCTGCCCGACCTCAATGGGGGCGGTGAGGCGCTCAGCGCCCTCGTCCTCGCTGTATATGTGGACGTCCTGCCTAAACTCTTTGGATATATCAAGGTCGTTTGGTATGAGGTCGCGCAGAGATACTTCCGGGTGAACGATGACGCTGTCCATCCCTTCGCCGAGGGCAACGGGAAGCTCGGCGACAAGCTCCGTCGCGGAGAGGACCTCGCGCCACGAGTAGTTGGCGAATACCCAGCGGAACATGAATCCGGTCTCGGTGAAGCTGTCTATCCTGAAGGCTCCGTCGCCGGTCGCGACGGCCTTCGCACCGAGGATGACGGAAAGAAGCTTTATCTCGTTCTTCTCAGCCGAGGAGACGAGGCAGAAGCCCGCGGCGTCGGTGCTTCCGGTCTTGATGCCGGAGGCCGAAGCGTAGTAGTAATTCGACGCGGGGTCGATGAGCTCGTTGGTCGTCTCGATAAAGCGGGCGTCGGAGAGATTCGTCGCGGGGACGGTATATTCGACGTAGTTGCAGTACTGCATGAAGCGCTCGTGAGTCATGGCCTCTCTGGCGATGAGGTGGAGGTCGTAGGCGGAGGAATAGTGCGCCTCGTTCGGGAGGCCGTGCGTATTGGCAAAGTGGCTGTCCTGACAACCGAGCTCGTGTGCGCGGTCGTTCATCATGAGAATGAAATTGTCGATACTGCCGCCGATGTATTCGGCGATTATGTTGCAGGCCTCATTTGCCGAGGCGACGAGCGCGCAGATGATAAGATCCTCAAGCGTAAGCTCTTCGCCGGCCGAGATGCCGACGGTGCTGCTGTCCCACGTGAGGTCAAAGCGGCAGTTTTCCGACGCCGTGACGACGTCGTCGTAGGATGCGTCGCCGCGTTCTATGGCCTCGATGGCGAGAAGCGTGGTGAGTATCTTCGTCGTGCTCGCGGGGAAGAGCTTCATGTGCTCGTTTTTGGCGAACATGACGTCTCCCGTGTTGAGCTCGACAAGGTATGCGGCGGTCGCTTCTATGACGAGGTCCTCCGTCGCACTCGCTTCCGGAACGGGAATGAGCGTCAGCACGAGAACGACCGCGAGCAATAAGGGTATTACTTTGAATTTTCTCATATCATTCTCCCGAAAAATATGTTATACTGCAAATAATATGTTATACTTGATATATTATAGCAAAACCGGTATGTGAATTGCAATCCAAATAACACATTTATGCCGAACGAAAGGGAAAGCGGGGCGTTTGCCGTGGAACGAAAATGGATTATCCCCGCGGTCTCTGCGGCTGTTGCCGCGGCGCTCGCTCTGTCCTTCGGATTCTACGCGGGCAGGGAAGTGAAACGCGACGATTTTTCCGTTTCGTATTCGCGCCGCGCACCGGCACCGTCACCGCTCCTGCGTTCCATGCCGGAGCTTATCGACATCAACAGTGCCGACGAGGAGGAGCTTTGCACCCTCGATGGCATAGGACCCGCGCTCGCGGGCCGTATCATAGAGTACCGGGAAGAGCACGGCGGCTTTGAGCGTCCGGCGGATATCATGAACGTTCAGGGCATAGGCGAAGGCATTTATTCGAAGATAAAAGACCTTGTGACTGCGGATTAGGAGAAAAATATGAAGATTCTCGTTGTTGACGACGAAAAAACTCTTGTCAAGGGCATTAAGTTCAACCTCGAAAACGAGGGGCACACCGTAGATACCGCGTATGACGGTGAGGAGGCCCTTGAAAAGGTGCGCGCGGCGGAGCCGGACCTCGTTATCATGGACGTCATGATGCCGAAGCTCGACGGACTTGCCGCCTGCATGCAGATACGCGAGTTCTCCAAGGTCCCCGTGATACTGCTTACCGCCAAAAGCGAGGATGCCGATAAGATCATCGGCTTCGAGTGCGGCGCCGACGACTATATCACCAAGCCCTTCAACATCCTCGAGCTCAAGGCGAGGGTGCGCGCGCTTCTGCGCCGCGCCTCCATCTCCGAGCACGCCGCCCCGTCGAGGACCTTTACGAGCGGGAGGCTCACCATCGACACGGAGCGCCGTGCCACGAAGCGTGACGGAGAGGACATAGAGCTGACTGCCAAGGAATTCGACCTCGTCGAGCTTCTCATGAAAAATCCCGGGAAGGTCTATACGAGGGAAAGCCTGCTCGCTACGATATGGGGCTCGGAGTACCAGGGCGACATACGCACGGTGGACGTGCATATCCGCCGTCTGCGCGAGAAGCTCGAGCGCAATCCCGCGGAGCCTGAAATGATCATGACCAAATGGGGAGTTGGCTACTATTTCAAGGATTAGTACGCGCGCATTCAGCATAAAAAGCAGCGTTCAGCTCAAATACGCGATCGCATACGTCCTGATAATCGCGGCGTTGCTCATATTCATGAACATATACCCCGTCGCCAGCTTCAGGGATTCTGCTTTCGAGGCAAAGCACGCATCCATGCAGAATCAGGCGGCGGTAGTGTCGTCGTCGCTTTCGTCGCTTGAAACGCTCGGAGCGGAGGATGTCGGAAAGGTCCTCTCGATGCTCAGCAACATCATGGTGACCAGACTCGTCGTCACCGATAACGACGCGCTCGTCGTCTACGATACCTCGCAGTATGACAACAACGTCGGGAAATACGCCGTATTTTCCGAGATAATTCTGGCCCTGCAGGGCAAGAACGTATTCAGTTCAAAATATACGCACGACGTGCTCATAAGCCGCGCCGCGATGCCCGTGACGTTCGAGGGCGGCACGACTGGCGCGGTATATATCTACGACTACGATACAGAGCAGGCGGGGATGCTTGAAGCCATGCGGGGAAACCTCGGGAAGGTCTCCCTCGTCATTCTCTTTTTGTCCCTGCTGCTCGTTTTTGTATTTTCCGGGCTCCTCACAAAGCGCATAAAGAGCATACTCAGAGCCATGAGGAGCCTCGGCAGCGGTGAGTACGGCTCCCGCATCGACGTGAGAGGGAGAGACGAGCTCTCCGGGCTTGCAAACGAATTCAACGTGCTCGCAGAGCGCCTTGAAGAGACGGAGAGCATGAGGCAGCGCTTCGTATCGGACGCCTCGCACGAGCTGAAAACGCCGCTTGCAGCAATCAAGCTCCTTACAGACAGCATAATCCAGTCCGACAACATGGACGGGGACACGATGCGCGAGTTCATCCAGGACATCGGCAGCGAGGCCGACAGACTCACGAGAACGACCGAAAAGCTCATGAACATATCCCGGCTCCAGTCGGGAGCGGGAGCGTCGGGAGTATCCGATATGAAGACGGTCGTCGAAAAGGCGATACGTATGCTCGAAGCTCTTGCGGCGGAGAAGAAGGTCAGGCTCGACGTCCGCCTTTCAAACGGATGCCGCGTGAGCGCAGGCTCGGACGATCTGCATCAGATAGTTTTCAACCTCGTGGAAAACGCGATAAAATACAATGTCGACCGCGGAAGCGTGACGGTGCTTCTCTATTCGCGCGACGGGTCGGTGCATTTCATCGTGAACGATACGGGCATAGGAATTCCAAAAGAGGACCTGCCGTATATATTCGACAGATTCTACCGCGTCGACAAATCGCGTGAGAGCGAGGTCGGCGGCAGCGGTCTCGGTCTCAGCATAGTCAGAGAGATGGTGGAGAGACACGGCGGTAAAATAACCGTCAAGGCAAGGGAGCACGGCGGCACGAGCTTCACCGTCATGTTCCCGCTCGCGAAGAAAGCAGAGGCGGCGGAATGAAAAAACTTGCCGCGGCGCTTCTTGCGCTCATCATGACGGTCTGCCTTCTTTCCGCGTGCTCCGACGGCCGCGAAAGCGAAGACTCCGGGCCGACCATAACCGTCTATTATCTCCGTGCCCCGGAAAGGCGCCTCGGGGAGGGCGTGCTCGTCCCCGTCCCGGTGCACATCAGCATGGGCTCAGACAGACTGCACGCGGCGCTCGGCGCCGTGACTGCGGAGCCCGGGAGCGGGGACTGCGTTGCCGCGTTCCCGCAGGACGTGACGATAAACTCCTATTCTATCAAGGACGGTGTCCTAACCGTTAACTTCAATTCGGCGTACGACGGTATGGCTGCCTACGAAAAGAGCATGGCGCGCGCCTGCCTCGTGATGACGCTGTGCGGCCTCGACGAAGTCAATTACGTCTCCGTCTACGTCGACGGAGCGCCGGCCGAGGAGCTCCTTTCGCCGGATATGATACTGTTCTCCGACCTTGACGAGAATGATTACGAGAGGCAGATATCGCTCTATTTTGCCGACAGTGCGCTCGGCTTCCTCCATCTCGAGCGCCATACGCTCACGATAGGTCAGGACAAGAGCATGTGCGCATACGTCCTCGACGAGCTCTCCCGCGGCCCGCAGGGCAGGGATCTCGTGCAGATCATTCCGGAGGGGACGCAGGTTCTGTCCGTCAAGCAGACGGGCGACGTGTGCACGGTCGATCTGTCGCACGAATTTATTTCCTCCAAGCCGCAGACTGCGGCCGGAGAGCGGATGGCCGTATATTCCATCGTCGACTCCCTATGCTCGGTAAACGGCGTGAAGGCCGTGCAGATACTCGTCGACGGCGAGAGATGCGAGAGCTACGGACATCTCGACATAGCCTCGCCGCTCAAATACGAGCCTCTGTTCGATCAGGATTCCTACGACATACAAAACGACACCGTGCAGCAGCTCTATCTGCGCCTCGGTGACGGGCGGCTCACGGAGGTCTATGTGATGATAGACCGAGAGAAATATCTGACCCGCGAGGAGGCTGCTCTGCGCGCCCTGATGAACGTGACGACGACCTGCGGCTACTCTTCACCCGTGTCCGACGCGGTCGGCCTCGTCTCCGTCACGCTCGATAACAGAGTGTGCACGGTCTCATTCACGGAGCATCTCCTTATCGTGGGAAGCATAGAACGCCTCAACAGATCCCTTGAAGCCATAGCAAACACGGTCTACGCCTGCGGAAACTGCGACACGGTGATCATCAAAGCGGGCGATACCGTAGCTTTCAACAGGGAGCTCACGTCTCCCGATATGACACACGTTGCCGAATAACGAATTGAAAGGACCATAGCCATGAGAAGCATCGAGACAGAATGCGTACAGGGCGGCTACACCCCCAAAAGCGGCGAACCGAGAGTTCTGCCGATAGTCCAGAGCACGACCTACAAATACGACACCGGCGAAGACATGGGCAAGCTCTTCGACCTTGAAGAGGAGGGCTATTTCTATTCCCGACTTGCCAACCCGACGACTGACGCCGTCGCGGCGAAGATAGCCGCGCTCGAGGGCGGCACGGGAGCCATGCTCACGGGCTCCGGCATGGCGGCGAATTTCTGCGCCGTATTCAATATCGTCACGTGCGGTGACCATCTCGTCAGCTCGTCCGAGATATACGGCGGCACGTACAACCTTTTTGCCAATACCATGAAGACCATGGGCGTCGAATGCACCTTCGTCAGCCCCGACTGCACCGACGAGGAGCTGAACGCCGCCTTCAGGCCGAATACCAAGGCCGTCTTCGGCGAGACCATCTCCAATCCGTCTCTGACCGTGCTCGATATTGAGCGCTTTGCCAGGGCCGCGCACGCGCACGGAGTACCTCTCATCGTAGACAATACCTTCCCGACCCCGATAAACTGCCGCCCGATCGAAT
The DNA here is from genome assembly GCA_045628845.1 of Oscillospiraceae bacterium. Lineage (GTDB taxonomy): Bacteria > Bacillota > Clostridia > Oscillospirales > Oscillospiraceae > RGIG7949. Next base: position 13,603 of record JAZQQE010000085.1, read on the forward strand.
GGGGAGCCGACATAGTCGTTCACTCGACCACGAAGTACATGGACGGACACGCGACGAGCCTCGGCGGCGCCATCGTCGAAGCGGGCAAATTCGACTGGGAGGCCCACGCCGACAAATATCCCGCGCTCACCACGCCTGACGAGACGTATCACGGCGTCATCTATACGAAGAAATACGGCATCGAGCAGGCTTATCTGAAAAAAGCCGGTGCCCAGCTCATGCGTGACTTCGGCTTCGTCCAGTCGCCCATGAACGCATTTATAACCAACCTCGGCCTCGAGAGC